>JAGNWJ010000001.1:13403-56046 GCA_017986065.1 Rhizobacter sp. | reverse complement strand
GCGCGTGCAGCCGCGATGCCAGCGTCAGCAGCGGCAGGTCTGCCCCGCAGCGCCCGATCAGCGTGACGCCGTGCGGCAGGCCGCGGGCCGGGCCCTCGTCGGCGAAGCCGCCCGGCACCGCGACGGCCGACAGGTCGAGCAGATTGACGAAGTTGGTGTAGTGGCCGAGCTGCGAGTTCAGCGCGATCGGATCGGCCTCGACGGCGGCGATGGTGTGGATCGTCGGCGCCGTGGGGACGACCAGGCAGTCGATGTCGCCCCAGGCCGCCAGGGTGGTGTGCTGCAGTTCCTTCAGCCGGTAAAGCGCCGAGAAGGTGTCCGCTGCGGTCAGCCGGCCGCCCGCTTCGGTGATTGCGCGAGTCACCGGGTGCAGGGCCTCGGGTTGTGCTTCGATGAAGGCACGGATCGCCGCGTAACGCTCGGCCACCCACGGGCCCTCGTACAGCAGCCTGGCGACGTCGCGGAAGGACGTCAGATCGATCTCGATCGGCACGCCGCCCAGCGCGCGCAGGTGCTGGATCGCCTGTGCGAATTGAGCAGCCCCGCTGTCGTTGCCGTAGAAGACCAGGTCCTGCGCCCGCGGCACACCGAAGCGGAACGACGTCGCGCCGAAGTTGCGGCCGTGCGGCGGCATCGTGCGCGAATACGCGTCCTGCGCATCGGGTCCCTGCGCCGAGGCCAGCACCGTCGCCGCATCGGCGGCCGTCAGCGCGAACACCGAGACCACGTCGAGCGTGCGACAGGCCGGGACGACGCCGGTGGTCGGGATGCGCCCCAGGCTGGGCTTCAGCCCGATCAGGTTGTTGAACGCAGCCGGCACGCGACCCGAACCTGCCGTGTCGGTGCCGAGGGAAAAGCTCGCGAGACCCAGTGCCACCGAAACGGCAGACCCAGACGACGAGCCGCCGGACACGAAGGCCGGATCGATCGAGTTTCTGCAGGCCCCGTAGGGCGAACGCACGCCGACCAGACCGGTCGCGAACTGGTCGAGGTTGGTCTTGCCCACCGGGATCGCACCCGCGTCGATCAGCCGCTGGACCACCGTCGCGCTGCGTTGCGGCGTGTAGGCGAAGGCCGGACAGGCGGCGGTGGTCGGCACACCCGCCAGATCGATGTTGTCCTTGATGGCGAACGGAATGCCGTACAGCGGTAGCGTGGCCGGATCACGGCCTTCGAGCGCGCTGGCATATCGCATCAGCGCCTCGAGACCGAGGCGATGGATCCAGACGTTGCGCGGCAGGGCCGCCTCCTCGGCATCGATCCGGGCGTGCAGCTCGGTGACGAGCCGGGTGGGCGTCAGCTCGCCGCTCAGGTAGCGCGTGCGCAGCGCAGGCAGGGACAGGTCGGGTCGCATCGGGCGGTCCTTCGGTAACGGTGTCAGCGCAGCAGGACCAGCGGTTGTCCGGCGGTGACCGGCTGTCCCTCCGAGCAAAGCACTTCGTGCACCACGCCGGCGCGCGGCGCGAGCACGGTGATCTCCATCTTCATCGACTCCACGACGAGCAAGGTGTCGCCGGCCTGCACCGCACTGCCCTTGGCGGCGAGCACCGACCAGACGCCACCCGACACTTCGGAGGTGATCACTTCGCCATCGAACGCACTGGCCGCGGCGGCGCGTGCGTCGAGATCGGCATCGACGGTCTCTTCCACCGTCTCGGCGACGCCGGCGGCCCGCCAGCGTTCGCGTTCGGCTTCGAAGGCGGCCTGCTGGCGGGTCTTGAACGCGCTGATCGCTGCGCCGTTCTCCACCAGGTATCGCTGGTAGTCGGCCAGCCTGAACGTGCCGTCCTCGATGCGCAGGCCGGCGCGGCCCGCGACGAAATCCGAGCGCAGTTTCAGCAACTCGTCGGCGCTGACCGGATAGAACCGCAACTGGTCGAAGAACCGCAGCAGCCAGGGCTTGCCGGGCTCGAACTCCGAAGTGCTCTTCCAGCGGTTCCACATCTGCACCGTGCGGCCGACGAACTGGTAGCCGCCCGGGCCTTCCATGCCGTAGACGCACAGGTAGGCACCTCCGATACCGACCGCGTTCTCCGGGGTCCAGGTGCGGGCCGGGTTGTACTTGGTGGTGACGAGCCGGTGCCGCGGATCGAGGGGGGTGGCCACCGGCGCGCCAAGGTAGACGTCGCCCAGGCCGAGCACCATGTAGCTCGCCTCGAACACCGTGTCGTACACGGCCTGGATATCGTCCAGCCCGTTGATGCGTCGTATGAACTCGATGTTGCTCGGACACCAGGGCGCGTCCGCCCGCACCGACTGCATGTACTTCTCGATCGCCAGCCGCGTCGCCGCGTCGTCCCAGGACAGCGGCAGCCACACGGTGCGGCTGGGTACCTCGATGTCGGCGGTCGCCGGCACGCCGTCCTGTGCGTCGAGCAGCGCGTCCATCAGGGTGGCCAGCGCGATGCGCGACGGGTCGTAGTGCACCTGCAGCGAACGGATGCCCGGTGTCAGGTCGATGACCCCGGCCAGCCTGCCCTCGTTGCACCACGACTCGAGCAACTGCATCAGCGCGTGGACGTGAAAGCGCAGGGTCAGGTCGAGCTTCAGTTCGCCGAACTCGATCAGCACGTAGGCGTCGCCCGCGCGGCGGTACACGATCTCGATGCCGTCGTCCCTGGCGGCCCGGTGATGCAGCACCGCGGCATCGGCCAGCAATGTGCGAGAAGTCGGCGCAGCGGCGGGCGCGGTGTTCGCAAGGGGGGCGGTTGCCGACAGCACCGCGTCCTGCGCGGCGGCCAGCGCACGTGCCTCGGCCAGCGTCAGCGGCTTGAAGCGCACGGTGTTGCCCGGCGACAGCTGGCCGAGCTTCCACAGCTCGGCCTGCACCACGGTGGCCGGGCAGACGAACCCACCGAGGCTCGGGCCGTCCGGGCCGAGGATCACCGGCATGTCGCCGGTGAAGTCGATCGCGCCGATCGCGTACGCGTTGTCGTGGATGTTCGACGGGTGCAACCCGGCCTCGCCGCCGTCGCTGCGCGCCCAGGTCGGCTTCGGGCCGATCAGCCTGACGCCGGTGCGGCTCGAGTTGTAGTGCACCTGCCAGTCCGTCGCGAAGAAGGTGGCGACGTCGTCGGGCGTGAAGAAGTCGGGCGCGGCATGCGGGCCGATCAGCACGCCGATGTCCCAGTGGGTGCCGCAGGCCGGCGTCAGCATCGCCGCCTGATCGGCGCTGATCGGCGCCGGGGTTGCCGATACTGGTTGTCCCAGATGCAGCACGTCGCCGCCGCGCAGCACGCGCCCGCCGTGCCCGCCGAACTGGCCGAGCGTGAAGGTCGATCCGCTGCCCAGATATTCGGGCACGTCGATGCCGCCCGCCACCGCCAGGTAGGCACGACAGCCCGCCGCACCGCTCTGGCCGACGCGACCGATGCGCAGGTTCTGACCGGCCTCGACCGTCACCGCGCGACCCATCGGGATGGCCTTTCCATCCAGGGACAACTCGATCGGCGCGCCGCAGACCGCGACGACGGCCGGGCACCTGAAGCGCAGGGAGGGGCCGGCGACGGTGATCTCCAGGCCGGCGGCGCCTTGCTCATTGCCGAGCAGCCGGTTCGCCAGCCGCAACGCCAGCGGATCCATCGGTCCGGACGGTGGCACGCCGACATCCCAGTAGCCGAGTCGACCGGGCCAGTCCTGCACCGAGGTCTGCACGCCGGGGCTGAGCACGTCGAAGGCGCGACTCGGGGCGCTGAAGCTGGCCAGGCTGCGGGTCGTGTGCATGCCGTCCGCGAACGGCGCAAACGACATCACGGCGCGCAGGTACTCGAGGTTCGATTCCAGCCCGTCCACATGCGTGACGGCCAGCCCCTTCGACAGCTTCGCGATCGCGTCTGCACGGTCGCTGCCGTGCGCGATCAGCTTGGCCAGCATCGGGTCGTAGTAGGCGGTGACTTCGGTGCCGCGTTCGATCCAGGTGTCGACCCGCAGGTCAGCGGGAAACTCCACCCGAGTCAGCACGCCAGTGGCCGGCTGGAAGTTCTTGTAGGGGTCTTCGGCATACAGGCGTGCCTGCACCGCATGGCCGGTCTGCGTGACGCGCAGGCTGTCGAGCGCAGGCATCTCGCCTGCACCGAGCCGGACCATCCATTCGACGATGTCGATGCCGGTGACCGCTTCGGTGACGCCGTGCTCGACCTGCAGTCGCGCATTCACCTCGAGGAAGTAGAAGTCCTGCGTGCTCGCATCGACGACGAACTCGACCGTGCCAGCCGATCGGTAATGGGCTGCCTGAGCCAGTCGGCGGGCCGTGGCGTGCAGTGCGGCGCGCACCTCCGGCCGCAGGTGCGGCGCCGGGGCTTCCTCGACGACCTTCTGGTTGCGTCGCTGCAGCGAACAGTCCCGATCGCCCAGCGCTAGCACCTGCCCCGCGCCGTCGCCGAACACCTGCACCTCGATGTGTCGCGCGTCGGTGATGTAGCGCTCGATGAAGACGCCGGCATCCGAGAAATTGCTCTGCGCCAGTCGCCTCACGGTATCGAAGGCCGAGCGCAGCTCCTCTGCGCCCGCGCACATCTGCATGCCGATGCCGCCGCCCCCGGCGCTGCTCTTGAGCATCACCGGGTAGCCGATCTGCTCGGCGCGGGCCAGCGCCTCGCCCAGATCGGACAGCAGGCCGGTTCCGGGCAGCAGCGGAACACCACTGTCTGTGGCCAGCGCGCGCGCGGTGTGCTTCAGGCCGAACAGGCGCATCTGCTGCGGCGCGGGCCCGAGGAAGACCAGGCCGGCGGCCTCGCAGGCCTCGACGAACCCGGCGTTCTCGGACAGGAAACCGTAGCCAGGGTGGATCGCCTTCGCTCCGGTGGCCAGGGCTGCCTCGATGATGCGCGCGCCGTCGAGGTAACTCGACGCCACCGGCGCCGGGCCGATGCACACGGACTCGTCGGCCATGGACACGTGCAGTGCGCCGGCGTCGGCTTCGGAATAGACCGCGACCGAGCCCACGCCGAGGCGGCGCAGCGTGCGGATGATGCGGCAGGCAATGGCGCCGCGGTTGGCTATCAGTACCTTGTCGAACATGGTGGCTCAGACGGAATGCAGGTCGTCCTGCGTTCTGTGAATGCAATCGCCGGTCGTCCGGCGATGCTTGGCTTTCAGGACGGGTCCCACACCAGGAAGCGCACGGGAGTCGGGTTGTAGCCGTTGCACGGGTTGTTCAGCTGCGGGCAGTTCGACACGAGCACGACCACATCCATCTCGGCGCGCATCTCCACGTACTTGCCTGGCGCGGAGATGCCGTCCTCGAAGGTCAGTTTCCCCTCGGGCGTGACCGGCACGTTCATGAAGAAGTTGATGTTCGAGACCACGTCGCGCTTGGTCAGTCGTGGGATGCCTGCGGTGGATTCGCTGCCCGAATCGATCCGGGCCAGCGCGAGCATGAAGCTGTCGCGGCAGCTGTGCATGTAGCGCTTCTCGAGCGCATAGCGAACCGTGTTGCTCTCGCAGGCGCAGGCTCCGCCCAGCGTGTCGTGGCGGCCGCAGGTGTCGGCCGTGACGGTGAGCATGGGCCTCGCCTCGCTCGACATCAGCACCGAGCCCACGGTCAGGTACAGCGCCCCCTGGGCCTGGATCGTGTGGGTCAGGCTGTATCGCTCGCCGACGTCGGCGGCGCTGTAGAAGATCGTGTCGACGGCCTGGTTGCCCTCGATATCGACGATGCGCAAGGTCTGGCCCTTCTTCACCACCTTCGCCCAGGGGTCGCCGGCGAGGCAGATCTCGTCGATCACCGCATCGGCAGGGAGCAGCGGGCTTTCCACGGTGGCGGCCATCACAGGAACCACCTTTCGGTGTTGATGTAGCCCCGGCCGTTCTCGGGGCAATGGAGACGGCAGACATCGTCGGCACCCGCGGTGCCTGAGCGCCAGGCGGTCAGCTGCACGGGTGTCGGCGCATAGGATGTCGCGGGATCAAGCGGGTGAGGCGCGGCCGAAAGGATGACCAGCACGTTCATCTCGAAGCGCACGTCGACGTGCTGTCCGGGTGCGCGGTGCGCGGTGTCGAAGTGCAGACGGCCGGTCTCGTCGGCGACGGCCTTGCTGAAGAAATTGACGTTGGCGACCAGGTCGCGCCGGTCCATTCCCCACTTGCCCAGTTCGACCAGCAAGCCGTCCTGACCGTTGCGGTGCATGTCGTTGCGGCGTTGCTGGTAGCTGGCCTCTCCGTAGCGCCGACGCAGGGTGTCCGCATCGATCACGCCGCAGACGGTGTCGTGCCAGCCGCAACTGTCGTCGGGAATCGAGCACAGCACCCGGCCCATGTCCGAATACAGCGCATGCCCGCGCGTGAGATGCGCGGTGTGCTGCGCCTTGAGCGTATCGGGCATGTTGTAGCGCTCGGTCTTTTCTTCCTGGTTGAAGAACAGCGCCGAGACGTTGGCGCGGCCCTCGACATCGATCAGTCGCAGCGTGTTGCCGCGCCGCAGCAGGCCCGACCAGTGCGCGCCGCCGGGCAGGGTCTCGTCCCACAGAACGAGGTCCTGCGCGTAGGGCGTCGATCGATCCGGCACGGCCGCTCGGGCCAGTGGGGACAGCGAATTGAAATGGGTTTGCATGGGTCGTCAGGCGTCAGGTTCCGGATGTCACAGCGATTGCCCCTGCTGGGAAATACGCTCCAGCAGGTCGAGGTCGGTGGCCATGCCCGAGCTTTCGCGGATGTGCTTCAGGATCTCGGCCTTCAGTTCGCGGAACGGTGCGCCATGCTTCATGTCCTGCTGGCGGCGCGCCGGCAGCGGCACCGGGTAGATGCTGTGGATGCGACCCGGGCGCGGCTCCATCAGCACGACGCGCTGGCCGAGGTAGATGGCTTCGTCCACGTCGTGGGTGACGAAGACGATGGTGGTCTTCTCGATGCGATGGATGTGCAGGATCAGGTCGTGCATCACTTCGCGGGTCTGCGCATCGAGCGCGCCGAAGGGCTCGTCCATCAGCAGCACCTGCGGGCGTCCCATCAGCGCACGGGCGATCGCCACGCGTTGCTGCATGCCGCCCGACAACTGGCTCGGGTACGACTTCGCGACCTTGGCCAGCCCGATCAGGTTCAGCAGCGCTTCGGCGCGTCCCGATGCGGCCTCGACATCCGAAGAGGTCAGGTTCTCGCGATTGACCTGCAGCGTTCGGCTGAACTTGATGTTCTCCATGACCGTCAGCCACGGGTACAGGCTGTAGTGCTGGAACACCATGGCCCGCTCGGCCCCGGGCCCGCTGACAGGGCGCCCGTTGCAGATCACCTCGCCCGAGGTGTGGTGTTCGAGGCCGGCCAGGATCCGCAGCAAGGTGGATTTGCCGCAGCCGGAGGCTCCCACCAGCGTGATGAATTCGTTGTCCTCGATCGACAGGTCGATGTCCTGCAGCGCGGCCGGCGTGCCGGCTGCAGCACCGCTGAACACCTTGCCGAGGCGGCGGATCTCCGCCTTCGGGGAGGGGACTTGGGGGGCAATGGACTGCATGGGGCGACTCCGGCTCAGCGCTTGAAGTGCATGTACGGGAACGCCCGGCGGTGCAGCCAGCGGAAAGCCTGGTCCATCAGCAGTCCGATGACACCGATCAGGATGATGCCGCCGAAGATCGTGTCGGTCTTCAGGAAACGCTGCGCCTTCAATATCGCGTAGCCCAGCCCCGAATTGCTGGCCACCAGCTCGGCCACCACCAGGTAGGTCCACGCCCAACCCATGGTGATGCGCAGCGTGTCCAGGATGGCCGGCTTGGCCGACTGCAGCAGCACCAGCCGGACGATCTCGTCGCGCGTGGCTCCCATCGTCTGTGCCGCCTCGATCTGCGCCGTGGGCACCAGCCGGACGTTCTCGGCCACCATCAGCACCATCTGGAAGAAAGTGCCGATGAAGATGATCGCGATCTTGGCGCTTTCCTCGATGCCGAACCAGAGCATCACCAGCGGAATGAAGGCCACCGCCGGCATGTAGCGGATGAAGTCGGTCAGCGGCTCGAGCAGGGCCTCGACAGGGCGGAAGGCGCCGATCAGAAGCCCGATCGGCAGCGCGAACGCCGCCGACAGCGCAAAGCCGGCCAGCACCCGGTAGACGCTGATACCGGTGTCGGCGATCAGGTCGTCTTCCATCAGCCAGGTCCCGAGCCGCGCGAACACGGAACCCGGCCCCGGCATGAAGACCGGGTCGATCCAGCCCGATGCAGAGAGCAGCGCCCAGACTGCGAACGGCAGGATCAGCCCGAGAGCTGCAAAAGCCCAGTACTGTGTTCGGGAAAGCCGCCCCGCAATCGCCCAGATGCTGGGAGTCGGGGGTGGCTTCGCCGCTGCTGATGATCGCACTGTCGCGCAGGACACGGAACAAATAGGGGGCAGGGTGGCAGACATCTCGGGCTCCAGCTGATGGCGGGGATAACACACACGAGAGGCGACGGCTGTCGCCGCAATGACGACCGCTTCCTCCCGGGCTTTTATCCCTCCGTGGAACCGCAAACCTCTGCGGTCGACCGCTCTCGGACCAGTCCACCCGACGCACCACCGGGCACGGAACCCTAGCTGTCTTGCTCATTCAGCGATTGCACACAGACGCTCGCCACTCACCACGAGCCACGCAAGCCGCATGCCACGGCGCATCTACGACTTTGTGCCTCTCGCGCACCAAATTGGGATGTAAGTGCATTTGCCAAGGCGATCAGGATTCGGTCAACCCGAGCGCCTCGTCGTAGACCGCCGCTCCTCGACGACAAGCGGCTGCCGCTACAGCGGCGGCTACGGCACGGGTGTCTTCGACCCGCCGCACCATGCGGCTGAACAGCGGCGTGCTACCCAGCCGGGGCGGCTGGTCGCTACGGAATGCCGGGGATCGACCGACGAGTTGCGAGTCTGCGTAATCACCTCGACGCTGTTTTGACCGGTGTCGAGTTTTCGTTGACGAAGAGCGTCAAGCATGAATCCAGTAATGCGATCCGCCTCGATCCGCTGGAGGTGGACACGTAATGCGCGAATTGCTCGCGTCGCAGAGAGCCCGATCGAAATCAGCCGGCTGTCCGCTTACGGGTCAAGCCACCACGCTCAATGCATGGCCGCTCGAATGCATGCCAGGTGAATGTCGCCAGTGCCACACTTCCGGCCAGCACACATCCTAGGAAGTGGTAACCGCCGAGGTCGGGCAACCGGCTGTTCAGCGCTACGATAACTGGCATGTGCCAGAGATAGATGCCATAGCTGATCTGCCCGAAGTAGCGCAAAGGTGCGAACAACGAAAGCGCCCCCGAGGGGAAGACCAGCGCGGCCGCGAGCAGGGCGGTGAATCCCAGGGTAGCTAGTACCCGCCAGCCCAGGATCATCGGCGTCAATTCCCAGTAGCGAAAATTCCGCTCGAGGAAAATAGCTAACACTAGGAACGGAAGCGCGATTACTGTCCAGGCAGTGAAGTTGATCCAGCCCACCTTTAGGTGGCGCAGCAGCATGCCCTGTTCACGGTGCAGAGTCAAAGCCAGCAATATGCCGCAGGCAAACTGATCTATCACACCGGGCAACTGGCTTACGTAAATGAACTGCACGATCGGAGCTGCCTTCCCCGGTGGCCAGATTAACGTGGTGAGGTAGCGGTAGCCTAGAGCAAACACAGCGACTACCAGCAGCGTCCGCCAAGCGTTGGTTCGCGCGAGCCAAGGAGTTACAAGTAGCATCAGCAGATAGAACTGCATCTCTAGCCCCACCGACCAGCTCACCCCGTTGATTGAGCCGTGGGTTCCAGAGTACAAGTTGTGTACGAAGAACAAATGGCTGGCAACATGGGCGGCAAGCACACGCCAAGGCACCAGCATCAGCCCAGGCTGAATGAGCACAACGAACACCAGGAGTGTCAGGTAGTAAAGCGGTGCGATGCGCCAAAATCGCCGGCTCGCGAAGCTTGCGCGAAACTTATTGCCCTGCGTCGCATGACCCTGCAATGCAGTTCGGGCGATGACGAAGCCGCTGATTACTAGAAACAGATCCACTCCGGCGAACCCGCGGCCCCAGATCACCCAGAGTCCGCCATTGACCGAATTGTGCCAGTTACCGAAGAGCAGCACGTGGTACATCAGCACCAGCAAAGCTGCGAAACCGCGCAGTATGTCGATTGCTGGGAAGGATCGTTGATCTCGGGACTGTGCCGCAACAGAGGGCGCCATTACCGAACCCCCAAGTTAGTCATCATTTAATGCTAACAGCCGCTATCAGTTGGATAGCTCAAACGCTTCCCTCTTCGCGGGGAAAGACGAAAGGCGGCGATTGCAGGGACAATCAGCACCCCGTCGACGACGCCCGAGTCGACCCCGTTCAACGAGACTTGTCAGCTTGCCATGGCCACACGCAACTCCAAAACAAGCCCACCCGTCGACGGCGCACAGAAACTGCGACAGACACAGGCCGAGTATTCCGCCTCCCGTCCCGCTGCGGAGCCCGGCGCCCGAACCATGATGTCGAGCTCGAAGATGTACGTGTGCCGGCGTTGCCACGCCAATTTCAAGACCGGTGATGGCAAGCCGGACCTGCGCATGCCCGGCCTGGGCAAGTGCAACGCCTGCGTCGCTGCCAGTGCGGCCGCTGCAGCCGCGGCGTCGGGGTCTGCGCCCACTTGATCGAAAGCCCGGCATCGCCTGAGCGCGCCGGCGATCCTGGCGACCTGGCGCTGGTGTTCGGAGCGCGGGGCGGTCTTGGTGCGGCACTTCGTGATCGCCTGCGAGGCAGCGCGCGATATGCCCAGGTGCTGGCAGGCGGTCGCGGCGGCACCGTCGACATGGCGATCGACATCACCGATGAATCCAGCATCGAATCGGCGGCAACGCAGGTGGCCGAGCGACTCCAGCAGGGCTCGATACTGCGTCTGGTGATCGATGCGACCGGCTTCCTGCACGGCCGGGGCTTCGAACCCGAGAAGTCCCTGCGGCAGATCGATGCGGCGCACATGGCCCACGCGTTCGCCATCAACGCGATCGGGCCGGCACTGCTGATGAAGCATTTCCTGCCGTTGCTGCCGCGCTCGGGACGGTCCGTGTTTGCCACGCTGTCGGCGAAGGTCGGCAGCATCGGAGACAACCACCTCGGAGGCTGGTACAGCTACCGCGCTTCGAAGGCCGCGCTCAATCAGCTGGTGCGTACTGCCGCCATCGAGCTTTCGCGTCGACAGCCTGAGGCGATCTGCGTGGCGCTGCATCCGGGCACCGTGGCCACCCCGCTGTCGTCGCCGTTCGCGAAGTCGGGGCTGCAGGTCCAGGCGCCCGATCTGGCCGCGCAGCGTCTGCTGGCGGTGATGGATGACCTGACCGCCGAGGACTCTGGCGGATTCTTCAACCACCAGGGTGAACGTCTGCCCTGGTGATCGAGGCGTCAAGCGGCCTTCACTGCTCCACGAAGGCCCGTTCGATGACGTAGTCCCCGGGCTTCGAGGTGTTGCCTTCCTTGAAGTGCCGCGCTTCCATCATCGCCTTCAGATCGCGCAGCATCTCGGGGCTGCCGCAGATCATCACCCGGTCGTGCTCCGGATCGAGCGCGGGCAGGCCGAGGTCGGCGGCCAGCTTTCCGTTGTCGAGCAGGGTCGTGACGCGGCCCTGGTGGACGAAGGGCTCGCGGGTCACCGTCGGGTAGTACAGCAACTGGCTGGTCACCATCTCGCCCAGGAACTCGTGTGCCGGCAGTTCCTCGGTCAGGTACTGGTGATAGGCCAGTTCCTTCACTTCGCGCACGCCGTGGATCAGGATGACCTTCTCGAAGCGCTCGTAGGTGTCGGGGTCGCGGATGATGCTGAGGAACGGAGCCACGCCGGTGCCGGTGCCGATCAGGTACAGACGCTTGCCCGGGAGCAGGTAGTCGATCAGCAGCGTGCCGGTGGGCTTCTTGCCCACGATGATCGAGTCGCCGACCTGGATGTGCTGCAGCCGCGAAGTCAGCGGGCCGTCCGGCACCTTGATGCTCAGGAACTCGAGGTGCTCGTCGTGGTTCGGGCTGACGATGCTGTAGGCACGCAGCAGCGGCTTGCCATCGACGCGCAGGCCGATCATCGTGAAATGGCCATTGCTGAACCGCAGGCTCGGGTCGCGGGTGGTGGTGAAGCTGAACAGGCGGTCGGTCCAGTGATGGACGCTCAGAACGCGCTCTTCGTTGAATGCACTCATGGGTGGGCCGGCAAGTCGACAAAAGGGTCTATTTTCCACGCCGCGGGCCCGCTGCCTGCGCAGATGCAAATGAGTTTTTCGGGGGCATGATCCGTCAGGCTGGAGACGACCCCTGCCGTCTGATGCCAAACGGAATTCCGCCATGACCGACCACACTAACGCCCGTTTCCAGTGGGAAGACCCCTTGCTGCTTGATTCGCAGCTTGCAGCCGACGAACGCCAGGTGCGCGAGGCCGCTGCCGCCTTCTGCCGTGACCGACTGGCGCCGCGGGTGCTCGAGGCCTTCCGCCACGAGACCACCGATGTCGCGATCTTCCGGGAAATGGGTGAGCTCGGGCTGCTGGGCATCGTGATCCCGCCCGAATACGGAGGCGCGGGCATGAACCACGTCTGTTACGGGCTGGTGGCTCGTGAAGTCGAGCGCATCGACTCGGGCTACCGGTCGATGATGAGCGTGCAGAGTTCATTGGTGATGCTGCCGATCCATGTCTTCGGCAGCGAGGCGCAGAGGCAGCAGTACCTGCCAAAGCTGGCGGCGGGGCAGGCGATCGGCAGCTTCGGCCTGACCGAGCCGGACCACGGTTCCGACCCGGGCGGCATGCTGACTCGCGCCCGCCCGGTGGCCGGAGGGTGGCGTCTGAGCGGCACCAAGACCTGGATCACCAACAGCCCGATCGCCGACGTGTTCGTGGTCTGGGCGAAGGACGATGCGGGCGCGATCCGCGGGTTCATCCTCGAGAAGGGCTGGCCCGGGCTGAGCGCCCCTGCATTGCACGGCAAGGTGGGGCTGCGCACCAGTGTCACCGGCCAGATCGTGATGGACGAGGTCTTCTGCCCCGCGGAGAACGCGCTGCCCGACGTGCGCGGACTCAAGGGGCCTTTCACCTGCCTCAACAGCGCGCGCTACGGCATCGCCTGGGGGGCCCTCGGTGCAGCCGAGGATTGCTGGCTGCGGGCGCGCCAGTACGTGCTGGACCGGCAGCAGTTCGGCCGTCCGCTGGCCGCGAATCAGCTGATCCAGAAGAAGCTCGCCGACATGCAGACGGAGATCGCACTCGGCCTGCAGGCCTGTCTGCGCCTGGGTCGCATGAAGGACGACGGCAGCGCCGCGCCGGAGATCACTTCGATGCTCAAGCGCAATTCGTGCGGCAAGGCACTGGACATCGCCCGGATGGCGCGCGACATGCTGGGCGGCAACGGCATCAGCGACGAATACGGCATCGCCCGCCACCTCGTCAACCTGGAGGTGGTCAACACCTACGAGGGAACGCACGACATCCATGCATTGATCCTCGGCCGCGCGATGACCGGGATCGCCGCCTTCGCGAACTGATCCGGTTCTTCGACATGCGCGGAGGGCTGCGCGTCCAGCGCAGCCTTCACGCGGCATTAAGGCGCAGGTTCTAAGCTGGCCCGCACGCGCCGGCTCTTCTGCAGGCGCACGCCGTTTCCGAGAAGACCCCGCCCATGCCACTGAGCCAGCCGCTGTCCGCCGATGCGACCGAACCCCGGCGCCGCGGTCCGGCGCGTCTGACGTGGGCATTGCCCACCGAAGCCGTGGTGCTGATGGCAAGCCTGTTCTTCGCGCTGGTCAGCAACCAGCCGTTCTGGTCCGCCGCCATGGCGGGTCGCCGCCTCGACGACCCCGGCTCCTGGCTCTTCGGGGCCTGCGCGTTCCTGTTGTTGCTGGTGATCCACTTCGTGGTTCTGAGTCTGGTGTCGACTCGTCGAACCGTGCGCCCGTTGCTGACGGTGCTGCTGCTGGGTACCGCGGCAGCGTCGTATTTCATGGGTCGGTACGCGGTCTTCCTCGACCCGACGATGCTGCGCAACCTGCTGCATACCGACACCGCCGAGGCGCGTGATCTGCTGGCCTGGGACATGCTGCCTCACCTGACGCTGCAGGCCGTGCTGCCGATCTGGCTGCTGTGGCGCATCCGCATCAGCGACCGACCCTGGCGGTCGGCGGCGCTGTGGCGAGCCGGCGCGGTCGCAGGTGGTCTGCTGATCGGTGTGGCCGCCTTGCTGACGGTCGCTCAGGACCTGTCGTCCCTGATGCGCGAACAGAAGGCCCTTCGCTATCTGGCGACGCCGGCGAACTATGTCTATTCGCTCACCCGGGTCGCCACAGCCGACGCGGTCGGCGCAGCGCGGCCGCTGACGCAGATCGGGCTCGATGCAGCCCGAGGGCCGGCCTGGTCGCAGTACAGCAAGCCGCTGCTGTTCATCGTGGTGGTCGGCGAAACCGCTCGCGCCGCCAACTGGGGGCTCAACGGCTACGCACGCCAGACCACCCCGGAACTGGCGCAACTCGGCGTCTTCAACTTCACCGACGTCACCTCGTGCGGCACCAACACCGAGACCTCGCTGCCCTGCATGTTCTCGCACATCGGCCGGCGCGACTACGACGAGGCTCGCATTCGTGGCGAGGAGTCGCTGCCGCACGTGCTGAGGCACGCCGGCTTCGAAGTCGAGTGGCGCGACAACCAATCGGGTTGCAAGGGCATCTGCGCGGGGCTGTCATCCCAGAACATGGCCAAGTCGACCGATGCGAAACTGTGCGACGGTCACGAGTGCCTCGACGAGATCCTGCTGCAGGGTCTGGATGCCCAGGTGGCCGACGACCAGGGCAGCCGGGTGATCGTGTTGCACCAGATGGGCAGCCACGGGCCGGCGTATCACCGGCGATCACCGGCGGCCTTCCAGCCATTCAAGCCGACCTGTGACACCAGCGAGCTGCGCAAATGCACCAAGCAGCAGGTGGTCAACAGCTACGACAACTCCGTCCTCTACACCGACCACGTGCTCGCGAAGACGATCGGATTCCTGAAATCCCAGAGCGAGCGCTATGACACCGCGATGCTCTACGTGTCCGATCACGGCGAGTCGCTGGGCGAGAACAACCTCTTCCTTCACGGCATGCCCTACGCGATCGCTCCGAAGGAGCAGACGCACGTGCCGATGGTGATGTGGCTTTCCGACAGCTACGCCAGCAGCCGCGGCATCGACCAGGGTTGCCTGCGCTCCCGCGCGGCGCAGCATGCGTCGCACGACGACCTGTTCCACACTGTGCTTGGCATGCTCGATGTGCAGACAAGGACCTATGAACCGGCGCTCGATGTCTTGCGAACCTGCCGTGTCGCAGCCGCGCCCTGAGGCTTGACCTTCGGCATCGCCAGCTGTGCCGAGATGCGCTCCTGCCCGTGATCGCGCAGGAACTCCTTGAACGCGAGTGCGACTTGCGGCAGCTGCTGTGAACTGAGGTGCATCACGCACCAGTCGCGCTCGATGGGATTGCCCGGCATCGGCAAGAGCTGCAGCACACCGCCCTGACGTTCGAGCACGCAGGTGTGCATCGACAGGAAGGCCACGCCGAATCCGGCGGCACACATCTGCTTGATCGCTTCATTGCTCGACATCTCCGAGCCGATGCGCAACTGCAGGTCGGCATCCTTGAAGATGCGTTCGACCGTGGTGCGGGTTCCGGAGCCGCGCTCTCGCACCAGGATGCGCTCCTTCCCCAGGTCGGAGAGGCTCAGCCCCTGGTGTGACATCAGCGGATGGTTCGGTGCCGCGAGGAACCCCATCGGGTGCTTGGCGAACACCAGCGAGGTGGTCTTCAACTCGGCGGGCGGCCGACCCATGATCGCCAGGTCGATCTCGTGGCCGGCCAGCATGCGAACGATCTCGTCGCGGTTGCCGACCTGAAGGTTGAACTTGATCTTCGGGTTGTCGTTGGCGAAGGCGACCAGCAGCGGCGGCAGCAGGTATTCGGCGGTGGTCACCGCGCCGACGCGCAGCGTGCCCGAGAAGACGCCTCGCAGCGTTGCCATCTCCTCGCCCGCCTCGCGCCACAGCTCCAGGATGCGGCCCGCGTACTTGGCCAGCAACTCGCCCGCGGCCGTCGGTCGGATTCCCCTGCCGGTACGCATCAGCAATGGCGTTCCCGCGGACTCTTCGAGGATGCCGATCTGGATCGACACCGCAGGCTGCGTCAGGTGCAGCTCGTCGGCTGCGAGCGACACGCTGTTGAGCCGCGCGACGGTGTGGAAGGTCGCGAGCTGACGGAAGGTGGCGTTCTTCGAGAGCGGCATGGCGGCACTCCAGGGCAAAGAGCAATATTAGCCATACACAATGGATCAGTCAAAAAGTTTCACTTTTGCAAATTCGAGAGCTGCGTCATTCTTCGCCCCGTTCCAAGTTGATTTCCCGCCGCAACACCCGAGGAGAGTCCCGTGGGCCACATGAACGAACCGCAGCAGATCACCGACAGCAAGAAGCGTTATTCGGCCGGCGTGCTGAAGTACGCGCAGATGGGTTACTGGGACGGCGACTACGTGCCCAAGGAAACCGATGTCCTGGCGCTGTTCCGAATCACCCCGCAGGAAGGCGTCGACCCGATCGAAGCCGCGGCGGCGGTTGCCGGCGAGTCTTCCACCGCAACCTGGACCGTGGTCTGGACCGACCGGCTGACCGCCTGCGACATGTACCGCGCCAAGGCCTATCGGATTGATCCGGTTCCCGGAACGCCGGGACAGTACTTCTGCTACGTGGCCTATGACCTCAGTCTGTTCGAAGAGGGTTCGATCGCCAACGTGACCGCATCGATCATCGGCAACGTGTTCTCGTTCAAGCCGCTGAAGGCAGCACGTCTGGAGGACATGAAGTTTCCGGTCGCCTATGTCAAGACGTTTCCCGGCCCGCCCACCGGCATCGTGGTCGAACGCGAGCGTCTGGATAAGTTCGGGCGGCCGCTGCTGGGCGCTACCACCAAGCCGAAGCTGGGACTGTCGGGCCGCAACTACGGCCGCGTCGTCTACGAAGGGCTGAAGGGCGGCCTCGACTTCATGAAGGACGACGAGAACATCAACTCGCAGCCGTTCATGCACTGGCGCGATCGCTTCCTGTTCGTGATGGATGCGGTCAACAAGGCGAGTGCAGCCACCGGCGAGGTCAAGGGCAGTTACCTGAACGTGACGGCTGCGACGATGGAGGAGATGTACCGTCGCGCCGAGTTCGCGAAGGAACTGGGATCGGTGATCGTGATGGTCGACCTCGTCGTCGGATGGACGGCGATCCAGTCGATGAGCAACTGGTGCCGGCAGAACGACATGGTGCTGCATATGCACCGCGCCGGCCATGGCACCTACACACGGCAGAAGAACCACGGCGTCAGTTTCCGCGTGATTGCCAAGTGGCTGCGCCTGTGCGGCGTCGACCACCTGCACGCCGGCACCGCAGTCGGCAAGCTCGAAGGCGACCCGATGACGGTTCAGGGCTACTACAACATCTGCCGCGACACGCACACCAAGGTCGACCTGCCGCGCGGCATCTACTTCGACCAGGACTGGGGCGCGCTGCGCAAGGTGATGCCGGTGGCATCGGGCGGCATCCACGCCGGCCAGATGCACCAGCTGATCGACCTGTTCGGCGACGACGTCGTGCTGCAGTTCGGCGGCGGCACGATCGGTCACCCGCAAGGCATCCAGGCCGGTGCGACCGCGAACCGCGTGGCGCTGGAAGCGATGGTGCTGGCCCGCAACGAGGGTCGCGACATCAAGAACGAAGGCCTCGACATCCTTCGTGACGCGGCCAAGTGGTGCAGCCCCCTGAAGGCCGCGCTCGACACCTGGGGCGAGATCAGCTTCAACTACCAGTCGACCGACACGTCCGACTACGTCGCGACGCCGTCGGTGTCGTGATCGATCAGCGCAAAGGAAACACCATGCGACTCACACAAGGCACCTTCTCCTTCCTGCCCGACCTGACCGACGCGCAGATCGGCAAGCAGATCGACTATTGCCTGTCCAAGGGCTGGGCGATCGGCCTCGAGTACACCGACGACCCCCATCCCCGCAACACCTACTGGGAGATGTTCGGCAACCCGATGTTCGACATCTCCGATCCGGCGGCGATCCTGATGGAGGTCAACGCCTGCCGTCGGACGTTCCCCGACCACTACATCCGGCTGACCGCGTTCGATTCATCGCATGGCACCGAATCCGTGGTGATGTCGTTCATCGTCAACCGTCCGAAGCACGAACCGGGCTTCCGTCTGGTGCGTTCCGAGCAGGCCGGCCGCACGGTGCGTTACAGCATCGAGAGCTACGCCACGCAGTCGCGTCCGGAAGGCATGCGCTACTCGTCGGACAACTGACCAGGACCAGCCCCACCATGGACGCTTCCACGCCGCCATCGTCGACGCCGGAGACCCCTCGGGCGCTGCTCGAATCCTCCGGCGTCAAGACGGTGCTCGACCAGCTCGACGCGGAGCTGGTCGGTCTGGTGCCTGTCAAGAGCCGCATCCGCGACATCGCCGCGCTGCTGGTGATCGACAAGCTGCGTCAGGACATGGGGCTGCAGTCTCAACCTCCGTCGCTGCACATGTGCTTCACCGGCAATCCCGGCACCGGAAAGACGACGGTGGCGATGCGCATGGCCGAAGTGCTCAAGCAGCTGGGGTATGTCCGCAAGGGGCATCTGGTGGCGGTGACTCGCGACGACCTGGTCGGCCAGTTCATCGGCCACACCGCGCCGAAGACCAAGGAAGTGATCAAGAAGGCGATGGGCGGCGTGCTGTTCATCGACGAGGCGTACTACCTCTACCGACCGGACAACGAGCGCGACTATGGGCAGGAGTCGATCGAGATCCTGCTGCAGGTGATGGAGAACCACCGCGACGACCTGGTGGTGATCCTCGCGGGCTACAAGGACCGGATGGAGACCTTCTTCGGCAGCAACCCGGGCATGGCCTCGCGCATCGCGCACCACATCGACTTCCCCGACTACAGCGAAGCCGAGCTGATGCAGATCGCCCGGCTGATGCTCGAGAAGCTCAACTATCGATTCGACGCCGACGCCGAACCCGTCTTCGGGCGCTACATCGGGCTGCGTCGTCAGCAGCCGCATTTCGCCAATGCGCGCTCGATCCGCAATGCGCTCGACCGCATCCGGCTGCGCCACGCGACACGGCTGTTCGCGCACGACACCTCGCTGACGCGGGATCAGTTGTGCACGCTGCAGGCCGAAGACATCCTGGCCAGCCGCGTCTTCGCGGCGGCCGCACCACCCGCTACTGCAGGAAATTGACATGAGCATCGAAGCCCTGATCTTCGACGTGGATGGCACGCTGGCCGATACCGAGGAGGCGCACCGCACGGCCTTCAACCTGGCGTTCGAGCGCTTTCGACTGGGCTGGGTCTGGGGCCGCGACGAGTACCGCGAACTGCTCAAGATCACCGGCGGCAAGGAACGGATCACCCACTACCTTCGCTCGCTCACCACGGTCGGCCCGGCCGAATTCAAGCGCCTGCTCGACCTGGTGCCGGACCTGCATGCCGAAAAGACCCGCTTCTACAGCAAGGTGGTGGGCGATGGCGGTGTGCCGCTGCGCGAGGGCGTGGCGCGCCTGCTCGATGAAGCGCTCAACGATGGCTGTCGCCTGGCCATTGCGAGCACGACCACCGCCATGAACGTGGATGCACTGTTGCAGGCCAACCTGGGCAGTCGGGGGCTGGAGAAGTTCAGCGTGATCGCCTGCGGCGATCAGGTGCGCTCGAAGAAGCCCGCGCCGGACATCTATCTTCTGGCCCTGAAGCACCTGGGACTGCATGCCGAACAGGCGGTGGCCTTCGAGGATTCCTACAACGGGTTGCGCTCGGCCGTATCGGCCGGGTTGCGCACGATCGTGACCCCGACGTTCTGGACCGAGGGCAGCGACTTCGGTGCTGCGACGCTGGTTCTGCCGACGCTGGGCTCGCCCGCCCATCCGCTGATCGGAGAGCCCGGCGGGCGGCTGCGCAACGAAGGCTGGCTGAGCTTCGCGGAAGTGGTGCAATTGACGGCCCGGCCCAAGCTGCCCAGCGCAGTGCGGGCGCTCTATCAAGGAACCACTTCATGAATTCCGCCTCGCCGCACCCGGAAATGAGAATTGCGCCCAGCCTGCTGTCCGCCGACTTTGCCCGACTGGGCGATGAAGTCACGGCGGTCATAGAGGCCGGTGCCGACGTGATCCATTTCGACGTGATGGACAACCATTACGTGCCCAACCTGACCGTGGGCCCGCTGGTCTGCCAGGCCATCAAGCCCTATGCCGTCAGGAGCGGGCAGCCGGTGCCGATCGATGTGCACCTGATGGTCAAGCCGGTCGATGCACTGATCCCGATGTTCGCTCAGGCGGGCGCCTCGATCATCTCGTTCCACCCCGAAGCCAGCGAGCACATCGATCGCACCATCCAGCTGATCAAGTCGCTGGGCGTCAAGGCGGGCCTGGTGCTGAACCCGGCCACGCCGCTGAGCTGCCTCGACCATGTCCTGGAGCAACTCGACCTCGTGCTGCTGATGTCGGTGAACCCCGGTTTCGGGGGACAGAGTTTCATCGAGCATGTGCTGCCGAAGATCGAGGCGGTGCGCAAGCGCATCGACGCGACCGGACGGGACATCTGGCTCGAGGTCGATGGCGGCGTGAAGGCCGACAACGCGCGGCGTGTCGGTGCCGCCGGTGCAGACACGCTGGTGGCCGGTTCCGCGGTGTTCAGCGGTGGCCGCTACAAGGAATCGATCGAAGCGATACGCACCAACGCGCTCGCCGGACGGCACTCGCGGCAGGCGAAGGACCCGGTCTGACGATGAAGCCCGACCTGAGCTGCATCGCTGCGATTGCCTTCGACCTCGATGGCACGCTGGTCGACAGCGCGCCCGACATCGGTCACGCCCTGAACACGGCGCTGGCGGATGGTGGTCTCAGCTGCTTCGATCTGGCGACGGTGCGAACCTGGATCGGTGACGGCCCGGACGCCCTGATCTCCCGCGCGCTGGCCGCGCAGGACGTGTCGCCCGATGACGCCGGGCTGCGCCAGAGGCTGCGCCGCGGCTTCGACGAGGCCACACTGGCTGCGCCGCTCGACAACGGCTGCGTCTATCCCGGCATCGCAGACCTGCTGGACAGCCTGCACGGTGTGCTGCCGATGGCGGTGGTCACCAACAAGCCGACGCGGCTGGCGCAGGCGGTCCTCGAGGCAGCCGGGTTGAGTCACCGCCTGATGCACGTGCAGGGCGCCGACACGCCGGCCCAGCGCAAGCCGGCGCCGGCCATGTTGCTGTCCACCGCCGCCCGATTCGGCTTGCAGCCGTCCCGGATGCTGATGGTGGGCGATGCACCGCCCGACATGCTGGCTGCGCAGGCGGCCGGGTGTCTTGCGGCGCTGGTCGGCTGGGGTTACGGCGCGCATGCGGTGCCTTCGGCCTCGCGCCCGTGGCGGGTCGAGACGCCACAGAAACTCGGCAGCAGCCTCCTCGCCATGGCGCACCCGTCGCGCCCATCACCGACGGTTTCGATCGACTGAGGAGTACGCCATGCCCACCGGAGGAAAGTCCACCCTGACCCAGTTCCTGATCGAGGAACGGCGCCTTGCGCCCGAGGCTTCGGGCGACCTGAATGCATTGATCACCGCTGTTTCGCTGGCCTGCAAGGCCATCTCGCGCAGGGTGGCCTATGGCGCACTGGCGACCGGCTCCGATGCCGCAACCGCGGCCTCGCAGGCAGGAAACCTCAATGTGCAGGGCGAGGAGCAGAAGCCCCTGGACATCCTGAGCAACCAGATGTTCCTGCGTGCCAACGAGTGGGGCGGGCACGTCGCCGGCATGGTCTCCGAGGAAATGGAGGAGATGTACACATTGCCGGCGGGATACCCGCGAGGCAAGTACCTGCTGCTGTTCGACCCACTCGACGGCTCCTCGAATATCGATGTGAATGTCGCGGTGGGCAGCATCTTCTCGGTTCTGCGTGCGGTGACGCCCGAGCAGGACCCCAAGACGGGCGACTTCCTGCAGCCCGGCACGCGGCAGGTCTGTGCGGGCTATGCGATCTACGGGCCGTCGACGATGCTGGTGCTGAGCATGGGCCGGGGAACGCATGCCTTCACGCTGGACCCGCTGCTCGGCGAATGGGTGCTGAGCCATCCGAACCTGCAGATCCCGAAGAAGACACGAGAGTTCGCGATCAACGCGTCGAACAGCCGCTTCTGGGAACCGGCCGTCAAGCGCTATGTCGACGAGTGCCTGGCCGGCAAGATCGGTCCGCGCGGCGCAGACTTCAACATGCGCTGGATCGCCTCGCTGGTGGCCGAGACACATCGCATCCTGATGCGAGGCGGCGTGTTCATGTATCCGCGCGACACCAAGGACCCATCGAAATCAGGGCGCCTGCGGCTGCTCTACGAAGCCAACCCGATCTCGATGCTGATCGAGCAGGCGGGCGGTTCCGCCAGCACCGGTCGCACCCGGCTGCTCGACGTGCAACCCGAGTCGCTGCACCAGCGCATCGGATTCGTGTTCGGTTCGTCGGATGAGGTCGAGCGCATCGAGACCTACCACCGAGAGGAACCTGCGGAAACCTACAGCTCCCCGCTGTTCGGCAAGCGCGGCCTGTTCGCCGCAGCAGACTGAACCTGCCCAGATACTGAAAACCACGAGGCTCTCCCATGTCCGCCAAGCATCCAGTCATCGCGATCACCGGTTCGTCCGGGGCAGGCACCACTTCGGTGACCCGCACCTTCGAGAACATCTTCCGCCGCGAGGACGTCCAGGCGGCGATCGTCGAGGGCGACAGCTTTCACCGCTACGACCGCAAGTCCATGAAGATCGCGATGGCCGAGGCCGAAGCGACAGGCAACATGCACTTCAGTCATTTCGGAGCGGCAGCCAACCTGTTCGAGGAACTGGAGGCGCTGTTTCGCGACTACAGCGCAACCGGCACCGGGCAAAGCCGCAAGTACCTGCACAACGCCGAGGAAGCTGCACCGTTCGGTCAGGAACCCGGCACCTTCACGCCATGGAATCCGCTGCCAAGCAGCGAGCTGCTGTTCTATGAAGGGCTGCACGGCGGGGTATCGACAGACACGGTGGATGTCGCGCGCCATGTCGACCTGCTGATCGGCGTGGTGCCCGTGGTCAATCTCGAGTGGATCCAGAAGATCCACCGCGATCGCAGCACCCGCGGTTACTCGACCGAGGCCGTGACCGATGTGATCCTGCGCCGCATGCACGAATACGTGCACTTCATCTGCCCGCAGTTCACACGCACCCACATCAACTTCCAGCGGGTGCCGGTTGTCGATACGTCCGATCCCTTCATCTCCCGCACGATCCCGACGGCCGACGAGAGTCTGGTCGTGATCCGATTCGCCAACCCGCGCGGCTTCGACTTCCCCTACCTGCTCAGCATGCTGCACGACTCCTTCATGTCGCGCGCCAACACGCTGGTGGTGCCCGGCGGGAAGATGGAACTCGCCATGCAGCTGATCTTCACGCCGATGATCATGCGCCTGGTCGAGCGCAGGCGGCAGTTGCTGGCTCGCTGACCTTCCGCCAAAGGTCGGGGATCGATCTCAGCGATCGATCGGCATTGCAAGCCAGCGGTGCAACCGGCCAAAATGGCGGTATGAGTACCGTTCGCGCCTGCCCGACCTGTACCCAGATCAATCCAACCGGGTCCGTCGTCTGCATGGCCTGTGGAGCTGAGTTGTTGGCTGCGGCACGCCGGAGGCCGAAGGCGACTGAACTCTCCATCGATCTGGGTCGCCTCGAGTCTGAAGAGGATACGGTTCCCGCTGTGCACCTGGATGCGCCCGAATTGCAGCGCTGGGTTGATTCAGGCCCCGACGCGCTCGAAACGACCTGCGAGGTGCCTGAGCTGACGCTTCGGTCCGTCGATGCGTTGCCGGTTCTCGAGAACGTGGCGGATGCAGCTGAAACGCTGCCACGCGGCGTGGTGGCTCGCTCGGACGGCGAACCGGCCGTGGGCAAGGCGTCCATTGCGAAGGCGGCGCGCCGTGCGGCGGTGCGACGCAACCGCTTGTCAGGTCATCGCCAAGCCGGCGCGGCTGCCACGCCGACCGATGTGCTGGTACTCGAACGCGACGATGCGGCTCGCGAAGCGCTCTGCGGCTTGCTTGAAACCTTCGGCTTTCGGGCTCACCCGGCCCAGACTCCGGTGCAGGCGGTCCGCCTGCTCGATGCAAAGCATTTCGCGGCAGCGTTCCTCGATCTGGTGTTCGATGGTCCGCAACAGCGGGCGAGCGTCGACCTGTGCCAACGCATCAAGGCCGAAGTCCACCAGGCGATGGGGCGTGCCTCCGCGCTGATCATCGTTTCGAGCTCGTCGCGCCCTGTCGAGCGCGTGCGAGCCACCCTGGCCGGCTGCGATGCCTTTCTCGTTCAACCGGTGACCCGAGGCGGAGTCGCTCAGGCTCTCGAGGCTTGCAGCGTCGCGCTGCCTGCGGACTCGCGGGGCAGCTGATCAGCGGGGTTGCTGCTTCGGACTGCGGCGATGGGCTTTCCTGAGGACGGCGCTGCGGGCTTTGCGGCGCATGTTCCAGACCGACACGGCAGCCGCAGCCAGCGCGGCGGTGCTCAGCGCGGAGCCGAATGACGTTTCAAGTGCAAAGAGGCACGCCGCGGCGGTGAGTGCGTACAGGAGCGGCAGGCTTTCGTACAGCCAGTGAGGAAGCCACATGTCGAACCCTTCAGTCGTTGAACTCGCGGCCCCGCGGCGATCCATTTCGCCGCGCATCAAGAAACCGTTCCGCGATCATGGGGAATCGTAACGAGTTGTTCAACCCCGGGACTGCGGGTGTGCCGGGTGGCGCAAAGGCAGTGACTTGTGTATGCGACAGCGGCGTGTCAGGTCTGGATCAGGCCCCAGCGCAGGGCGATCAGCGTGAGCTCCGACTGGTTCGTCGCATTGAGCTTCTGCTTCACGTTGTAGAGATGCGTGCCGACCGTGCTGGGTGAGAGGCTCAGGCTGTCGGCGATGGTGGCGACGCTGCGGCCCTGGGCGAGCTGGATGAACACGGAGAACTCGCGCTCGCTGAGCATGTCGGCCGGGCTGGTCTCGCCGTCGATCTGCGCCATCGCGAGCGCCTGCGCTGTCTGCGCATCGACGTAGCGGTCGCCGCGAGCCACGGCCGTGACTGCGGCTATCAGGGCTTCCGGCGCGCTGCGCTTGGCGAGATAGCCCAGGGCGCCGGCTCGCAGTACCCGGCGCGGGTGGGCCGTGTCTTCGTGCGCCGACAGCGCGAGGATGCGCGCGTTCGGATCGTGCGCGAGCAGCCGCCGAACCGCCTCCAGACCCCCCATGCCTGGCATGGACAGGTCCATCACGACCACGTCCGGCAGCACCTTCGGGTACTCCAGGCAAGCCTGTTCACCACTGCCCACTTCGGACACGACCTCGACCTGCGCATCTCCGAGCAGCATCTTGAAGCCCATGCGCACCAGCGCATGGTCGTCCACCAGCATCACACGGATCATCGCTCTGTCCTCAAGAATGTTCGGCCTCGGCAACCTGCGCGGCAGGCAATGGCAGCTGCACCTGCACGAGCACGCCTCGTGACGGGGCCGGACCGACCTCGACCACGCCGCCCAGCGCCTCCACGCGCTCGGACAGCCAGCGCAGTCCATGGTGACCGACTCGCTGCGCCCAGTCGGCTGGCAAGCCCGAGCCGTTGTCGGCGAGCCGCAGCAGCACCGTGTCCGCTTGCCGCCGCACCGTCAGGCCCAGGGCGGTCGCATGGCCATGGCGCAATGCATTGGTGATGCCCTCCTGCGCCGACCGATACAGCGCCAGCGCGCGCTCGGTGTCGAGCGGGGTGTCCGCCAGATCGACCTGCAACTCGATCTGCACCTGCGGCTGGCTGCGCCGCGTGCGCTCGACCAGATCGGCCAGCGCTTCGGCCAGTCCGAAGTTGTCGAGCACCATCGGCGTCAGCCGCGGAATCATCCCGTGCATCGCGTCGTACAGGCGCGCCGACTCCTCGGCGATCAGCTGCGCAGCCTGCTCCGACTGAGGGTCCGCACGCGTGCGTGCGCGCTGTGCGATCGACAGCGCCATGCTGCGTATGGCTGTCACCGATTGGCCCAGCTCGTCGTGCAGCTCGCGCGCGATCAGCAGGCGTTCCTTCTCGATGTGGTGATCGACCCAGCGCGTCAGCTCCCGGTTGTCCGACAACTGCCGCTCGGCGCGCGCCGCGCGTCGCTCGGTCTCGATGTTGTCCCGCAGCACACCGACCATGCGGTTGAAGGCGGCGCCGATCGCAGCCGCCTCGGTGCCCGGCAATGCGGGCAACGCAACGTCGAAGCGACCGCCCTGCAAGTCGTTCAGCGCACGGACGATCTGCGAGAACGGCCTGACCGTGCTGCCGACCAGCCAGAACACCAGGACGTTCGCGGCCGCCAGCAGGGCCATTCCGATGAGCGCCAGATGCACGAAGTAGTCCCACGCATCGAGCACGGCCCGCGAGGCATCGCTGCGCACGACCAGCTTGCCTCCGGGGAAATCGATGGCCTGGACCGAGGGCGGCGGTGCCACCAGCCCGACAAACCAGTCGGGCGCCTCGCGGCCGGACTTGTACGGCGACGGCGGCGAGGCGTACTGCCGGCGGCCAGCTTCGTCGAAGAGCTCGATGTCGTTCGCACGCACTCGCCCCATGCCTTGCAGAAAGGCACGCATGGCCGGCAGGCCCTGCGCTGCGTACAGCCAGAGCGTGCGGTTGAGCAATTGCGACGCGACGCGGTTGGCTGCCACGACCTCCTCGGCGACCGACTCCTTCAGGCTGCGAACCTGCAGCCCAAGTACCGCGGCGACGAACATCAGCATCAGCACACCGACGATCAGGTTGATCTTGACCCGCAGGTTCACGAATTCACCTCGGGTTCGAAGCGGCCGCTTGCGGCGTAGGAATCGAGTGCCCGCAGCATCGCGGCGACCATCTCCGGGTGCGTCGGATCGTGGCCGACGCCAGGGATGATGCGCAGCGTGCTGTGCGGCAGGCGCCGGTGCAACTCGCGTGCACCATCGGGCGGGCAGATGTGATCCGAACCGCCGTGCAGGATCGCGGTCGGCACGCAGGGCAGGGATCCGCAGCGATCGAGCAGCGGCGGCGCATCGAGCCAGCAGCAGTGGCTCAGGTAGTGGCTCTGCACGCGGTAACGGCCGATCAGCTCCTGCAGCGCATCGCCTTCGGGCTCGTCCGTTGGCGGAAGCGCACCCGACATCGCCGCCTCCCAGCGCCACCACGCCAGCGCGAACGGTGCCGCCTGTGGCGCATCGCCTTGCAGCCCCTCGGTCAGCACCTCAAGCAGCGCGTGCCGCCGAGCCGGCGGGGCAATAGCCGCGAAGCGTGACCAGGCCTCAGGCAGGTCGGCGACCGCGCCCTGGAAAAAGCGGGTGATGTCCTCGGCACGCGCCAGAAACGTGGCGCGCAACAGCAACGCCGACACCGCCTGCGATTCAGCCAGCGCATGCGCCAGAGCGAGCGTCGCACCCCACGAGCCGCCGACCACCAGCCAGCGTTCGATGCCCAGGTGGTGGCGGATGGCTTGCAGGTCCGCCAGCAGGTCAGCCATCGTGTTGTCCCGCGTCGCGCCGCGCGGCGTGCTGCGCCCGGCGCCGCGCTGATCGAAGCCGATGATGCGGTAGCGGTTCGGGTCGAGAAAGCGGCGCAGCAGCGGCGACGATCCCGAGCCCGGTCCGCCGTGCAGCACCACCGCCGGCATGCCGTCCGGATTGCCGAACTCCTGAAGGTGCAGCACGTGCCCCCCCGAAACGCCCAGCGCATCGGTGCGCAGCGGTGGTGTCGCGGCATAAAGCGCGGCCATTCGAGGCGACACGGGCGAGGAAACGGAGGCGTTCACCGAGTCGATGGTAGCGGCGGTGCCCCGCAGGCGACGTCCTGGGATTCATGAAAATCATGAGGTGCAACTCATGCCCGGGCGGCTGGTCACGGTGCGGAGACGCGAACATCATGGCCACTGGGATGAGACGTTCCCGCAGACACCGACCGGAGCCTGCGACACATTGCAAGGAGATTCACATGACTTGGACCACACCTTCCGCCGCTGATTTCCGCTTCGGCTTCGAAATCACGATGTACGTCGCCGCACGTTAATCCGTCGTCGCGTCTGGGGTCTCTCAACAGACCTCAACCAACGCCCTGGCTGATCCCAGGGCGTTGGTCTTTCAGGGACTCCCCTTCTCGATCACCGAAGCATCATGCGCATCACAGTCTTGGGTTCGGCCGCCGGTGGCGGATTTCCGCAGTGGAACTGCAATTGCGCCAACTGCGCCGGCATCCGTGCCGGCACCCTGCGGGCACAGGCACGCACACAGTCATCGATCTTCGTGCGGCCCGACGACAGCACCGACGGCGTGCTGTTCAACGCTTCACCCGACATCCTCGAACAGATCCGCAACAGCGCGGTGATGCAGCCGGCGCGCCATCTGCGCGACTCGGCCATCGCCGGCGTGGTGCTGATGGATGGCCAGATCGACCATGCCACGGGCCTGTTCATGCTGCGCGAGCGCAATTCGAAACTGCCGCTGTGGTGCACCGACCCGGTCGCCGAAGACCTGACGCAGGGCAACCCGGTGCTGCGCGTGCTGACGCACTTCTGCGGGGTCGACCGCCACGCGATCACGCTCGACGGCTCGTCGTTCGAGGTTCCCGGTGTGACGGGACTGAGCTTCCGAGCGCTGCCCCTGTCGAGCAAGGCTGCGCCGTACTCGCCGCATCGCGACAACCCGGTGCCCGGCGACAACATCGGCATCGTCATCACCGACCAGCGCAGCGGCAAGACTGCGTTTTACGCCCCCGGTCTCGGCGAGATCACCACGCCGGTGTTCGCCGAGATGTCGAATGCCGACGCGGTGCTGG
Source organism: Rhizobacter sp. (assembly GCA_017986065.1). GTDB lineage: Bacteria > Pseudomonadota > Gammaproteobacteria > Burkholderiales > Burkholderiaceae_C > PBB1. Next base: position 27,233 of record JAGNWJ010000001.1, on the reverse strand, counting down.
TCGACGGCACCTTCTGGACCGATGACGAGATGGTCGCGCTCGGCATCAGCAAGAAGCGAGCACGCGAGATCGGCCACCTGCCGCAGTCGGGCGAGGGCGGCATGATCGAGTGGATGTCGAAGCTGCCGCCGAAAACGCGCCGGCTGCTGATCCACATCAACAACACCAATCCGATCCTCGATGAGGACTCGACCCAGCGCGCCGAACTGACGCGCGCCGGCATCGAGTTGTGCGAGGACGGCATGCTGATCCAACCCTGATCGGCCCGAGGAGCACACCATGCGAGCAGACATGATTCAGGAATCCCGCCACCCCGACGCCGCGCGATCGGGTGACGCTGCGGCGTGGAGCCGCGAAGCATTCGAGGCCAAGCTGCGCGAACGCGGCAAGTCGTACCACATCCACCATCCGTTCAACGTGATGCTGAACACCGGCAAGGCCACGCCGGAGCAGGTGCGTGGCTGGGTCGCCAATCGCTTTTATTACCAGATCGCGATACCGATCAAGGACGCGGCGGTGCTGTCGAACTGCCCCGACCAGGCGGTGCGTCGCGGCTGGATCCAGCGCATCCTCGACCACGACGGATTCGAGATCGGCGGCATCAAGGACCCGGGCGGCATCGAAGCCTGGTTGCGCCTTGCGCAGGCTGTGGGTCTGACACGCGAAGAGGTGCAGGACCTGCGCCACGTGGTACCGGCGGTGCGTTTCGCGGTCGATGCGTATGTCAACTTCGCGCGGCGCGCGCCTTGGCAGGAGTCGGTGTGCTCGTCGCTGACCGAGCTGTTCGCGCCCGAGATCCACAAGCAGCGGCTGGCGACCTGGCCCGAGCATTACCACTGGATCGAATCCGAAGGGCTCAGCTACTTCCGCAACCGCGTCGGACAGGCGCGGCGGGATGTCGAGGAGGGGCTGGCGATCACGCTGAACCATTTCACGACGCGGCCGCTGCAGGAGCGTGCGCTGGAGATACTGCAGTTCAAGCTCGACATCCTGTGGACGATGAACGACGCGATGGCAACGCGCTACGGGGTCTCCTCATGACGAGCTCCACCGTTGCGCAAGTTGCCTCGCTGTCGAACGCAGTCCGCCCGGCCGTCGGCCCCGGCTTTCGCCTGCAATGGGAAGCGGTGCAGAACTGCCACGTGATGCTGTACCCAGAAGGCATGGTCAAGCTGAGCCAGAGCGCCGGCGAGATCATGAAGCGCTGCGACGGCCAGCGCAGCATCGCCGAGATCGTCGCCGAGCTGGAACAGGCGTTCTCGACCCGGGGCCTCGAGGGCGATGTGCTCGCCTTCGTCGAGATGGCCGGAAAGAACCGCTGGCTGGTGTGGTCATGAGCACGCCGGTGATGTCCGCGCCACCGCGCCCCGGCCCGCCGCTGTGGCTGCTGGCCGAGCTGACCTACCGCTGCCCGCTGCACTGCGTGTTCTGCTACAACCCGGTCGATTTCGCCCGCAAGGAAGACGAGTTGTCGACCGAGGACTGGTTCCGCGTGCTGCAGCAAGGGCGCGAGCTGGGCGCGGTGCAGTGCGGCCTGTCAGGCGGTGAGCCGCTGGTGCGCGACGACCTCGAGCTGATCGTTGCCGAAGCGCATCGCCTGGGCTACTACACCAACCTGCTGACTTCGGGTGTCGGCCTGACCGCAGAGCGCGCGTCCCGGCTGAAGGCGGCCGGGCTCGACCACGTGCAGCTGTCGTTCCAGGACTCGACGAAGCAGATGAACGACTTCCTGTCGCACACCAAGACCTTCGACCTGAAGAACCGTGTCGGCAAGATCATCAAGGACCAGGGATGGCCTATGGTGATGAACGTCGTCATCCACCGCATGAACATCGACCACATCGATCGCATCATCGGCATGGCCCATGAGATGGGGGCGGAGTATCTGGAACTGGCGAACACGCAGTACTACTCATGGGCGATGGTCAATCGCGATCACCTGCTGCCCACCCATGCCCAGCTCAAGCATGCCGAGCAGGTCACCGACGCCTGGCGCGCGAAGCTCGGCAACGCCATGCGGCTGTTCTTCGTCGCCCCCGATTACCACGAGGGCAAGGCCAAGAAGTGCGTGAACGGCTGGGGCAGCATGTTCCTGACCGTGGTGCCCGACGGCACCGCCGTACCGTGCCACACCGCGCAGATGCTGCCGGGGCTCGATTTCCCGAACGTCAAGGAGCACAGCCTGAGCGAGATCTGGTTCGATTCCGAGGGCTTCAATCGCTACCGCGGAACCGGCTGGATGAAAGAGCCTTGCTCGAGCTGCGAATTCAAGGAAATCGATCTCGGCGGCTGCCGCTGTCAGGCCTACATGCTGACGCAGGACCCGACTGCCACCGACCCGGTCTGCATCAAGAGCCCGCAACATCACCTCGTGACCGATGCGGTGGCCCAGGCCGATGTGGTCGCCGCCAGCCCGGTGACCGAACACCCACTGGTTTTCCGCGACCGCGTCAACTCGTTGCGCCTGATTGAAACCGAGTCCCCACACTGATAGGCTCCCCGGCTCCACCAACACAAAGAGATGGGAGACTCCCGTGGGATTTTTTGACTTCCTGTTCGGCAAGAAGAAGGTCGAGCCCGCACGTGTATCGACGCCTGCGCCCGCCCCCGCACCCGCGCCTGCTGCGAAGCCGGCGGTGGCACCTGCGCCCAAGCTGGCGCCCCCGATCACCAACGTGCGCGTTGGCGAATCGCTGGTCGGCGAAGGCAACGAGGTGGCGCACATCGATCTGCTGGTCGGGCCGCGCGGCTCGGCAGCGGAAACAGCGTTCGCCAATGCGCTGGTGAACAACAAGGACGGTTTCACCTCGCTGCTGGCCGTGGTCGCCCCGAACCTGGCAACCAAGCCGAACGCGGTGATGTTCAACAAGGTCACGATCAAGGGTGCCAAGCAGGCCGTTCAGATGTTCGGCCCGGCCCAGCGCGGAGTCGCCATGGCCATCGCCGATTGCCTGGCCGAGGGCACGCTGCGCGCCGATCAGGCCAACGACCTGTTCATCTCGGTCGGTGTGTTCATCCACTGGATGGCCGAGGACGACAAGAAGATCCAGGAATACAACTACCGCGCGACCAAGGAATCGATCGAACGCGCGGTCAGCGGTTTTCCGACGGCAGCCGAAGTGCAGGCTCAGTACAAGACCGCGAAGCATCCATTCGGGGCCGATTGACCTGCATCCGTGCGCTCAAGCAGCAAAGGCAACGGCGACGTTGCCTTTTTTCATTCCCGTTTCACTGCACGAGATTCAGGATCTCGAGTTGCTCTGGCACGGTCTGGAATGTGCCGGTGCCCGCCGGCATCTGCATCAGGGGCTTGACCTCGGTATCGAGCAGCCAGACGCTCGGATAGACGAGCAACCGCGCACGCTCGTCGCCGATGGTGCGCTGGAATTCGGCATAGGGCAGGGCACCCAGGTTCGTTCGGATGATGAGCGCCTTGGACGAGATCTTCAGCGAGCTGCGAAGGTCGACGATCAGGTAACCCGCGAAGTGCGGCAACAGCTCACCGGCGTTTTGCGCCAGGAATGCCTCGTAACGACGGCAATAAGGGCAGTCGTCGGCGCCGAGGTAGACGTACAGCGACTTCTTCTCGCGCCGGGCCTGGTCGATCGCCGGTCGCAGATCGAACTCGGCATGGGTCGGCAGGCCGGTCGGCTGGACAACGATGGCGCGGTAGGACACTGGCAGCCCCGCGCTGCGGGCCCCGCCGTGCGCCAGCATCAGCCAGCACGCGAACAGGACGGCTGCCCCGCAATGGCGAAGCAGGTCAGGGCGCACGCGAATCCACAGTCGCGTCTCCCTGCCCCGGAAGCCCGGACGCATGGACTGGCAGCATGCCCGTGAAGCGACCTTCGCGAGAATCCTCGATCTCCGCCGTCAGGGCGGCATCGCCGCGCGGAACGAAATTGAACCGGAATGTCGGGTTCTCGCTGACCGAGAAATCGAGGTCGGCATCGAACAGCTTGTGCTCGCCGTAGCGGACCTTGATCGAGCGTATGAAGTGCGGCGGGATGAACATCACCGTGATGTTGTTCAGCTCGAACCCGGTGTCGTTGGGATGCAGCACGGTCACGTCAGCCACGTTGGGCCGGTCATACACGACGGGACCGTTGAGCTTCAGGATGGTCTTGCCGATCAGTTCGGGATGCTCACGGTTGGGTGGTGCCGAGCAGCCGCCGGAGACTTTCACGTAGCGCGAATCCATGTGCAGTTCACCATTCGACAGTTCGCTGACCACACGCACGTGGCTGTACTCGTCGACACGCAGCCGGGTCTCGAAGTCAGCCTGCCCGAGGTCGGCGGTCAGGTCCAGCACGGCCGCCAGCGGCGACGGGTTCTTGTCGATGAAGAGGTACAGCTTCTTCACATAAAGCTCGTTGCGCTGAGGCAGCTTGGACACGACCTTGACCGGCACGGATGCACCGTATGCAGCGCGCAGCGGCACGATGAGCTGAACCTGGCTCGCGGCATCGGCCGCGATCGAGCGATTCGGGAAAAACCTGGCGCGCAGCTTTTCCCATTCGGGCGACGAGTCGTTGTGTGCCGCGTTCGAGTTCAAGCCTCCGACCGCGGCCTGCGCCGGGCCCGCGATCCAGCCGACGGACGCGAGCACGCACACCATCCAAAAAGCACGCCACAGCCTTGCTGACTTCGACATCACACCGCTCCGCTGATCTGCATCACTTGAAATTCACTTCGCGTTCGACGCGCACGAACAGGACCGAAGCATTCCTGCGGTGGATCGTGTCGTACTGATCCCATTCCTTGAACTCGTCCAGGCTGCTGGCATCGGGCACTTCGCTGAGCGCTGCCCCGTCCATCACGAGTTGCCTGACACGTGCTTCGAGCGTGTCGAGATACCGCCGCGTGGTGGTGATCAGCCCGGATGATGTGGCGCGCCCGTGGCCGGGAACGACCGTGCTAACCCGCAGCGCGTCCATGGCCGCCAGAGCATTCCGCCAGCCTGGCAACTGGCTGTCCTGAACGTCCGGGATGCGCTGTTGATCCATCAAGCCACCGGCGAACAGCACGCCGGTTCGTTCGTCCAGCACCGCGATGTCGCCGGGGCCGCTCGAGTGCCCGAAGTACAGCACCCGCACCGGGCGACCCGCCACATCAAGCGTGTGGCTGTCGTCGAAGACCTGGTCGGGCTTGAACATCACCGTGTCGCGCATCTCGTCTTCGCCGAGCAGACGCCGCAGCGTCTTGAGGCAGTTCGCGCAGCGGGCGGCCATCAGGTCGGCAGCGCTGCGCTGCATGCGGATCGGGATGCCTCGGTCCCGGAAAGCCGCTGCGCCGAAAAGATACTCCTGGCGAACATGGGTGACCAGGGCCAGCACGACCGGCTTGTCGGTGACCCGGCGGATCGCTCCGAGCAATTCGCCGCCGTGGCGATGCGACGTGCCCACGTCGATCACGATGACTCCGCGGTCCCCGACGATGAACCCGGCGTTACCGATGCGCCCGAGGTTGCTCGAATCGACTTCGCCGCCGGTGCCGCGCACCATGTACACGCCATCGGCCACCTGAACGGTGGTTCCGCCGGCAACCCGGCCGTCAGGCTCGGCCGCAAGGAACCGGCCGCCTGTGGCGCAACCCGCCAGCATCGCAAGCCCGAACGCCGCACACGCAAAGCTGATGCGGCCGAGCCGGCGAAGCAGACTCACTGACCCTCGACGAGCTTCTTCAGGTTCTCGAGCCCGCTCTTGTAGACCCCCGTCACGGCCTTCAGTGCGGCTTCGTCGTTCTGATCGGGTGGTGGATCGTTGTTGGGGAAGGCGCGGTAGAAGGCGCCGCGCCACTCGACGATGGATTGCGCCGCGCCGGCGCTGGTGACCTGCAGCGTCGAGGTGTAGTTGGTGACGGGCAGCGCGCCGCCATCCTTGGCGCGGTAGCTGAACTTCATCTTCGCCTCGTCGAAGCTTTCCAGGGTTTCTTCGAGCGCTCCACCTCCCTTCAATTTCAGCGCGCGCACCGAGCCTTCGGTGTTGCCTGCCGAGGCCGGACTTTCGGCGACGGCCGGGTGCCAGTCCTTCAGCGCGTCGAAGTTCTTGACACGTGCCCACACCGCTGCGGCAGGTGCATTGATGGTGATCTTCTCGCTGACCTTCTGGCGTGTCGGCCCATGGGCCTGCGCCACCGACATCAGACCGAACAAGACCACCCAGGCCATCCAGCGCACTGGATTGGCGTTCAGCTTCATACGCAACATGCTCACTTCCTCCCGTTCACGACATCTTGAAATTGTTCGCACCGGGTTCACGGTGCCGGGGCATCGCCAATGAAGGCGCCGAACCCACGACTATTCTGACCGGTGGCAATCGTCTTGATCGTCTGTCCCGATACCGCATCGAGCACGCTCAGGTTGTCGTCCATCCAGTTGACGACATAGACACGATCGCGATGAGACGCGATGCCTTCGGGATAGCCGAAGCCGCGCAATGTACGCACCACTTTCAGCGTGTCGGCATCGATCACGCTGACGCTGTCCTCATGCTGATTGGTGACGTAAAGCAGCTTGCCGCCATCCGCCAATGCGGCGCCGTACGGGGCCTTGCCCACAGCCACGGTCGCGATTGGTACCAGCTTGCCGGTCCGGAAGAGATCACGCGCATCGAGCACGCTGAGGTCGTTGCTCTGCACATTGAGGGCATACAGCCTCTGTCGCGGTGCGTCGTACAGCAACGCGAAGGGCCGGGCACCCACCGTCACCCGCGACAGCACGCGCTGGCTGTTGACATCGATCACGGCGACGCTGTCATCGTCGCGTTCGGCGACGAACACGGCCTCGCCGCTCTCGTGCACCGCCAAGCCCGCCGGGGCACGGCCGACCGCGATCCTCATCAGCGGATGGTGCACGCGGCTGTCGAAGACCAGCACGCGATTGCGGTACCAGTCGCTCACATAGACGCGCATGCCGTCGTCGGACGCGGCGATTCCCAGTGGCCCATCGCCAGCGGCCAGCGTGTCGACCACCTGGCGGCTGCGCATGTCGATGACCGAGATCGTCTTCGAATCCGGGTTGGTCACGAACACCTTCGCCTGCGAGGCAGCGATGGCGACGCCAGCCGGCCCGCGCCCGACCGGAACGGTAGCGACCACGCTGTCGATCAGCAGATCGATCACCGAGACATCGTGGCTGCCCTGATTGGTGATGTAGGCGAACGGCGCGGCATGCGACGACGCGACTGTCGCGCCGAGGAGGAGCATGAACGCCATCGCTCGCGCTGAAGCCCAGTGCAGCTTCACACTCATTCTTCCCATTCCAGTTCGGCAAAGGCCGTCGTCACGTTGCGCTCGTGGAAGTGATCGGCCAGCGCCCAGCCCTGCAAGGCATCCCGGCCGACCGTCCTGACCGCACCTTGCATCGTGGAGTGGGCACGGATCGCAGCGCGCGTCTCGGTCAGCAGGGCGTCGAGATAACGACGCTGAGGACCCAGCATCGATGGCCAGTCGCGGCCAGCCGCCCCATGACCCGGCACAGCGAGCGCCACGGGCATCTGCGCCAGACGATCCATGGCAGCAATCCAGCCCAGCAGGCTGCCATCGATGACCGGCAGATGCGTCACGAAGAGCAGATCCCCCAGGAAGAGCGTGCGTGTCTGGCGGTCGAAAACCGTCAGGTCGTGGTCGGTGTGTGCGGTGGGCCAGGCCTTCAATTCAATGACACGCTGGCCCAGGTCGATCTCGAGGGTCTGGCCGGCGGCTACCGTCGCCGTGGGATAGACGAGGTCATCGTGTTTCATCGCGACCCCGAAGTCGCGTTGCAGCGCGTTCAGGTAATAGCGCTCCCGCGCAGCCAGCGCCGCACGCATGCGCGCATGCGTCACGAAGCCCGGGCCCGCGGCCGAATCTGCTGTCCTGAATGCGTTGTTCCCGAGCACATGGTCGGGATGGGCATGCGTGTTGATGACATGGCACACCGGCAGCGGGCTGATCGCGGCCACAGCGGCTTGCCACCGGCGGCCGACATCGGGCGTGCCACCGCTGTCGATCACCGCGATGCAACGCGTGCCGACTATGAACGCGAGGTTCGCGACATCGCCGGCGCTGGCGGAATTCCAGTCCGCCACGGCCCCGCTGTGCACGAACACGCCCGGAGAGAGCTCGGCCACTTGCAATGGAGGCAAGGCAGCTTGAGCACAGGCCAGGGATGTCGCTGCAGCCCACAGCAGCAACGCATGCCACCAACGAATCACGGGCTTCGCCTGCGCCGGCAGTTGCGACAGCAGAAGGCCCTGCCAGGGCAACCCGCCGGCATCACTTCGGGCCCGTGCCGATGAAGCAGCTGTTCTTGACCTTGGCCTGCAACTCGCGAAACCGCTTTGCCTCCTTCTGAACGCCCTCGTTGTCGCGCATCGCGCTGCCACGTTCGCCGCCGATGGAGGTGGCGTTGGCATCGGTGCTCAGGGTGACGTATTCGTCGTACTTGATCTGCTCGGCCATGCGGTCGAGCGCACAGGAGCATTTGCTGATCATCTCGAACTGGGGGCCGGGGTTCTCGCGCATGCAGTCACGCACGTAAATCACGCGGTCGAGGGTCGGGAAATCATTGGCTTGCAGCACCGCAGAGAAGGACGCGCACAACAGCAGCGTGGCGACGCGCGCCGGATTTCTGGAAACAGTCATGGAAAGGACTCACTTGATCTGGGTGGGAATCACGGCCGATGCACCCTCGACGAAGAGCTCTTCGACGATGACATCTGGCAAACCGGAGGTTTCGCCGCTGATCCGGGTGCGGATACCAAAGATGCCGCCTGGCACGGCCTCGGACAACAAGAACTGGTATTGCTTGCGGACGAACTTCTCGTACTTGGGACGATTCGGATCGTCGAGGTAGGGCGAGAAAGTGATTTCCTTTCCGGCGATCGTCTTGTTTCTGTAGGAAAGCGAAGTGTCTCGAACCGTCGCATCCTGATAGGCAGCCATGCGGATGCGCTTGCGGAAATGGTTCAAAGAGCCCTTGGTCAACCGCTTCATCTCCCCGATGTCTCTTTCCAGGAAATGCAGCAGAACAGGGTTTCCTTCGGCCATCGGGGCCTCGGGCAGCGGGAGTCGACGGGCACCGGTGAAGAAGTCGCTCTTCACGGTGCAGCACGTGCCGTCGGGCTGCTTTTCGAAGCTCAGCACGACGGAGTCCTCGAAGCCATCCTCGAAGCTGCCTGCCTTGCGGAAGGAATACCGGATCGTCGTCGCCGGCTTCACACCCGAGAGCTGGTTCGACATGAAAAGAAGCTTCTCGGCTGGCGAGAAATCCTGCTTGTTCTCAGACGGCTTGTCCTGAGCGCGGGATGTCGACGCGAAGGCCATCAGCAGCGCGAGGCACGCACCAGCAAATCGGGGAAATTTCATGAACTGCATGTGGGAAGGGTGGAAGTGTCTTCAAGGTCAATTGGGCAGAAGACTCTTGGCCAGCTGCAGCGCAAGGTCGGGATTCAGCTGTCGCAAGCGCCGCTGAACGCTTTGCGCCTGCGCCGTCATTCCGAGGCCGCTGTAGACCAGGCCGAGCCGGTGCCAGGCCAGAGCCAGCGTGGGCGCGATATTCACCGATCGTTCCAATGCGTCTCTCGCATCGGTCAGCCGGTTCAGCTTCTGCAGCGCCAGGCCCCGCAGGTACCACGGCTCGGACTCGTGCTCGTGCATCGCGGTCCAGCCTGAGGCGAGATGCTCGAGATCGTCCCACCGGCTGTCGCGTTCGAGCACGGCGGCCTGCAGGAAGCGCGGCTGCTGCGTGAGTGGTTGTTGCCAGTAGGCCAGTTCGGTCGCGGGGATGGAAGCGATTTCCCGCGCATCAGCTTGCCTGGCGAGCAGATCCTTTATCCAGTCCGCGGGCGCGGAGAAGTAGTGCGCCTCTCCACCGCGCAGTCGGAAGGTCAGGATGCCGACCAGTCGCAAGTCGTCGTCGAACAACCCTCCGCCGCTGGCGCCCGACGTGAACCAGTTCGTGCTCTGGATGACCCGGCCGCCATCGAAGGGATGCAGCACGACCACCTCGCCCGAACTGTTCTGGATGCCCATGCCACCCGTGTAGCCGATCGCTGACACCGACTGTCCTTCGCCGATCGAACTGGATGACCCCAGAACAACACCATCGCCGGTCAGGCCGGGCACGATGAGCAGACAGAGGTCACGCCGCACATCGCTGATCTGGGCCACCGCCTGCAACCGGACGCCGTACTGATAGGCATGGATCTGGTGTGCGTCGCGCGTCACGTGGCAGTTCGTCAGGAGGCGCTGCGGCGCCACCAGAACCCCCGAGCCCAGCGAATAGCCGCCTTGCTCCCGCGATACCTCGACCTTGAGCACCTTGGTGCTCAATTCGATGAACGCAGCCCGGTCTACACCCGCCTGGGCCGTACCCCAGGAACAAGCGACTGCCAGCCACAACGCTGCGTACTTCATGGGGCATCCCGGTCTGGGCGAGAAATCTGGAGAAACCTAATTCGTCAACGCCTGAGGGGTGTCCTCGATCAAGGGAACACCGAACTCCTCGAGGATCGCGCGGATCTCGGGACGCTTCGCATCGATCAGGGATTCGATCTGCTGCTTCCACTCGCGCTCACCGTAGCGCACGCCCATGGCCATCTTGAAATCGAACTTGACCCCGGGCTCGGAGCGCATCGGGAACGTCATCAGTTCGGGGCTCTTGACCCGCTTCGCGAAGAAGCCGGCAATCGGCCCCCACACGATAGCCGCATCGATCTTGCCGCTTGCCAGATCGCGCTCGATGATTTCTCCTGGATAGAACTCGGGCGCCGCGTTCATCGTCGCATAAGGAACGCCTTGCTCGAGCAGCCCGTGCTTGACCAACCAATCGGAAGCGGGAGTTCGATCGTACAGACCGATCTTCAGCTTCCCGAGCCGCGTGCGGTCGACGGCGAGGAAGTCCTCGACGGACTTGACTTGATCCAGGCCCCGGCCCTTTGCAATGACCAGCGCATAAGTGGAGTGGTAGTAGGGTTTCGTCGCCGACACCTGGTCGTACCCAGCGGGCACGCCCATCACGATGTCGCAACGGAAATCCTCGCCCGGCAGCTTGTAGCGCAAGGTGTTGCGTATGAAAGCCAGCCGTTGCGGAAAGGAGTAATACGTGACCGGCAGGCCGAGCTCCTTGGCAAACAACTCGGCGATCCGATTCTCGATGCCATCACCCCCGACATTGGAGAAGGGCAGGTTGTTCGGGTCCTGACAGACGCGGAAGGCCTGGCGCGACGGCTTGGCCTCATCCTGAGCAGTGGCGTATGGAGACCACCCCAGACCGAGCGCGGAGGTAATGCACATCACGGCCCACCAGCGCGCTGCCCAACGGGCCGGTGCTCGTGCCGCTGCAGCCGGATTGTTCATTCGATGGCCGTCACGCGGGCGCTCTTGATGTCACCGTTCGAGCGGCCCTTCAGGTACGCGTACAGGTGATCGATGTTTTCCATCACGACCGGACTGTTGCCGAAGCTTTGCATGCCTTTTTCAAGCCGGCCATTCGTCACCGTGGTCACGAATTCTTCCTTGGTCAGAACCTTCAGGCTGTTGACCAGCGACGGGCCCACGAGACCTTCCTGATTGGCACCATGGCAACGGTCGCACGCCGCGGTTCGCCATGTCTTGAACCCCTTCAGAGTCTGGGCATCGACCTTGTTTCCATCGACGACGGTATACAGGTCGGTCTTGACTTCTTGCGCCATGACAAGGCCCGATGCAGCGAAGACAAGAGCTGCAAGGGCAGCGGTGGTGAGGGTGCGTGACGTCATGATCGGAATGCTTGCTCAGCTAATTGAAAAGGGATGACGCCCTGCTAGAGCGTCATCCCCTGGATCGGTTCCCTCACCGGTTGTCCGGTGAGGGTTAATCAGGACGAATCCCGATCAGTTGGGGAGAGCGAACACGGTCAGAGAGCCACCGAGTTCGGTGTACTGGCCGAGTTCCCTGTAGCCGCCCACAGCACCCAGGCCGTCCTGATCCTTCTCGAGACCAGCCGCCATGCCGATACCGGCCCAGCCACCAATGCCCGAGAACACGCCCATGTACTGCTTGCCCTTGTGTTCATAGGTGAACACGTTGCCGATGATGCCGGACGGGGTCTTGAACTTGAACAGTTCCTTGTTCACGTCCTTCTTGTCGACGCACTTGAAGTAGCCTTCCAGCGTGCCGTAGCAAGACAGACCACCTGCGGTGTTCAGAGCGCCGCTCCACACCGAGAACTTCTCGGGCTTGGATTGGACGATCTTGCCGGTGCCTGCATCCCAGGCGATGTAGTTGCCCATTCCGCCATGGCTGCCCGGAGCCGGGAACATCGACAACGTGGCGCCGACATACGGCTGACCTGCGGTGTACTCGACCTTGAACGGCTCGTAGTCCATGCAGACATGGTTCGTCGGCACGTAGAACAGCTTGGTTTCCGGATCGAATGCTGCAGGCTGCTGGTCTTTTGAACCCAGGGCCGCAGGGCAGACGCCCTTCGTGTTGACATCAGGACCGTTCTGCGCGGTGGAGTACTTCGACACGACCTGTGGACGGCCGGTCTTCATGTCCACGTGAGTGGCCCAGTTCACCTTCGGGTCGTACTTCTCGGCAACCAGCAGCGCACCAGTCACCCGATCCAGCGTGTAGCCGAAGCCATTGCGGTCGAAGTGCACCAGGGCCTTGGTAGGCTTGCCCTTGACATCGATGTCGGCCAGGATCATTTCGTTGATGCCGTCAAAGTCCCACTCGTCGAACGGCGTCATCTGGTAAACCCAGTTGACCTTGCCGGTGTCGACATCGCGAGACCAGATGCTCATTGACCACTTGTTGTCACCAGGACGCTGCGAAGGGTTCCACGTCGACGGATTGCCCGTGCCGTAGTACATGGCGTTGGTCGCCTTGTCGTAGCTGTACCAGCCCCAGGTGGTGCCGCCACCGATCTTCCATTGATCGCCCTTCCAGGTCTTGAGCGAGGAGTCCGGTCCGACCGGGGACACCTTGCCATCTGCCCAGGTCGTGGTCTTGGCCGGATCAATCAGCATTTCAGCATCAGGACCGACGCTGTAGCCCTTCCAGGCCGGCTTGCCGGTATTGATGTCGTAGGCGGCTACGTAACCGCGAACGCCCCATTCACCGCCGGAGATGCCGGTGATCACCTTGTCCTTGAAGACGTGAGGCGCATTGGTGTTGACGGCACCCAGCTTCGGATCACCATTCTTCACCGACCAGACCAGCTTGCCGGTCTTGGCATCCAGGGCGATCAGGTTGCTGTCGGCCTGCTGCAGGAAAACCTTGCCTTCGGCATAAGCCAGACCGCGGTTCACCGTGTCGCAGCACATCTGTGGAATCACGGCCGGATCTTGCTTCGGCTCGTACTTCCACTTGATCTTCTGCGAATCGAGGTCGATCGCGAACACCTTGTTCGGGAACGGCGAGTGCAGGTACATCGTCCCGTCGATCACCAGCGGAGACCCTTCGTGACCACGCAGCACGCCGGTGGAGAAGGTCCAGGCGACCTGCATCTTGCCGACGTTGGTCTTGTTGATCTGGTTCAGCTTGCTGTAACGCTGGTTGAACATGTCACCAGCCTGCATCGCCCAGTTCTTGGCGTTGGCGATGTTCTTCTCGACATCTGCGTTGGCGAGTGCCAAACCTGGCAACGCGAGCATAACTACGCTCAAACCACACACCGCAGCGCGTGCATTCGATTGCCCGGAAATTCCCATTGCTTTCTCCTGTTGTCAAAGGTGGTTTAGGCAAGGTCGCGGGGCACCACCAAAAACCCACCGCGACTCTCAGAGCATGTTGCCAAGATGGCAACCTTTGTGCCCGCAGTCGCTTGTGATGTTCAAGTTTGAACGAACACATTCGCGATCA
>JAGNWJ010000001.1:0-13303 GCA_017986065.1 Rhizobacter sp. | reverse complement strand
ATGTTGCCAAGATGGCAACCTTTGTGCCCGCAGTCGCTTGTGATGTTCAAGTTTGAACGAACACATTCGCGATCAGCCATGGTCAGGAAATTTTCCCCTGAGGCGTGCGATGGAAAACCCGTAATTCGTGGTCCGTGCATGCTGTTTTTTTCGTTGTCGCAGCGATTCAAGGGAACGTCCGCATAGGGAAACTCCGCAGATCACTGCGCGGTCGAGTTGCAGAGCCAACTGCAGCTGCATTCGGGAAGTGCCGGGCCGCGCGATCCCCGCCAGCTGAAGACGACACGCACTGTGCTTGATGGCGGGACAGACCGTTCAGGAATTGACACAGTCCACGTCGCGGAATCGGCTGACCGCGTGCTGGAGATTGGGCACCACAGCAGCGTGCAACGAGGTTTGTCCACTACATTCCACGCTCCCATGTTGCGCACCACCGGACTCACCAAACGCTACGGCTCGCGTGCCGCCCTGCAGTCGCTGACGCTGGATTTGCAGGCAGGCCAGTTCGTGGCTTTGCTCGGCCCGAACGGGGCCGGCAAATCGACGCTGTTCCAGGTCCTGACCGGGCTGTTCGCCGCCGATGAGGGCGAGGTTGAAGTGGCCGGGCATTCGCTCGCACGATCGGCCTCTGCTGCGCTGCGTCACATCGGGGTGGTGTTCCAGCAGATCGCGCTCGATCTCGACCTGAGCATTCGGCAAAATATGTTGTTTCATGCCGATTTGCATGGCCTGCCACGCGCAGTGGCGCTTGATCGCATCCAGCAAGGCTGCAGCCGGCTCGGGATCGACGACAACCTGGATCGAAAGGTGCGCGAGTTGTCGGGCGGCAACCGGCGCAAGGTGGAACTGGTGCGCGCGAACCTGCACCGGCCTTCGGTACTGCTGATGGACGAGGCCACCGTCGGTCTCGACCCGAAATCGCGCCTGGACCTGCTCGCCGCGCTGCATGCTGACGTGCGAGAGCGTGGCGTCTGCGTGCTTTGGGCAACCCACTGGGTCGAAGAGGCGGTTGGCGCCGATCGCGTGCTGGTACTGCACCAGGGCAAGCTGCTGGCCGACGGAACACCTGACGAAGTCACCCGTGTGCTGGGCGAGGACACGCTCGAAGCCGGCTTCATCGCCCGAACCCGTTGATCTGCATGTCAAGCGACTCATTGAAGCCCGACCCAGGTCGCGAGCAATCAGCGGCCCAGGCAAGGCGCGGGATTCCCCATGCCCTGCAAGCGCTGCAAGCCATCGTGCTGCGCGAGGTCATCAAGTTCTCGCAGCAGACGGGGCGACTGTTGTCGGCACTGGTCCGTCCGCTGCTCTGGCTGGCGGTTTTCGCTGCCGGGCTCCACGACGTCTTTGGCAACACCGTCGTCCCGCCGTACGACACCGCTGTGCCCTACGACGTGTACGTTGCTCCCGGGCTGATCGGCATGGTGCTGCTGTTCAACGGCATGCAGTCGTCGCTGGCGATGGTCTACGACCGCGAGATGGGCCTGATGCGCCTGCTGCTCACCGCGCCGCTGCCGCGCGCCTGGCTGCTTTTCGCCAAGTTGTGCGCCACGGCCCTGCTGTCCGTGCTGCAGGCACTGGCGTTCATCGCAATTGCCGCCCTGATAGGCACCAGCCTGCCGGTACTTTCGCTTGCGGGTCTGCATGCGCTGTTCGCGATGATCTGCAGCGCCCTGATGCTCGGGGCACTGGGGCTGCTGCTGTCGGTGCACATCAAGCAGCTCGAGAACTTTGCTGGAACAATGAACTTCGTCATCTTCCCGATGTACTTCATGTCAACCGCGCTCTACCCGCTGTGGAAACTGCAGTCATCCGGCGCGAACTGGGTGTACGAGCTCGCACGCTGCAACCCCTTCACCTATGCGGTCGAGTGGATGCGCTTTGCCCTCTACGGCAAGGATCCGGGGCTGGCTCCGTGGGTGGTGCTCGGCAGCCTGCTGGTCTTCTTTGGCGTGGCTTGCTGGGGTTACGACCCTCAGCGTGGTTTCGGCGGGCTGACCAAGCGAGGCGGAGGAGGTTCGTGACCGCGGGGGCCACGACCGCGCAGACCGCACGGCCGCGCCGTAGCGCCGATCTCTGGTGGGTCGTCGCCGCGACCCTCTCGTGCTACGGATTGGCCATTCGCTTCGAGCTGACCGAGTTCTTCTTCGGCAAGCTGGCCAAGTACGAGCGTTGGCAGATAGACGAACTCCCGCTGACCTTCACCGTGCTGGCGATCGGGATGGCCTGGTACGCATTCAGGCGGCAGCGAGAAGCTCGCATCGAGCTGCAACGGCGGGTGCAGGCCGAGGCGCGCATTGCCGACCTGCTCGCGCACAACCGCGAGCTGTCGCGCCAACTGATCAACGTCCAGGAAAGCGAGCGGCTGGCGCTTGCGCGTGAACTGCACGACGAGTTAGGCCAGGGCTGCAGCGCGATACGCGTCGAGACAGCGTTCATCCGCCACTGCTCGGCTGCACATCATGCAGACGCGATGCGCGCCGCTGCGCGTGCCGACGACGCGGCGCAAGGGCTGTATCAACTGGTGCGCGGCATGTTGCGGCGCCTGCGTCCGGCCAACCTCGACAGCCTCGGCCTCGTCGCGGCACTTCAGGAGCTCTGCGAATCATGGGAAGAGCGCAGCGGCATCGATTGCGCCTTCCACCACACCGGCCTGTCCGATTCGCTGGGTGATGCGATCGACATCGCCGTCTACCGCGTGACTCAGGAAGCACTGACCAACGTGATGCGGCATGCCCGTGCCAGCAGCGTGCGGGTGATGCTGTCGCACACGTTGGGCATGGCCAGCGAGGCGCCGGGCGTGCGCCTGAGCATCCAGGACGACGGGCAGGGCATGGACACGGCTGCGTCGACTCGCGGCCTCGGGCTGTTGGGCTCGGCAGAGCGCGCTGCAGGCCTCGGTGGCGAACTCCGCGTGGAAAGCACCCCGGGCGCTGGCGTGCAGATTTCGCTGTGGATTCCCCTGGCTGCGCCTGCGCCGAGCGCCATGGTCACAGAAGCAGCCGGGCTGGCGCAGACCTCTGCCGGCGCGGTACATCACACGACTGCACAAGCATGATCCGCGTCATGCTCGCCGACGATCACCCGGTGGTGCGCAGCGGCTACCAGCGCCTGCTCGAGCAGGCGGGCGACATCCGGGTCGTGCACGAAGCCGCGAACGGCGAGGCCGCCTATGCCGCATTCGTCAGCGACCCGCCCGACGTGCTGGTCACCGACCTGTCGATGCCAGGCGGTGGCGGCGTGACGCTGATCCGCAGTGTCGTGGCGCGCACTGCTACGGCCAGGGTGCTGGTGTTCAGCATGCACGACGGTGCGCAGCTCGTGCGGCGCGCCTTCGAGGCGGGCGCGCGCGGCTACCTGACCAAGGCCAGTGCCCCAGACTGCCTGACCCAGGCGGTGCGCGCGCTTCACGCCGGCGAGCGCTACCTGAGCCCGGACCTGCCCGCGGCGCTGTTGCTGCGCGACCCCGAGCAGGAAGCCGAGAGGCTCGCGTCGTTGAGTCCGCGCGAGTTCGAGACCTTCCGCCTGCTTGCGCAGGGCCACTCGGTCGCCGAATGCGCCGAGGCCCTCAAGCTGAGCGCCAAGACGATTTCCAACCAGCAGACGCTGATCAAGGAAAAGCTGGGCATGTCCACCTCGGCGGCGATGGTGCACCTGGCGATACGCCACGGCGTGATCAGCGACTCGGGCGTGTAGACCGAGCGTCGGGAGACGCTGGCCGCGTGACGGGAAATTTCCCCTGTCTTCGGGGAGGTGATGTCGGTAAGTTGTCGCACCGATTTCCACCTCACTTCCCGAGTGACGATCACTGTGCATTACCACTTCAACACGACTCATGCGCCTCCACTGTCCCGGGTCGCGCTGGCCGCCGGTGCAAGCGTCGCCAGCAGTCCGTCGGCGCGCGCCGATACCAGCATGATCCACGTCATGCTCGCCGACGATCACCCGGTGGTGCGCAGCGGCTACCAGCGCCTGCTCGAGCAGGCGGGCGACATCCGGGTCGTGCACGAAGCCGCGGATGGGGAGGCCGCCTACGCCGCATTCGTCAGCGACCCGCCCGACGTGCTGGTCACCGACCTGTCGATGCCGGGTGGCGACGGCATGACGCTGATACGCCGTGTCATGGCGCGCACTGCTTCGGCCAGGGTGCTGGTGTTCAGCATGCACGACGGTGCGCAACTCGTCCAGCGCGCCTTCGAGGCGGGTGCGCGCGGCTACCTGACCAAGGCCAGTGCGCCCGACTGCCTGACCCAGGCGGTGCGCGCACTTCATGCCGGCGAGCGCTACCTGAGCCCGGACCTGCCCGCAACGCTGTTGCTGCGCGACCCCGAGCAGGAATCCGAGCGGCTCGCGTCGTTGAGTCCGCGCGAATTCGAGACCTTCCGGCTGCTGGCCCAGGGCCACTCGGTCGCCGAATGCGCCGAGGCCCTCAGGCGCAGCGCCAAGACGATCTCCAACCAGCAGACAGTGATCAGGGAAAAACTGGGGGTGTCCACCTCGGCGGCGATGGTTCACCTGGCGATACGCCATGGCGTGATCAGCGACTCGGGCGTGTAGCGGAATCGGGGCATACCCGCTGCGGCCCGTCTGGTGAAGACCCTCGACCCCGCCACAAAGGGAAATTTTCCCTGTATTCGATCTGCCGGCAACGGTAACTTGCCGGACCCTTGTTCGTCATCACATCTCCAGGATCCCTCGTGCCTCATTCAATCAACAAGGTTCGTCTGCAACCGCTGGCCTGGGCCGCTCTGGCCGCCTGCGCAACCGCTGCCCACAGCCCATCTGCCCTGGCGCAGGCAGCCCCGACCGCCGCTTCGTCAGCCGAGTTGCCGCGCGTCGAGATCATCCGCGTCACACCGCTGCCAGGACTGGGCATCGCCAAGGACCAGGTGCCATCGAACGTCCAGACGCTCAACGACCGAAAGCTCAAGCAGATGCAGAGCCTGAATCTGCCGGACGCGCTGGCCACGCAGATGCCGAGCGTCACAGTCAACGAGATCCAGGGCAACCCCTATCAGCTCGACGTCAACTACCGGGGCTTCACCGCCAGCCCGCTGCTCGGCACGCCGCAAGGCTTGTCGGTGTTCCTGGATGGCGTGCGCATCAACGAGCCGTTTGGCGACACCGTCAACTGGGACCTGATACCGAAAGCGGCGCTGTCCAACATCACGCTGCTGCCGGGCTCGAATCCGCTGTTCGGGCTCAACACCCTTGGCGGAGCGCTGTCGCTGCAGACCAAGAGCGGAGACACCCATCCGGGCACCGAGATCGAGGCACAGGCCGGGTCCTTCGGCCGCTACAGCGTCGACCTGGCGCATGGCCAGACTTTCGGCGAAACCAGCCACGCGTTCCTTGCTGCCAGCTTCTTCGATGAAGACGGCTGGCGCGACTTCTCGCCGTCACGCGTCAAGCAGTTGTTCGGCAAGTTCGGCCAGCGCGACAAGGATTACTCGTGGGACCTGAGCCTCAACGCCGCAGACAACCGCATGATCGGCAACGGGTTGCTGCCCGAGGCACTGCTCAAGCAGAACCGCGAGGGCATCTACACGCGCCCCGACCTGACGCGCAACAAGATGACGATGCTCAGCCTCAATGCCACGGCACGCATCAACGCTGAACAGCAACTGGCCTTCACCGCCTACAGCCGCCGCACGCGGACGTCGACCCTGAATGGCGACCTGAACGACGATTTCGAGTTCGGGGTCGACGATGAAGACGAGGCCGGTGTCGAGAACCGCACCCGCACCCGCCAGCGCGGCGAAGGCCTGGCGCTGCAATGGACGCTGGCGCGCGACATTCACCGGCTGACGCTCGGCGCCTCCCACGATCGTTCACGCACCCGGTTCGCGCAGACCGAGGCCGTGGGCGCGCTCAGCGACTCGCGCGGGGTCATTCCGCTCGAGGAGCAGGAACTCGACGCGCTGATTTCCGGGCGCACCCGAACGTCCAGCGCCTACTTCACCGACCTGATCGAACTGCGTCCGAACCTGCAGCTCACGCTGTCGGGCCGCTACAACAACACCCGCGTGCGCACCATCGACCGGGGTCGTCTCCTCGACGAGCCGACCGACACCGAGCTGGACGGCAAGGGACGCTACAAGAAATTCAATCCCGCGGCCGGCGTGACCTGGCAGGTATCGCCGGTGCTGACCGCCTACGGAAGCTACAGCCAGGGCAACCGGGCTCCGAGCCCGATCGAGCTCGGATGTTCGGATCCGGACAACGCCTGCGTGCTGCCGAACGCACTGCAGTCCGACCCGCCGCTCAAGCAGGTGGTGTCGCGCACCATCGAGGCCGGGCTGCGCGGCAGCCTGCCAGGAGACGTGCGCTGGAACGCTTCTGCGTTCCGCACCGTGAACAAGAACGACCTGCTGTTCATCAGTACCGGGGCGGCGACCGGCTACTTCTCGAACTTCGGCCGCACCTTGCGCAAGGGCATCGAGATGAGCCTGTCCCAGCAGGTGGGTGAGCTCAACTGGTCGTTGGCCTACAGCTACCTGCGCGCGACCTACGACTCGCCGGCCTGCATCGTCGCCGAAGCCAACAGCACGGCAGAAACCAGTTCGCGTTGCACGGGTGACGACGAGATCGAGGTGCGCCCCGGTGATCGCATCCCGGGCCAGCCCAAGCACAACCTCAAGGTCAACGCCGACTGGCGCGTGCTGCCTCAGTGGACGGTGGGCGCGCAGGTCAGTGCCTACGCCAGCCAGTACGTGCGCGGCAACGAGAACAACAAGCACCAGCCCGACGGGAACGATTTCAACGGCAAGGGCAAGATCGGGGGCTACGCGCTGGTCAACCTGACCACGAGCCTGAATCTTGGCAGCGGCTGGGAGCTGTTCGCCAAGGTCACCAACGTGTTCGACCGCGAGGTCGCCACCGCCGGTGCCTTGGGCGAGAACTCGTTCACCGGCAATGGCAGCGAGTTGCAGGCGGCCGTGTCCGATCAGTTCGTCGGCCCGAACGCGCCGCGCGCCGGCTGGATCGGCCTGCGGCTGCGCTTCGCCGGCATCGGGGAATGACCCTGCGCGGCTGAGGCGTGCGACCCGCAGCGGGTCCCTTGGTTAGACTGCGAGCGGCTCCGCCAGGTGGCCGCTCGCTTCATTTGGCGAGCCTTCGTTTTGCTTGAACAAGGTGTCGCATGGATCGAATCGACGCGCTGCTGGCCGACGGGCGGCAGCGGGCGCTGGCCCTGGAAGTCGAGGTCGGCAAGGCGGTGATCGGACAGTCGCGCGTGATCCGGCTGATCAACACCGCCGTGTTCGCCCGAGGCCATGTGCTGCTGCAAGGCGACGTCGGTGTCGGCAAGACGACCCTCCTGCGCGCGTTTGCGCAGGTACTGGGCGGCGATTTCGCGCGCACCGAGGGCACGATCGACCTGATGCCCAACGACCTGATCTATTACACCTACATCAGTGCCGATGGACGGCCGGCGGTCGAGCACGGGCCGCTGATCAGGCACGGGGAAGACCTGGCGATCTTCTTCTTCAACGAGATCAACCGGGCCCGCCCGCAGGTGCATTCCCTGCTGCTGCGCGTGATGGCCGAGCGCAGCGTGTCGGCGTTCAACCGCGAGTTCAGGTTTCCGCACCTGCTGGTCTTTGCCGACCGCAACCGGGTCGAGCGCGAGGAGACTTTCGAGATCTCGTCGGCGGCACGCGATCGCTTCATGATGGAGATCACCATCGACGCGCCCGCCACCGACGCCGACAGACGCCGGCTGATCTTCGATCCACGCTTCCACGACACCGACCGACTGGTGGGGTCGCTGCAAGCCGCGATGGTTGCGTACCGCGAGCTCAATGAACTGGCTGCGACGATCCAGGCGACGGTGCAGGCCTCGGAAACGCTCGAGACCTACGCGATGCACCTGTGGCGGGCGACGGCGGTGCCGGGCGAATACGGCATCCATATCTCCGACATCGACATCGACCAGCTGATGCTGGCGGGCGCCAGCCCGCGCGGCATGAGCATGCTGCTGCGCGCTTCGCGCGTGGCCGCGTGGCTTGAAGGTCGCAGCTACGTCACACCCGAGGACGTGCAGGCGGTCTTCGTCGAGACGATCGCTCACAGGCTCTGCTACCAGCCCGTGTTCGAGTTGCGCCGGCAGGAGATTTCCGGTCCGCTGATGGCCGGCATTCTCGGCAGCGTTGCGGCGCCTTGATCCAAGCGCGCCCATCCGGCGCCATGCCGGAAATTCACTATCGCATCGGTGCGCCGGCGCGCGGGTATTTTCCGGGCCATCACCGCAGCAGGAGCGGCGAGAGCGGCTTCGAATTCCGCGGCCACGCGTCGCTGCTCGATGCACCCGACCCGCGCCGCCTCGACCTGCATGCCAGCCTGCGCGACCCGTTCGGCAACTGGATCGTGCGCGTCTACAGCCAGCGCAAGTCGATTCCGGTGGCCGTCGTCGCGGATCTGTCGGCCTCGATGGGGTTCGAGGGCGCGCGCCGCAAGCTCGACGTGCTGGCCGACTTCACCGACAGCCTGGCGTGGTCGGTCTGGCGCACCGGAGACAGCTTCGGCTTCGTCGGCTGCGATGAGCAGGTGCGTGCCGACCTGCTGCTGCCGCAGACCCGGGTCCGTGGCGTCGGTCAGGCGCTGGCCGGCAGGCTGCGCGGGCTGAGCCTCGAAGGCCGTTCGGCGCACGGATTGGTCGACGCACACCGCCATCTGAGCCGGCAGCGATCGCTGGTCTTCCTGCTGTCCGACTATCACCTGCCACTGGCCATGCTGCGACAGGTCCTGCGCGACCTGGCACAGCACGACGTGGTGCCCGTGGTGGTCTGGGATCCGGCCGAGTTCACGCTGTCTGCGCCGCGCGGGCTGGCCTGCGGCATCGATCCCGAGAGCGGCGAACGCCGGTTGATCTGGTGGAGACCGGCACTGCGTGAGAAGTGGGCTACCGCTCTTGCAGCGCGACGCCACGATCTGCAGACCCTCTTCAGGGCCATGCGCGTGAAGCCGATCTTCATCGAGCAGGGCTTCGATGCGGATGCCGTGACACGGCACTTCCACTCATGAGCGCACTGCCGGGTCACCGCCAACGATCACGCCGGGTCATCGCCGCCCTGGCGCTCGCGGCGGCGGCGACGCTGGCGGCGCCCCCGGTCGGCGCCGCCAGTGTCGACGACCCGGCGCCCGCGGCCTGGCAAATCGACACCGTCGAGCCTCGACCCTACGGTCACACGATCGGTGATGTCGTCCAGCGTCGGGTGGTCATCCACGTACCTGCCGGTCACACGCTGGACGAGGAAACGCTGCCGAGTGCCGGGCACCGCAGCGGTTCGATCGAGTTGCGCCGGCTCGCCCGCGAGCTGGATCGCGACGGCAGTGGAAGCCGCCTCACGTTGACGATGACCTACCAGGTGTTCCTCGCGCCTCGCGAGGTGCGCACGCTGGAGCTGCCGCCCTTCGTGCTTGGATTCAAGGGGGCGCAGCAAGCGCGCGACGTCCGGGTCGAGGCCTGGCCACTGACGGTATCGCCGCTGGTCCCGCTCGACGTGTCGCCTCGTCGCGGTCTGGGCGAGCTGCAACCCGATGCACCGCCCCCGCTGATCGACACCCGCGCAGGCCGGTGGCGACTTGCCGGGTACGGCGTGATCGCCGCGCTGCTGCTCGCCTACCTGGCGTTGGTGTATGTCGGCCTGCCCTGGTTCTGGCGGCGGCAACGGCCGTTCACGCAGGCCTGCCGCGCACTGAAGGCCATGGCCGGACAGTCTCGTGCCGACCCCGCCTCGCCGGAACAGCGTCGTCAGGCTTTCCAGCACCTGCATGACGCGCTGAATCAGACGGCCGGCGAGGTGGTGTTCGAGCAGAACATCGAGCGCTTCATCGCCGCACAGCCGCGGTTCGCTGGTCTGCGCGAGGATCTGGTCTTGTTCTTCCGGCACTCCCGCGCCGAGTTTTTCGCTGGCGCCGGGGCAGCATCGGATCTCACCCCGCCCACCGTCTGGCTGATCGACTTGTGTCGCAAGTGCCGCGATGCGGAGCGGGGTGCGGCATGAATTTCGACACGCCCTGGCTGCTGGCACTGTTGCCGCTCGCGTTGCTGCCCTGGTGGGCAAGACCCCAGCGCGCACTGTCCAACGCCTGGCTCGCGATGATGCCGCGCGACCGCGCCTCCGATGCGATCAACGTCGCACTGCGCGCTGCGTCGGTGGGCGCGCTGGCCGCGCTGATCGTCGGCGCGGCCGGACCGTATCGGCCCGAGTACTCGGTACAGAAAGTGGGCAAGGGCGCCGAGATCGTGCTGGTGCTCGACCGCAGCCGCAGCATGGACCAGGGTTTTGCCGGTGGGGCCGGCGGCCCGCCGCCGGGAACACGTCCCAACAGCCCCGAGGCTCTCGAGTACTACACCAGCCGCAACGCAGCCGCCAGCCGCGACTCGAAAGGGAAGGTCGCCCGGCAGTTGCTGTCGGAGTTCGCGGCACGGCGTCCCGAGGACCGCTTCGGCATGGTGCTGTTCAGCACCTTGCCGATCCGCACGCTCGAGTTCACGCAGAAGCCCGAGGCGATCCAGGCCGCCATCACCGCAGGCAACATCGGACGCGGGCTGGCCGACACCGACATCGGGCTGGCCCTGAGTTCGGCGCTGTCGTACTTCGACGACCGGCCCTACACCGGCTCGCGCATCCTGATGCTCGTGTCGGACGGTGGCGACAGGATCGATGTCGACGTGCGCGAGCGCGTGGCGTACCTCGCGCGCAAGCACCGGGTGGCAATCTACTGGTTCTACATCCGCTCGAGCCTGAGCCCCGGGCTGATGGCGGACGCCAGCGAGCCCCCGTCCAACGTGGACACCGTTCCCGAGTACTTCCTGCACCGATTCTTCGCCTCGCTGGGCACACCGTACAAGGCCTACGAGGCCGAGAACCCGCAGGCGTTGCAGAAGGCCATCGACGATGTGAACCGGCTGGAGAACCTGCCGATCACCTACCTGGACACCGTGCCGCGTCGGGACCTGTCCCAGCTGGGCTACGGCATCGCGCTGGCCTGCGTGCTCGCGCTGCTGGGCGCCAACCTGATGGAGATCCGGCGATGGGCCTGAGCTCGCGGATCGCGCACTGGCCCAGTCGCCGACGCACCCGCGCGGTGATCCTCGTGCTGGCGCTGCTGGCGCTCGTCGCCGCCGTCGACGGCGCACGCATCGCGCGTCAGCACGGCATCAACGACGCGATCCGCTCGGGGCAACTGCCGGCAGAAGCGCCGGGACAGCCACGAGAGATCCAGTTCGCCCGTGCCGCTGCCGCCGCAACCGGGCCCGGCGGATCCGAGGAGGACGTGCTCAACCGCTATCGGGCCCTGCAGGACGACACCGCGCTGGGCCGTGCCGCACGCTTCAACACCGCCAATGCGCTGATGCGGCAGGCCATCGCCCTGCGGTCCACCGCGCAGCCGGGCCAGGCCATCCCGCTGATCGAGCTGGCGAAGGAGACCTACCGCGAGTTGCTGCGCGCCGACCCGGCAAACTGGGGCGCACGCTACAACCTCGAGCGCGCCCAGCGCCTGCTGCCCGACCCCGAAGACAGCGATGCTCCGCCGTCCGAGCCCCCCAGCAATGCGGAGCGTGCGGCAACGACGATGCGCGGCTATTCGCCGGGCCTGCCATGACGAGGGAGTTGGTTCGATGTCTTGGCTGAGGCGAGGCCTCGCGGCCTGTCGTGTGTCGATCCGCAGGGCATTCACCCGCCACCTCGACCGCACGCTGCTGATCGGTGCCGCGCTGGCACTCGCGGCAACCTTCCTGAACCCGGTCGCCACCGTGGACCGCGCCCTGTTCGATCAGGTGATCGTTCTCGACATCACGCAGAGCATGAACGTCACCGACTACCAGCTCGAAGGCAAGCCGGTGTCGCGCCTGAGCTATGCGAAGCACGCGCTGCGGCAGCTGCTGCTCGAATTGCCCTGCGGCTCGAAGGTGGGATGGGGGGTGTTCACCGAATACCGATCGTTCCTGCTGATCGCGCCCATCGAGGTCTGCGAGAACCTCACTGAGCTGCGTTCCACGCTGGACAACATCGATGGCCGCATGGCCTGGACCGGCAACAGCGAGGTCGCGAAGGGACTGTTCAGCGGGATCGGCATCGCCAGGCAATTGCCGGACAAGCCGTCTCTCGTCTTCGTGACCGATGGGCACGAGTCGCCCCCCGTGAACCCGCAGCATCGGCCGGTCTTCAACGACAAGCCGGGAGTGGTGCAGGGGCTGATCGTCGGCGTCGGGGGCCTCAGGCCGTTTCCGATCCCGAAATTCGATCCACTCGGTCGCCCGATGGGCCTGTGGGGCGCCGATGAGGTGATGCAGACCGACCCGCGCAGCCAGGGGCGAGGGGGCAGCGTGGGCCACGAGCAAATGGTCGAGGATCCTGCCGATGCCGGAAAGGCGGCCAACCTGCCCGGCAGCACGCCGGGCAGCGAACACCTGTCTGCCATGCGCGAAGGGTATCTGCGCCTGCTGGCCGACGACACAGGCCTGTCGTTCCTGCCACTGCAGCAACCGGAAGCCTTGATGCGCGCACTGACTGCGCCGCAGCTGGCGCAGACCGTGCCGGCAGCGACGGATCTCAGGGTGGCGCTGGCGGCCCTGGCGTTCGTCCTGCTACTCGCACGCAGTGCGATGGCGGTGTGGCAGCGTTTTGAAACAAGACAAAGATCACCCCGTTTGGGCAGGAAGCCCTCAGTGCGAGGACAATAAGGGTTTTCGTTGGCACGCCCACACCTGTGGCTGCCGGCTCAACATGAGAGGCTCACTCCCGCGCCATGGCCACACAACGAACCAAGACCCCAGCTTCCTCCACAGCGGCTGCGGCAGCCGCCAGCGCCGACAGCGTCAAGCTCAGGCAGACCCAGGCCGAATACTCGGCCGCCCGGCCGTCGTCGGAACCCGGCATCAAGCCGATGATGTCGAGTTCGAAGATGTATGTCTGCCGGCGCTGCCAGGCGAACTTCAAGACCGGCGAAGGCAAGCCCGATCCGCGCTTGCGCGGCCTGGGCAGGTGCAACAAGTGCCTTGATGCGGCCACCGCATCGCAGAGCGCCGCACTGGCCGCCTGAACCCGCACAGCAGGCCTTGGCGCCTGCAAGCTCTCTGCATCGATCCGCACTGCGGGTCTTTGCTCACCCGACATTTGCCGCTCTATCTATCTTATGTCTACTAATGGACTCGCTGATGAGTGCGGCAGGCACCGCGCGAGCCCCGGCGGCGAGACCCGCTGATCCGTACTGCGGCGGCCTAGAGCCCTGCCAAAAAAGACGCCGAATCCAGCGAGCGACTGACCGGACTGCGCGAAGATCGCTCTTCGCT
>JAGNWJ010000078.1 GCA_017986065.1 Rhizobacter sp. | reverse complement strand
GGATGGGGGCGTCCTTGGACTTGTAGCCGCTTCCATCGTACTTGCCCACGATGCTGAAGTTGACTTTTTGAGAATCGCTGATTTCGAGACTGGGCAGCTTGAGTCCGATCTGCGGTCCAAAAATATTGACGTACTTGTTCTCGAACTGAAGCAGCGGAAGGACCATGTTCTCCCGGTCAATGCCGGTGTATGGCTTCTGCATGCTCATGACGCCGACACCCAGTGACCAGGACGTTTCTGGAGGTCCGTCTCCGGCCGGCCCCTGGGCGAGAGCCGGAACGGAGCTGGACAACCCGACTGTGAGGGCAGAAGCAAGGGTCAGGTTGATGGCACCAGCCTGGTAGCGAAGCGAGAAGCAAAGCAGAGAGTGCATGGAAGGGTTCCTCAGTGGGTGTTGACAGCCTTCATGCTCCAGCCCGTCGTCTTACCCAACACTTACCCGAGCCAGGACTTGCGCCCAGAGGGGAGTTGAGTTCCGGGTAAGTGTTTGGAAAGACTCGCCGCTGGATAGTCACGTTCATTGCAGACCAAGGCGAAGGCTCGCGGGCCTCCAGCAACCGATTCAGTGAACACCCCTTCCAAGTCTCAACACGGTTTCCCATCGACGCCAGCGCGTGCGCGCCTCAGGTTGGCGCGCCGCGTCGCGTCGTGTGCAGCCATCGGCTTACAACTTGTGCTCGCAGGTTGTGCAGCGACAGCACCGGCATTGGTGCCAAGAGGCGCAGACGCACAGGTAGCCACGCAATGGCACGCACCGCTTCCGCACGGCGGTCAGGTCGATAATCTGAAGCAGTGGTGGTCGCGGTTCGATGACCCGCTCATGCCTCGCCTGATCGAGACGGCTCAGCGCGCCAGCCCGACGCTTGCGCAAGCCGCCGCATACATGGCCGATGCGAGGACGGCACGCGTAACCAGCGGCGCAGCGCTGCTGCCTTCGCTTGACATCGCCGCGAGCGCCACGAGAGGACACTCGGAACTGGCCGCCCCCGTGGGCAACGTCTCGTCGCTGGGCCTGCGGGCCGCGTGGGAGTTGGATCTCTTTGGAGCCAATCGCGCCGGCCTCGCTGCTGCGGAAGCGCGGCTGGCGTCCAGCCAGGCGGGCTGGCACGAAGCTCGGGTCTCGGTCGCGGCCGACGTGGCAAGTAACTATGTCGAGTTGCGGGCCTGCGAGGCACACGCTCAGCAAGCCCGAATCGATGCAGCCTCCCGTGCGCGAACCTTCCGCCTCACCGAGTTGGCGGCTGCCGGCGGTATTCGGGCGCCTGCTACAGCGGATCTGGCACGAGCCAGTGCCGCCCAAGGCGAGGTGGCCTTGGAGGAACGCAAGGCGCAGTGCGATCTGCTGGTCAAGGCGCTCGTGGCCTTGACCGCTCAGGACGAGCCAACCCTGCGGCGCGAACTCGCCGAGAAGTTCGCTCGATTGCCTCGGCCGGCCGAGTTCAGCGTGGAAACCGTGCCGGCAGAAGTGCTCGCGCAGCGCCCTGACATCCATGCGGCCGCACGGGACGTTGTAGCCGCCAGCGCCGCCTCGGTACAAGCAAATGCCCAGCGCTGGCCTCGCATCACGCTGGCCGGCAGCATCGGCGCCACGCGCGTGTCCAGTCTCGGCGTCAGCACCGATGGAACGGTATGGAGTGTCGGCCCCATCGCCATCACCTTTCCCCTGTTCGACGGGGGCACGCGGCGGGCCAACGCTCAGGCCGCAAGAGCCCGCTTTGATGCCGCCACCACTATCTACGCGGCACGTCTACGAACGGCGATTCAGGAAGTGGAAGGCGCGCTGGTTACGCTGGAGAGCACGGCGCAGCGCGGCGAAAGCGCCAAGGTCGCTACCGACGGGTTTGAACGCTCGTATCGGGCCACAGCAGCGAGCTGCGACGCTGGCGCATCCAGCCTGTTCGACCTGGAAGACGCGCGCCGCAGCCTGGTGGCCTCGCAAAGCGCATTGATCGAACTGCGCCGCGAGCGCTTGCTTGCCTGGATTGCCCTCTATCGGTCAGTGGGCGGCGGATGGTCGCCGACTCCACAGGAACGGCTAGCCAGTCACAAGACCACGGCCGCCAGCGAATAGAAGCTGGATTTACACCAGCGCCAACACATGACAGCTTTACAAAATTTCGTGCTCACCGCAGCCTGCATCGCACTCGCCAGCGCCGTCATCACGGTTGCGCTCTCGAAGGGAGACCGCAACACGCCTGTGCAGCAAGACGTGGTGCCTGCTGCAGGACAGTCTTCCCTGACCGTGGTCGTTGCAAGGCTGCAGCCCGGCACGATCCTGAGCGCGCGGGTGCCGTCGGCGCCGGGAGCCATCCTAGCCCTGTTCCCGACGGGATCAGCTTGATCATGCTGATGGAGATCGCGAGGAAGAAACCGCTCCTGCTCTGGTCGACTACATCTTCATTGCACGCCGGGACCACGGGCTGGACCGCGCAGCGGCCATTCTCGACGGTTGCCGCAAGCGAGCCCGGCTAATCCTCATGACCACGATCGCCATGGGTGCCGGCATGCGCCCATTGCGCTGGGCTGGTCCGGCGACCCGGCCTTCCGCGCGCCGATGGCCATCGTCGTGATCGGCGGCCTGATCACCTCGACGGTGCTCAGCCTGCTGTTCGTTCCGGTCGTGTACAGCTATGTGGACGACGGCGCTCAGTGGCTCAAGACAGATGTCGGCTTGATCAAGGCGGTCGGAAGGCGGTAGCCGGATTCACCATGACGTGCATGCCAAGTAGAGCGAAGCCGCCCTCCTGATCCTTGCCGTCAACCGGTCGCTGAGACAGCGCAGCGACCTGCGTAAGTAACCGGTAAGACAAGGCCGCTGAACATGTGAGCCTCACACGGACACATCAGAAAGGCGTTGAAGTGCTCGCTTCCTGCCGATCGCGACACCACCCCGTCCAGGATGGGAAATCAGCTGCGACATGAGCCATTTAGGCGGTGAGGCCATCTCGTCGGTCGCAGACATTGCTTTCAACCAAAGCGCAATGTGTCGCGCTCATGACCATCGACAGCGCGGCCCTCGCCAAAGGCAATCTCCAATGAACTTCAGCGCTCTTGCCATCGCCGCCGTGGCGATCTACTCAGTGGCTTCCATGGCCTATGTCTATCGCTGGCGCGGCCGTGTTCGCTACGCCAGCTTCTCGCAGTTCCTGCGCAAGAGCTGGCCCGTCTTCGCTCCGTTGAATTGTCTGATGTACATGTCGACCCGGTCCTCTGCACGCAAGCCCGTGCTGGACGCCGGCTACCTGCCGAACATCGATCTCATCCGCGAGAACTGGATGACCATCCGTGACGAGGCGCTGGCACTTCAGTCAACAGGTGCCTTCGAGGCCGCCAAGACGCCGGGCTCGGTGGGTTGCTACGACGTCGGATTCCGGACCTTCTTCAAGCGCGGCTGGAGCAGGTTCTACCTGAAGTGGTACGGAACGACGCACAACTCTGCACGAGCGCTGTGCCCGAAGACGCTGGCCTTGCTGAACCAGGTGCCCGGCGTACGCGGTGCCATGTTCTCGATCCTGCCGCCGGGCGCTGAACTCACGCTGCACTCGGATCCCATGGCCTGTTCCTTCAGGTATCACCTGGGGCTGGCAACGCCAAACTCGGAGCGCTGCAACATCAACGTGGACGGCGTCCCCTGCGCCTGGTACGACGGCCAGGACTTCGTGTTCGACGAAACCTATCCGCACCACGCACACAACGGCTCCGATTCGCCTCGGCTCATTCTGTTGTGCGACGTCGACCGTCCCACGAGTCTTGTCGGGCGTGTCATTCGCTCGGCGTACTTCGTCATCGCCAAGGAAACGATGGTACCCAACACAGCGGAAGACAAGCGAGGCATTTTCAGCGCGCTCTTCTGCCGCCTCGCACCGCTGCGGCAGAAGTCGCTGAAGCTTCGTGAGGAGCGTCCTCGTGCCTACAAGGCGCTGAAGCTCCTCCTCAACACGACATTGCTCACGGCGGTCATGGCGATTCTGTTCGCGGCCTTCAGCGTCATCGAGGCCATCGTTTCCTGACGTGACGGACCTCAACGACCCCCAGTTGTCGCTTGCCGAGTCCGGCAAGGCGACCGGCGCGCAGACCGCACCGCTGACGCGGCCGCGGTGGCTCTCGCCGCGCCGCGGTGCCGTGCTGGCCTTGGTGGCGCTCGCCTTGGGTACCGTGCTTGGCGCATACGTCGGCCCCGCACTC
The DNA here is from genome assembly GCA_017986065.1 of Rhizobacter sp. Taxonomy (GTDB): domain Bacteria; phylum Pseudomonadota; class Gammaproteobacteria; order Burkholderiales; family Burkholderiaceae_C; genus PBB1. Next base: position 7,121 of record JAGNWJ010000078.1, on the reverse strand, counting down.
CAACACGCCACATCACGCCCTTCACAGCCGGCCGCCTCCGCGGCCTCGCCTGAAGGCGCCGCCGCGGGGCAGATTGCCGCCGGCACGGTGGGTGCTCTTGGCCGTCTGATGCCCCAGGGTGACACGACCACGCTGGCCCCGCCTTTCGGTGCGGGCGATGCACGGGTGGCGCGCTGGCTGATCAGCGAGGGCCAGCGCGTGACCGTCGGGCAAGTCATCGCCGAGTTGGATAACTTGCCTCAGCGCCTGGCCCTCAGGGCCATATCGGCTGCGGAGCTGGCGGCCAAGCAGGCCGCACTCGCCAAGGCACGCAGCGAAGCCCGCCTGGGGTGGGCCGAAGCCCAAGCGGCCAGCAGCCGCGCACACGCGGCACGCCTGGTGGCCACCCAGGACCTGGAGCGGATCTCCGCGCTGGTGCAGGTCGGTGTGACCACGCAGGCGCAGTTGGACCAGGCGCGCGCGATGGTGGCCCAGTCGACTGCCGACCAGGCGAAGGCCGCAGCGGCCATCCAGCGCTACTCGCACCGCGATGCCAATGCCCAGCCCGACGTGCAACTGGCCCTCGGAAACCTCTACGTCGCGCAAGCCGCGCTGGCCCAGGCCGAGCAGGACGTGGCCGGCGCCCGCGTGAAAGCAACCTTGAACGGCACGGTGATCGCCATCCATGTCCGCGCCGGCGAGAAGCCCGACGAGAGGGGCATCGCCGCTCTGGGCAACGTCGATCGCATGGCCGCGGAACTGGAGGTCTATCAGACCGACATTCGTCGGGTGGCCGTAGGCCAGAACGTCGTGCTGACCTCGGCATCGCTCGAAGCGCCACTGACCGGCACGGTCGTGCAGGTCGGCATGGAGGTGCAGCGGCAAGCCGTCTTGTCATCCGACCCAGTGTCCAATACCGACGCCCGCGTGGTGAAGGTGAAAGTGGCACTGGACCCGCGCTCATCCGAGCGCGCCCGCGCACTGACGGGCCTGCAGGTCATCGGAAAGATCGCGGTGGCCGCGTCATGAACTGGCTGACCCTGCAGCTGTTCGGCCGGCTGCCGATCGGCTGGCTGCAACTGACCCACCATCGAGGCCGAATGGTCGCTGCGGTGGCTGGCATTGCCTTCGCGAACATGCTGGTCTTCGTCCAACTGGGCATCGCCAGCGCGATGAGTGGCGTGGTGCGCACGAGCTACAGCCCCTTCCGCGCCCACATCGTGATCTCGCCTTCCAATGCCAACACGCTGACGGATGGCGCGACCCTGGCGCGGCGCGTCGTGTACCAGGCCATTGCGCACCCCGGCGTGGCCGCCGCCGCGCCGCTGTACATCGGGCAGGTCGCCTGGGAGCGGCCGAAGCTGCCGGCGGCCTCGCTCATCGTCTACGCGCTGCCCCCCGAGGCCAGGCGCTTTGCCGGGCCCGCGATCGCCGGGCAGCTCGACGCCGTCTCCGCCCCGAGGCGTGCGATCCTGGATGCGCTCACGCGCGACGTCGATCCAGCCTGGGCGGCGCGCGCGTCGCCCGATACTCCGCTGGACTTCGAAGTCGACGGGCGGGCGATCTCGGCCACTGGCAGCTACTCGATGGGGGCCGGCTTCGGCTGGGACGGCTCGCTGGTGGTCTCGGACCAGACCTTCATGAGGCTCGTGCAGCAGCGCTCGCCGGGCACGCCGAGCCACGTGCTGGTCGACTTGGCGTCTGGCGCGGATCGGGCGGCCGTGATCGTTCGACTGCGCGCAGCCCTGGCAAACGAGCCGGTGAAGGTGCGCACCTTTACGCAGGCCATCGAGGACAACGTCGAGTTCCAGACCACGGAGGTGCCCATGGGCAGCATCGTGGGCGCTGGTGTGCTGCTGGGCCTGTTTGTCGGTGTGGTGATCGTGTACCAGGTACTGGCCACCGATGTCGCCGCGCATTTGCGCGACTACGCCACTTTCAAAGCCATCGGCTATTCGCACCCCTTCGTCCTCGGCATCGTGTTCGAAGAAGCTCTGATCCTTGCCGTGCTGGGCTTCGTGCCCGGGCTGGCCACGGCCAGCGCCATCTATCTGGTGCTGGCGCATACCACCGACCTGCCGTTCGGCATGGAGGCTGGACGATCGCTGTGGGTGTTCGTGGGCACGTTGCTGGCCTGTGTGCTGTCGGGAGCGGTGGCTGCACGGCGGCTGCGCTCCATCGACCCGGCCGACCTCTTCTGAGGTGCCCGCCCGTGACAGCTCCCATCGTGATGCAAGGCGTGAACCATTGGTTCGGCGAAGGCGATGCGCGCTGGCAGGCCATCTACGACATGTCGTTCGAAGTCGAGCGCGGCAGCCTGACCGTGCTGTCCGGCCCATCGGGCTGCGGCAAGACCACGCTGCTCACGCTGGCGGGCTGCCTGCGCAGCGTGCAGGACGATTCCATACAGCTGCTGGGCATGGAGCTGTGCGGCGCCGGAGCGACCGAGCAGCAAGCCATGCGTCGCCGGCTAGGCGTGATTTTCCAGGCGCACAACCTGCACGACAGCCTGACGGCCCTGCAGAACGTACTGGTGGGCCTGCAGGTCCATGGCCGGGGAGGCAATGCCCGTGTCCAGGAAGCGGCGGCCACTCACCTGTTGAAGATCCTCGGCCTCGGCGAGCGCATCGGCTACCTGCCTGCCCAACTCTCCGGCGGCGAGAAGCAAAGGGTGGCGATCGCCCGAGCGCTGGTGTCGAACCCCGAAGTCGTGCTGGCCGATGAACCCACCGCCGCGCTGGACCGGACATCGAGCCTGCTCGTCGTGGAGATGCTCAAGGCCCTGGGCCGTACGCGCGGCGTGTCCACGCTGATGATCACCCACGACGACCGCATTCACCGGCTTGCGGACAAAGTCTTGTTCTTGCGGGACGGACGAATGGTGGTGGGACCGACACGACTCGGTAAGTGTGCAGTAAGAGGCCTGCACGGAGCATGAGGCTTGCCTTGCCCGCTACCTCGCGGAATCTTTGCAATACCTGGACGGAGCATTTTGAATGAGAGCTTTCCAAACCCTCTTGCTTGCAGCGATCGTGCTGGCCACTACCGCGTGCGCCAGCAACTCCGTCAAACACCAGGCCGCGCCCTCGGCTGTCGGGGTGCAGTCTCCGTCTGCGACGGTGGTCCCTACCCAGCCCGACGCCATGCCACCGCGAGCGCTTGCGACGCCGCTTTCCCAGGATGCGGCAAGCACCACCGGGAGCTCTACCGGAGCAGCTGGCATTGCCGCAACCGAAGACCTCAGCAACGCCGAACTGGACGCTGAAGCGACCGACGCACAGGTGCTCGTTCGCGATCCGTGGGAGGGCTTCAACCGGAAGATGCACAGCTTCAACAACGCCGCCGACAACTTCGTCCTGCGCCCCTTGGCCGTGGGGTACAACAAGATCACGCCTGAGCCCGTCCAAGCGGGCGTATCCCGCTTCTTTGCCAACCTGCGCATGCCCGCAACGGCTGTGAACCAGGCCCTGCAGGGGCGTCCCGGCGATTCGGCGCAATCGCTCGGGCGGTTCGCCGTCAACACGACCATTGGCATCGTCGGCGTGTTCGATCCGGCTTCCGATTTCGGCATGCCCCAGCGCGATGGCGAGGACTTCGGCCAGACGCTCGCGACTTGGGGCTGGCGCGACTCACGCTACCTTGTGCTTCCACTGCTCGGCCCACGTACGGTGCGCGACACGGTCGGCATCGTGGGCGACCAGCCGCTTTCCCCGGTCGGACACATTCAGGACAGCGGTACGGCGGCCGGATTGCAAGTGCTGGAGGTCGTCGACTTGCGGACCCGGATGCTGCCCATCGACGAGCTTCGCCGCAACGCGTTCGATGACTACACCTTCGTGCGCGACGCATGGTCCCAACGACGCAACAACCAGATTCAAAAGGATTTGCGAAGCAATCGTGATTGAGTGGGCCTGTTCAGCTTGCATCGCAAGCCCGGTGGACACCGCAGCACTGAAGACAGCATCGCCTCGGTGTACCGCAGCTTCGAGGACGTCGACGAGTTCCGGCAACTGATCCGCGACATCTGAGCACGCGCTGACCCGGGCGCGTCGCGCTGGAGGCCCCCTTCCGTGGGCCCTCCTCACCGAGCACGCGGCCCCACCTCCCGGGGATCGCGTCATTGCAGCGCGATTCCTACAGTGAGCCCATGGACTCACTGCAATACACGACACGAAACGCCAGCCGGCCCGCTCGGCGCGCAGCGAGCCGCCATCCGGCTTTGCCGCATGGCCGTCGTTCGCGCGGGTTCACGCTGATCGAAGCAGCGGCCACGCTTGCGATCCTCGCGGTGCTGGCCTGCGGTGCCGCGCCGAGCTTCCATGGCCTGATCGAGCGGCAGCGACTGGCCGGACTGGCGGCGCAGCTGGCCACCGATGTGCAGTTCACGCGCAGCGAATCGATCCTGCGCAACGAGGCGCTGCGCCTGAGTTTCTACAGCGAGGCCTGGGGCAGCTGCTATGTCGTGCACAGCGGCGCGCGCGACCAGTGCTCCTGCTCGGCCGGGTCGAGCGCGGCGACCTGCATCGAGGACGCCACGCAGATCAAGACCGTGCGCGTCCCCACGTCCGCCGGCGCGAGCGTGCAGGCCAATGTGTCGTCGATCCTGTTCGACCCGCTGCACGGCACCAGCACACCCACCGGGACGCTGCGCGTGAGATCGCCGGCTGTCGGTTCGATCCATCACGTCGTGAATGTGCTGGGGCGCGTGCGCACCTGTTCTCCCGACGGCCCGGCCCCGGCGATACCGGGCTATCGCGTCTGCTGACGTTCATCACCAGGAGCAATCCATGCCACTGCCTGCCCCGATCTCGACACCTCCTCGGCGGACACGGCCGCGCCACGTCGCCGGCTTCACGCTGATCGAGCTGATGATCTGCATCTCGGTGATCGGCGTCCTCTCGTCGGTGGCCTACCCCGCGTTCAGTAGCACGATCGCGACGACCCGCCGGTCCGATGCACTGGTCGCCTTGATGAAGGTTCAGTTGCAGCAGGAGCGCTTCCGGGCCGACCATCCAAGCTACGGCGATCTGGCGCAGCTGGGCCTGGCCGCCACCTCGCCGGCCCGCCACTACCGGATCGAGATGCTGGAGCACACCGCGACCGGCTACGCGGTTCACGCTTCCGCGATCGGCAGCCAGCAACGCGACGCGACGTGCCGCCACCTGCGGCTCAGCGTCGACGGGTTGAACGTCGTCTACGCGTCGGGTGCGACGGATGCGGCCGACAACGCGTCGTCGGTCAACCGCCGGTGCTGGAGCCTGTGACATGCGTGCGCCGGTCAATCCCAGCGCGAAGGGTCAGGCGGGCATGTCGCTGGTCGAACTGCTGATCGGCATCACGCTCGGGCTGTTCATCACGGGCGCGGGCATCACGGCGTTCGTCGTGCATCTGCGCGAGAGCCGGTCGCTGATCGCGCAGAGCCGGCTGATGCAGGACCTGCGCGCCACCACCGACCTCATCACGCGCGATCTGCGCCGCGCCGGCTACTGGGGCGATGCGGCCGCCGGCGTGTGGCCGCGCGATCCGGCAACGGGCGCAGGCGGCGCAGCCTCCAACCCGTACAGCGCGATGGCGGTCACCGGACTGCCAGCGCCTGCCGTCACGTTCCGCTTCTCGCGCGACGCCATCGAGAACGGCAGCGTCGACGACAACGAGCAGTTCGGCTACCGCCTGCGCGGCGGAACGCTCGAACTGCAATTGAGCGCCGGGCGCTGGCAGGCGCTGACCGATCCCAATGCAATGAAGGTCACGCGCCTGGACATCGCGCCTACAGAACAGGTCGTGGACCTCGGCGACTCATGTCAGGTGCCCTGCCCCGTGCCGTCCGCCACCTGCCCGCCCCGCCTGCATGTGCGCAGCGTGACCGTGACGGTCGCTGCGCGCAGCACGACGGATGCCGCCAGCGAACGCATCGTGCGCAGCAGCGTCCGGCTGCGCAACGACGAAGTCACGGGCAGCTGCCCGACGTGAGTCCGCGATGCACAGATCCAACACCGGAACCCCGACCGCACGCCGGCAACGCGGGCTGGCCGCCTTGCCAGTGACGCTGCTGCTCTTCTTCGCGATGCTGCTGGCGGCTGCCTACGCCAACCGAGGGCTGGTGTTCGAGCAGCGAGCGTCGGCCAACCAGTACCGCGCCGCGCAGGCATTCGAGGCCGCCGAGGCCGGACTCGAGTGGGCCATCGCGCAGCTCAACCATCCCCAGCGCATCGATGAACGGTGCCTGCCGAGCAGCACCGCCACCGACCCGTCGTTCCGCGAACGATTCGTGCGCATCGACCACGAGACCGGACAGCAAGCGCCGGTGACGTGGATGTCCGGCGGCACGCCGATCGCACTGCAGCCCGCATGCGTGCTCGGTGCCGAGGGCTGGGCATGCAGTTGCCCCGCAGCCGGCCACCCTGTGCTCGACGTCATCGAAAGCAACGACGGCACGCCACGCCCGGCCTACTCCGTGCAGTTCGGTACCGAGGCGGGCTCAGGTCTGATCCGCGTCACTTCGACGGGCTGCTCGAGCGCGGCCGGACCGTGCCGCCCGGGTGCGGCGGGGCTTCCCGATGCATCGGTTCGGCTGCAGGTCGTCCTCGGTCTGCTGCCCGGATTGTCGAGTGCGCCAGCCGCACCGCTGACGACCCGCGGTTCGGTCGATGTAGGCGCGGCGGCGCTCGGGCTGCACCACACCGATGCGGCCAGTGGCGGCATCACGGCTCACACCGGTGGGAGCCTCATCGGCTCGTCCCTGCGGCTGACCACAGCACCCGGCGGTGCGGCCGAGGTCTCTGCATCGACACACGACGCGGCACTGGCATCGATCGCCCCGGAGCGCCTGTTTGCCACTCACTTCGGATTGGACAAGGCCACCTGGAACGGTCACGCCGCGGTGCAGGCTGTAGCGTGCGATGCCGAGTGCGGAGTTGCGCTCGCGGCAGCGATCGACAGTGTCAGCAGCAACCGCTTGATCTCGATCGAAAGCGACGCACGAATCGAAGGTCCCGTCACTCTGGGCTCGCCCGACCGACCGGTGGTCATCGTGGTCGACGGCAGCATCACGCTGACCGGTGACGTGACGCTGCACGGACTGCTCTACGCATCCGCCGTCCGCTGGGACGATGCTGGGCCCCCGCGCGGGCGCGTCCACGGCG
>JAGNWJ010000014.1:32031-42476 GCA_017986065.1 Rhizobacter sp. | reverse complement strand
GCCTTGACGACCGCATCGATGTTGCCGTGATTCAGCGCCGCGACGCAAATGCGCCCGGAGTCCACGCCGTAGATGCCGAACTCGTTGCGCAGGCGTTCCATCTGCGGCTTGGCCAGGCCGGTGTAGCTGAACATCCCTTTCTGGCGGGTGATGAAGCTGAAGTCCTGCTTCGTGCCCGACGCCACCAGCCGGTCCTGCAGCAGCTTGCGCATTTCCTTGATGCGCACGCGCATGCCGGCCAGTTCCTCTTCCCACATCGCGCGCAAGGCCGGGGTCGTCAGCACCGTGGCGACGATCTGCGCGCCATGGGTCGGCGGGTTCGAGTAGTTGGTGCGGATCACGATCTTGAGCTGGCTCAGCACGCGCACGGCCTCTTCCTTGCTGGCGCAAACCACGCTCAGGGCGCCGACGCGTTCGCCGTACAGCGAGAAGCTCTTCGAGAACGACGTGGACACGAAGAAATCGAGCCCGGCGTCGAGGAACTGGGCGATCACCGCACCATCCTCGGCGATGCCATCGCCGAAGCCCTGGTAGGCCATGTCGAGGAAAGCCACGAGACCGCGAGACTTGACCGCAGCCACCACCTGCGCCCACTGCGCTGGGGAGATGTCGTAGCCGGTCGGGTTGTGGCAGCAGGCGTGCAGCACGATGATGGTGCCTGGTGCGGCTGCGTTCAGCGCGCCCAGCATGCCGTCGAAGTTGATGCCGCGCTTGTCGGCGTCGTAGTACGGATAGGTCTCGACGGTGAAGCCGGCGTTGGCAAACAGTGCGCGATGGTTTTCCCAGCTCGGGTCGCTGATCAGGACCTTCGGTGTCGTGCCGGCGCGGGTGGCCAGATGCTGCAGGAAATCGGCCCCGATCTTCAGGCCACCGGTTCCACCAAGTGCCTGCACCGTGGCGACGCGACCGTCCTTGACCGCCCCGCTGTCGCCACCGAAAACCAGTCCCTGCACTGCCTTGTCATAGGCTGCGATGCCGTCGATCGGCAGGTAGCCGCGCGGCTTCGAGGACTCGAATATCAGCTTCTCTGCCGCCGAAACGCACTTCAGCAATGGCAGCTTGCCGGATTCGTCGAAATAGACACCGACGCCGAGGTTCACCTTGGCTGGGTTCGGATCAGCGTTGAACTGTTCGTTCAGGCCGAGGATCGGGTCGCGGGGCGCCATGTCGACGGCGGCAAAGAGCGATGCCATGGGAAGTCCTTGTGATGGGCAGCTGAATCAAGGCGCGGGATGCGCCGGTGGTGGGCGGCGGCGGGTGATTTGGGCTACCCTTTGAAGTTGGCCCGTCCCGCCGCAACGCGAGTTAACCCTGAGATTTTATCCGCCATGGCCGATCGCGTTGATACCGAGCCCGAAGTTGGTGCAGATTTGCCCGAAGTTGGTGGGTTCGTCAGTTATCCCGGCTCGCCATATCAGCTGTTTCAGCCCTACGCGCCGGCCGGAGACCAGCCCACCGCCATCACGCAGCTGGTCGAGGGCGTTCTCGACGGCCTGAGCTTCCAGACGCTGCTCGGGGTCACCGGCTCGGGCAAGACCTTCACGATGGCCAACGTGATCGCGCAGCTCGGCCGCCCGGCGATCGTGTTTGCCCCCAACAAGACGCTGGCGGCTCAGCTGTATGCCGAGTTCCGCGAGTTCTTTCCGAAGAACGCGGTGGAGTATTTCGTCAGCTACTACGACTACTACCAGCCCGAGGCCTACGTGCCGCAGCGCGACCTGTTCATCGAGAAGGACAGTTCGATCAACGAGCACATCGAGCAGATGCGGCTTTCGGCCACCAAGAGCCTGCTGGAGCGGCGCGACGTGGTGATCGTCGCTACCGTCAGCGCGATCTACGGCATCGGAGCGCCCGAGGATTACCTCGAGATGCGGCTGATCGTTCGCACCGGCGGCAAGCAGAGCCAGCGCGACCTGATCGCGCAGCTGATCCGCATGCAGTACACGCGCAACGAGACCGATTTCTCGCGCGGCACGTTCCGTGTCCGCGGCGACACGATCGACATCTTCCCGGCCGAGCATTCCGAGCTCGCGATCCGCATCGAACTGTTCGACACCGAGATCGAGTCCCTGTCGCTTTTCGATCCGCTGACCGGACGCGTTCGGCAGAAGATTCCGCGCTTCGTGGTCTATCCCTCGAGCCATTACGTGACGCCTCGCGACAAGGTGGTCAATGCGATCGCGACCATCAAGGACGAGTTGCGCGAGCGCCTGGCCGAGCTGGTCGGCATGGGCAAGCTGGTCGAGGCGCAGAGGCTGGAGCAGCGCACCCGCTTCGATCTGGAAATGCTGCAGGAAGTCGGTCACTGCAAGGGCATCGAGAACTACACCCGCCACCTGTCGGGCGCTGCGCCGGGACAGCCGCCGTCGACGCTGGTCGACTACCTGCCGAAGGATGCGCTGATGTTCCTGGACGAGTCGCACGTGATGATCGGGCAGCTCGGCGGCATGTACAACGGCGACCGCGCGCGCAAGACCACGCTGGTCGAGTACGGCTTCCGCCTGCCGAGCGCACTCGACAACCGGCCCCTGCGTTTCGAGGAGTTCGAGACCAAGATGCGCCAGGTGGTGTTCGTTTCGGCGACGCCGGCTGCCTACGAGCAGAAGACCTCGGGTCAGGTGGTCGAGCAGGTCGTGCGCCCCACCGGCCTGGTCGACCCGATGGTCGAGGTGCGGCCGGCGACGCATCAGGTCGACGACGTGCTGCAGGAGATCCGCATCCGAGTCGACCTGTCCGAGCGCGTGCTGATCACCACGCTGACCAAGCGCATGGCCGAGCAGTTGACCGATTACCTCAGCGACAACGGCGTCAAGGTGCGCTACCTGCACAGCGACATCGAGACGGTCGAGCGCGTCGAGATCCTGCGCGACCTGAGGCTGGGCGTTTTCGACGTGCTGGTCGGCATCAACCTGCTGCGCGAGGGGCTCGATATTCCCGAGGTATCGCTGGTGGCGATCCTCGATGCCGACAAGGAAGGATTCCTGCGTGCAGAGCGCAGCCTGATCCAGACCATCGGCCGCGCAGCGCGCAACGTCAATGGCCGAGCGATCCTTTACGCCGACAAGATCACCGAATCGATGCGGCGCGCAATGGGCGAGACCGAACGCCGTCGCAACAAGCAGATCGCGCACAACCTCGAGATGGGGATCACGCCTCGCACGATCAACAAGAAGATCAAGGAGCTGATCGACGGTGTCTATGCCGAGAAGTCCGGCAAGGACGATCTGAAGTCGGCCAAGGGCGCGGCCGAGGTCGAGATGCTGTCGGAGAAGGACCTCGGCAAGCGCATCAAGCAGCTCGAGAAGCAGATGCTCGAACACGCGCGCAACCTCGAGTTCGAGAAGGCGGCCCGGGTGCGTGATCAATTGGCCTTGCTGCGCGAGCAGGCCTTCGGTGCGCCTGGCAGCGACAACATCACCGCGCTGGTGGCCAAGCCGTGAGGAAGTCGGTGCTGATGGTGTGCATGGGCAACATCTGCCGATCGCCCACCGCCGAAGGCGTGCTTCGACAAAAGCTGGTCGCAGCGGGCCTGGCCGATGTCGTCGAGGTCGATTCGGCGGGTACGCACGACTGGCATGCGGGCAAGCCGCCCGACCCGCGGTCGGTGACACACGCGCGCAATCGCGGCTACGACCTGTCGAGTCTTCGGTCACGGCCGGTCACTGCCGCAGATTTCGAGCGCTTCGATCTGATCCTGGCGATGGACTGGGACAACCTCGCGCTGCTCCAGGAATCCTGCCCTGTGCTCCATCAGCGCAAGCTGCGCCGTCTCTCCGAGTTCGCGGTGGCCCGCGCCAGCTCGGTGGTGCCGGATCCGTACCAAGGGGGCCCGGATGGCTTCGAACACGCGCTCGACCTGGTGGAGGACGCTTGCGATGGGGTAGTCACATTTTTGTCCAGGACGAAGAATGTGCAATCAAGCGGAACTTCCTGACCTAATGCCGACCAAATCAGTTGGGTTCCGCTATACTCGACAAAACTGCTCAGGTTAAGGATCGGCTTCCAAAAGAGGCGTTTCCCGAGCCCTCAGATTGCCGGCAGGCGGACGTTGCCAACCAGGCCGTCTTGATCGTGATGCCCCAAGGGGCGAGAGGAGAGTTCCATGCGTCTTACCACCAAGGGTCGTTTTGCCGTCACCGCCATGATCGATCTGGCGCTGCGTGAACATTCGGGTCCGGTGGCGCTCGCTGCCATCAGCGCCCGCCAGCAGATTTCCCTGTCATACCTGGAGCAGCTGTTCGGTCGGCTGCGCCGTCACGAACTGGTCGAGAGCACGCGCGGACCAGGCGGCGGCTATTCGCTGGGCCGCAAGTCGGAGGAAATCACCGTCGCCGACATCATCCTGGCCGTCGACGAGCCGCTGGATGCAACGGGTTGCGGCGGCAAGGAAAACTGCATGGGCGAGGACGGCGGCCGCTGCATGACCCACGACCTGTGGGCCAGCCTCAACACCAAGATGATCGAGCACCTGAATTCGATCTCGCTGAAGAACCTGGTCGAGGATCAATTGGCCAAGGGAATTTCGGTCGAGGAGCATCCGGTCAAGCGCGCGATCTCGACGCAACCTGTCGTGAAGCCGATCCGTATCACTGCACCGAACTCCGTCTTTGCCCTCGGCAACGCCTTCTCGAAATAACGCTGAACCGCTGTGGTGAAGCTGGCGCATGGGCGCCCCCGCAGCCGCCATTCCCGAGCAGAAATCGAACCATGGATCTGACGCCACACTTCCCGATCTACATGGACTACGGCGCCACCAGCCCGGTGGATCAGCGCGTCGTCGACGCCATGATTCCTTGGTTGCGCGAGCACTTCGGCAATCCGGCCTCACGCAGCCACGCCTGGGGATGGGAAGCCGAAGCGGCGGTCGAGAAGGCTCGCGAGCAGGTCGCTGGACTGGTGGGTGCCGATCCTCGGGAGATCGTCTGGACGTCGGGCGCCACCGAATCGATCAACCTCGCCCTGAAGGGCGCAGCGCAGTTCTACAAGACGCGCGGCAAGCACATCATCACCGTGAAGACCGAGCACAAGGCGGTTCTGGACACGGTGCGAGAACTCGAGCGCCAGGGCTTCGACGCCACCTACCTCGAGGTGGAGGAAGACGGACTGCTCGATTTCGAGAAGCTGAAGGCGGCGATCCGCCCCGACACCATCCTGGTGTCGGTGATGTTCGTCAACAACGAGATCGGCGTGATCCAGGACATTCCGGCCATCGGCACCCTGTGCCGCGAGCGCGGCATCATCTTCCACGTCGATGCCGCGCAGGCCACTGGCAAGGTGGCGATCGACCTGGCCGCGTTGCCTGTCGATCTGATGAGCCTGGCATCGCACAAGACCTACGGGCCGAAGGGTATTGGCGCGCTGTACGTGTGCCGCAAGCCGCGGGTGCGCATCGAGGCCCAGATGCACGGGGGCGGTCACGAGCGGGGCATGCGTTCGGGCACGCTGCCCACGCACCAGATCGTCGGCATGGGCGAGGCATTTCGTATCGCTGGCGAGGAAATGGCTGCCGAGAGCGAGCGAATCCGAATGCTGCAGAAGCGTCTGCTGGCGGGTCTTTCGGATATCGAACAGACCTTCCTGAACGGCCATCCGACGAAGCGCGTTCCGCACAACGTGAACATGAGTTTCAACTTCGTCGAGGGCGAGTCGCTGATCATGGGCATCAAGGGCATCGCGGTGTCGTCGGGTTCGGCCTGCACCTCGGCCAGCCTCGAGCCCAGCTATGTCTTGCGCGCCCTGGGCCGCAGCGATGAACTCGCGCATTCGAGCCTGCGCATGACGATCGGCCGCTACACGACGACCGAGGAGATCGACTACGTGATCACCACTCTGAAGGAGCGCGTCGCCAAGCTGCGCGAGCTGTCTCCGCTGTGGGACATGTACAAGGAAGGTGTCGACATCAGCACCATCCAGTGGGCAGCGCACTGAGCGCGGGCCGCAACCCCAAATGATGTATCTGGAGTACTGACATGGCATACAGCGAAAAGGTCATCGAGCATTACGAGCATCCGCGCAATGTCGGCTCGTTCGACAAGGGCGACGAGACGGTGGGCACCGGCATGGTCGGCGCGCCGGCCTGCGGTGACGTGATGAAGCTGCAGATCAAGGTCAATCCGGCGACCGGCCTGATCGAGGACGCCAAGTTCAAGACCTACGGCTGCGGGTCGGCGATCGCGTCGAGTTCGCTGGTCACCGAGTGGATCAAGGGCAAGTCGCTTGACGAGGCACTCACGATCAAGAACACCCACATCGCCGAAGAGCTGGCGCTGCCACCAGTCAAGATCCATTGTTCGATCCTGGCCGAGGACGCGATCAAGGCTGCGGTCAACGACTACAAGGCCAAGGCCGCTTCTCATTGAAATCATGGCTGTCACACTGACTGAGGCGGCGGCACGACATGTCGCCCGATACATCGGCAAGCGCGGCAAGGGCGTGGGCGTCCGGCTGGGCGTGCGCACGACGGGCTGTTCGGGCCTCGCCTACAAGCTCGAGTACGCCGACGACGTGGCGCCCGAGGACACGGTCTTCGAAGACCATGGAGTCAAGGTGCTGGTCGACCCCAAGAGCCTGCCTTACATCGACGGCACCGAGCTCGACTTCGTCCGAGAGGGCCTGAACGAAGGCTTCAAGTTCCACAACCCGCGCGAGAAGGACCGCTGCGGATGTGGTGAGTCGTTCCGGGTGTGAGAGGCTTTCTGCTGCGCGGTCCGATCTGGCGTCTGCGGTGCTCACCGTACCTGGGTACGGCTCCGCTCCTCAACACCACCTCGACCCGCTCGCGACGAAATCCTCTCACCCTCTGAGACACCGGTGCATTCGGACCGGGCGTGGCGATGAAGATCGACAGCGACGACTTTGAACTCTTCGGTGTGCCCCGCCGATTCGAACAGGATGCCTCTGCGCTTGATGCCCGCTGGCGTACCTTGCTGAGCGAAGCGCATCCCGATCGTTTCGTCAGCGAAGGTGCCTCGGCGCAGCGCCTGGCAATGCAGTGGGCGGTGCGGATCAACGAGGCGCATCGCCGCCTGAAAGACCCGCTGCGCCGTGCGGCCTACCTGTGCGAACTGCGAGGCGTGCCCATCAATGCCGAAGACAACACCGCGATGCCCGGCTCTTTCCTGATGCAGCAGATGGAATGGCGCGAGTCGCTCGACGCCGCGTCGAGGCTGGCCGAAGTCGAGGCGCTGGCATCGGAGGTGGCGAGTCATCGTGACTGCGCCTTGAGCGAGTTGCGCGCGCTGATCGATGATCGGCAGGACCCTGTCGCGGCAGCGCAGCAGGTCAGAGCCCTGATGTTCGTCGAGCGCTTTGCCCGTGACGTCGATGCGCGTCTGGAAGCGCTGGAACAATAGCGACATGGCTCTTCTACAGATTTCAGAACCCGGCGGAGCGCCGGACCCGCACCAGCGCCGCATCGCGGTCGGCATCGACCTCGGTACCACGCACTCGCTGGTCGCCTCGGTCCGTCACGGTGTCGCCGAATGCCTGCCCGATGGGGCCGGGCGTGTGATCCTTCCTTCAGCCGTTCGCTACCTCGCCAATGGTCGCCGGCAGATCGGTGCCGAGGCGCTGGCCGAGGCGGCCACTGATCCGCGCAACACGCTGGTATCGGCGAAGCGTTTCATGGGGCGCGGTCTCGCCGACATCGTCGATCGCGGCAAGCTGCCTTACGACTTCGTCGAGGCGCCGGGCATGCTGCAGATCCGCACTGTCGATGGAGTCAAGTCGCCTGTCGAGGTTTCGGCCGAGATCCTCGCCACCCTGCGGCAGCGCGCCGAGGACACGTTCGACGACGAGCTGTTCGGTGCGGTGGTCACTGTGCCAGCCTACTTCGACGATGCGCAGCGTCAGGCCACGAAGGACGCTGCGCAACTTGCCGGTCTGAATGTGCTGCGGCTGATCAACGAGCCAACGGCTGCGGCCATCGCCTACGGGCTGGAGAACGGCTCCGAGGGTCTGTATGCCGTCTACGACCTGGGCGGCGGCACCTTCGACGTCTCGCTGCTGCGCCTGAGCGCGGGCGTGTTCGAGGTGGTCGCGACCGGTGGCGATTCGGCCCTGGGCGGCGATGACTTCGATCATGCGCTGGCAGACTGGGCGCAGGCGCAGGCCGGGCTCGAGGTCAGGTCGGCTCAGGACAAGCGAGCCGTGCTGGTGGCCGCCCGAGCGGCCAAGGAGAAGCTCTCGTTGGCCGATCATGCGACGCTGGCAAGCCCGGTATCCGCAGGCGACGGTTCATCGACCGAGCTGTCGGTCCGCGTCACGCGCGACCAGTTCAATGCGATCACGCACGATCTGGTGGCACGCACACTGGCGGTTCTGCGCAAGGTGCTGCGCGATGCAAGGACAGACAAGACGGCAGTCCAGGGTGTCGTGATGGTCGGTGGGTCGACGCGCATGCCGGCGGTGCAGGCTGCGGTGGCCGACTTCTTCGGCAAGGCGCCGCTGAACAACCTGAATCCGGATGAGGTGGTGGCGCTGGGTGCCGCGCTGCACGCGAACACGCTGGCCGGCAATGCCGGTGCCGAGGAAATGCTGCTACTCGACGTGATTCCGCTGTCGCTGGGCCTGGAGACCATGGGAGGGCTCGTCGAGCGCATCATTCCGCGCAACAGCTCGATCCCGACCGCTCGTGCGCAGGATTTCACCACCTTCAAGGACGGGCAGACTGCGCTGGCGATCCACGTGGTGCAGGGCGAGCGCGAGCTGGTCAGCGACTGCAGGTCGCTGGCGCGCTTCGAACTGCGCGGCATTCCGCCGATGGTGGCGGGCGCGGCACGCATCCGTGTCAGCTTCACCGTCGATGCCGACGGCATGCTCAGTGTGGCGGCGCGCGAAGAGGGTTCGGGTGTCGAGGCTTCGATCGCCGTGAAGCCGAGCTACGGTCTGGCCGACGAGGACATCGCGCGCATGTTGAGTGAAAGCTTCACGACTGCCGAAGTCGACATGAAGGAGCGTGCGCTGCGCGAGTCGCGCGTCGAGGCCGAGCGCATGTTGCTGGCGACACGCGCGGCGATCGACGCCGATGGCGACCTGCTCGAAGTGCCGGAATCGGCGGCAATCGAGTCGATGCTTCAGCGGCTGGAGGCGGTGAGGCAGGGCAGTGATCACCACGCGATCGACGATGCGGTCGAGGCGCTGGCGCAGAGCACCGAAGCCTTCGCAGCCGCGCGCATGAACCGAGGCATCCGCAAGGCGCTGGCGGGACGCCGCGTCACCGAGGTCTGAACCAGGAACCCCGCATGCCCATCATCAGGATCCTCCCCCACGCAGAGTATTGCCCGCACGGCACCGAAATCAAGGCCGCGGCCGGAACGTCGATCTGCGAGGCGTTGCTCGAGAACGGCATCGAGATCGAGCATGCCTGCGAGATGAGCTGTGCCTGCACAACCTGCCACGTGGTGGTCAGGCAAGGGTTTGCGTCGCTCGGCGAGATGGACGAGGTCGAGGAAGACCTGCTCGATCGCGCCTGGGGCCTGGAGCCCAACTCGCGTCTGTCGTGCCAGGCGATCCTGTCTCAGCAGGACGTGACGATCGAGATACCGAAGTACACGATCAATCACGCCAAGGAACAGCACTGAGGATGCGGGCGGAGCACAAGCCCCCCCGCCTCAGGTGAGCCCTCAGGCCGCCTGCCGCTCCACATGCCCGTGGCGGGTGTACAGGAAGTCCAGAACCTCCTTGCGGTAGTTCACATAGCGCGTGTCCGCCGCGAGCTCGACGCGGTCGCGTGGTCTCGGCAGTTCCACGCTGACGATTTCTCCGATGGTGGCGGCCGGGCCGTTGGTCATCATCACGATGCGGTCCGACAGCAGCACCGCCTCGTCGACATCGTGCGTGACCATCACCACGGTGCTGTGGGTGCGCTGAACGATCTTCAGCAGCTCGTCCTGCAGCTTGGCGCGCGTCAGGGCATCGAGGGCGCCAAAAGGCTCGTCCATCAGCAGCACCTTGGGTTCCATGGCCAGCGCCCTGGCGATGCCGACGCGCTGCTTCATGCCGCCGGAGATCTCGTGAGGGCGCTTGGTCACCGCGTGCCCCATGTCGACCAGCTCGAGTGCGGCCAGCGTTCGCGCACCGAGCTGGGCCTTCGACTCGGTCGCGCCGAACACGCGCTCGACGCCGAGGTGCACGTTCTCGAAACAGGTCAACCACGGCAGCAGGGAGTGGTTCTGGAACACCACCGCACGCTCCGGGCTGGGTGCGGCGATTTCACGGTTGTCGCACAGCAGCGCACCTGACGTCGGCACGGTCAGACCTGCGATCAGGTTCAGCAGCGTCGACTTGCCGCAGCCCGAGTGACCGATCAGTGTGACGAACTCGCCCTTGGCCACGCTGAGGTTGATGTCGCGCAGTGCATGGAAGCTGCCCTTCTTGGTGTGGAACGTCATTTCGGCGTTTTCCACAAGGATGAAGTTTTTCATGTCGTGTGATCTCTCGAAAGT
>JAGNWJ010000014.1:0-31931 GCA_017986065.1 Rhizobacter sp. | reverse complement strand
ACTCGCCCTTGGCCACGCTGAGGTTGATGTCGCGCAGTGCATGGAAGCTGCCCTTCTTGGTGTGGAACGTCATTTCGGCGTTTTCCACAAGGATGAAGTTTTTCATGTCGTGTGATCTCTCGAAAGTACGGTGCGGGCTCAGACGTCTTCGTAGCTGAAACGCTTGGCGATCGCCACCAGTGCGGTTTCAAGCAGCAGGCCGACGACACCGATCACGACGATCGCGATGATGATGTGCTTCACGTTGAGGTTGTTCCACTCATCCCAGACCCAGAACCCGATGCCGACGCCGCCGGTCAGCATCTCGGCGGCGACGATCACCAGCCAGGCTGTGCCCACTGACAGGCGCACGCCCGTCAGCATGTAGGGCAGCACAGCCGGGAACAGGATCTTGGTGATGACCTTCCACTCGGACAGGTTCAGCACGCGGGCCACGTTCAGGTAGTCCTGCGGCACCCGCTGGACGCCCACTGCGGTGTTGATGATCATCGGCCAGATGGAGCAGATGAAGATGGTCCACACCGCAGCCGGATTGGCTGCCTTGAAGACCAGCAGGCCGATCGGCAGCCAGGCCAGTGGTGATACCGGCCGCAGCAGGCTGATCAGCGGCGACAGCATGTCGTTGAGCACCTTGAATCGGCCGATCATGAAGCCCATCGGAATGCCGACAGCCGCTGCCAGGCCGAAGCCGATGGCCACACGCTCGAGCGAGAAGAGGATGTTCCAGCCGATCCCCTGGTCGTTGGGTCCCTTGCGATAGAACGGATCGGCAAACAACTCGACGGCCGCCTTGAAGGTCTCGGTCGGCGACGGGAACGTGGTGCTGTTCATCGTCGCCAGCGCCCACAGCCCGACGAGCAACCCCATGCCGGCGAGCGGAGACAGCACCTTCAGCCAGAACGCCCCCCAGTCCACGGCCATCTTGCGGCTGGCTGTTGGTGCTCGCGCGACACCCGCTGCCGAAGAATTGGCCGGGGGCTTCTCGTGAGCCAGTTTCTGGGCCTGCATCTCGGCCGATGCCGCGAGGGGAGAGTGAAACACTGCACTGACCATGATGAACTCCAGGTGGTGTGGATGCGGGCGGCGAGGTCAGGCCTTGATGGCGAAACCGTCGGCGTACTTCTTCGGGTCCTTGCCATCCCAGACCACGCCATCGATCAGTTTGCTGGTGCGCATCGGATCCTTGGGCACATTGATCTTCAGGGCGCTGGCTGCCTGCTTGTACAGATCGATCTGGTTGATCTGTTTCGCGATGCCGAGGTAGTCCGGGTGTTCCTTGATCAGGCCCCAACGCTTGTGCTGCGTGAGGAACCACATGCCATCGGACAGGTACGGGAAATTCACCGCACCGTCATTGAAGAACTTCATGTGGTTGGGGTCATCCCATGTCTTGCCCATGCCGTTCTGGTAGCGGCCCAGGATGCGCTGGTTGATCGCATCGACACCGGTGTTCACGTATGACTTGTCGGCGATGGTTTCTGCCATCTTGTTCTTGTTCTGCAGACCTGAGTCGATCCAGCGGCTGGCTTCGAGCACGGCCATCATCACAGCGCGGCAGGTGTTCGGATTGTTCTTGACGAAGTCGGCCGTCGTGCCCAGCGTCTTTTCCGGGTGGTCTTTCCAGATGTCCTGTGTGGTGACGGCTGTGACGCCGATTCCGTCGATGATGGCGCGATGCCCCCAGGGCTCGCCGACGCAAAATCCGTCCATGTTGCCGACACGCATGTTGGCCACCATCTGCGGCGGAGGCACAGTGATCAGCTTGGCTCCGCGCACCGGATCGATTCCCGAAGCCGCCAGCCAGTAGTGCATCCACATCGCGTGCGTTCCTGTCGGGAAGGTTCCGGCGAAGGTGTACTCGCGCTTCTCCTTGGCCATGACCTTGGCCAGACCGGCTCCGTCCACTGCACCCTTGTCGGCGAGCGCTTTCGACAAGGTGATCGCCTGCCCGTTGTTGTTGAGGCTCATCAGGACGGCCATGTCCTTCTTTGGCCCGGCGGTGCCCATGTGCACCCCGTAGATCAACCCGTACAGCACGTGAGCCATGTCGAGTTCGCCGTTGACGAGCTTGTCGCGCACTCCAGCCCAGGAGGCCTCCTTGGTCGGGATGATCTTGATGCCGTACTTCTTGTCGAAGCCGAGCACCGACGCCATCACGACCGAAGCGCAATCGGTCAGCGGGATGAACCCGATGCGAACTTCTTCCTTCTCCGGCTTGTCCGAGCCGGCGGCGTACACGGCGCTCTGCAGTCCAGGAACGAGTCCGGCAGCGCTGGTGGCGGCAGCCGCTTTGATCAGGGTTCGGCGGCTCATGTCGATCTTTCGAGTCAGAGGGAGGTTCATGGTGTCCTTCGAAATGGCGAGGCGATGAAATTCAAATGCACAAACAAAAACGGCGCCCACGCTGTCGATCGTTGAAGATCAGGGACAGTGAGGGACGCCGTCGTCCGTTGCGCAATTCACCGAGTTGGTGAACAACGCAGTCATTCGTAGATCGCCGTTGACCTACTGCAGTGAGTAGCAGCAATGGTCGTGCCAACGTGCCGGCATCACTTTTCAGTCCTGAAGTTGCTGCGGCGCACCAAAATCATGCGGCTGGCGTGCGCTCTGTGTAGCGAACCCCTGTCGATCGGGTCCGCGCTGCACAGGGATTGGGCATCGGGCGCCCGAGGCGGGATCAAGCCAGCAGTTCGGCGACGTCGATGATGCGCTGCGCGACGTCCACCAGCTTCAGCCCCTTGTCCATCGCTGCCTTGCGCAGCAGCGCGTAGGCTTCGTTCTCGGGCAATCCCTGGCGTTTCATCAGGATGCCCTTGGCTCGATCGATCACCTTGCGATCGGACAGCTGGGAGCGCGCGTCGGCGAGTTCGCGACGCATCGATTCCTCGTGTTCAAAACGGGCGAGGGCGATCTCGAGCACGGGCTTGACCCGGTCTGCAGCCAGGCCGGACACCACATACGCCGTGACTCCTGCTGCTATGGCTGCACCGACATGGCTGGTGTCTTCGTCGTTGGTGAACAGGACGATCGGCCGCCGAGCGTCGCGAGTGGCGACGACCACGTGTTCAAGCGTGTCGCGCGCGCCGCTTTCAGCGTCGACGATCACCATGTCCGGTGAGATCTGTGCCAGACGCTCGGGCAGGAACACGTCTGCGGGCAGCACGGCGACGATGTTGTAGCCGTTCTCGAGCAGGCCGATGCGCAGGCTGCGCGAACGTTCGGCCTGGGCTTCGGCGTTGTCCTCGGTCGGGTCTTCGGCGGCCAAGGAGTCAGGCGCCACGATGACGATACGCAGGGACGGTTTCATGGCTTCATGGGGATGCAAATTCCACGCCACCGGGTACCGCGCGGGCGGCCGGTTGCGGCCTGTCGCCTAGACTTCCTGCATGATTTTCCTGGGCATCGAATCGTCTTGCGACGAAACTGGCGTGGCTTTGGTCGAGGCTGATGTCGAGG
This sequence comes from Rhizobacter sp., assembly GCA_017986065.1. Classification (GTDB taxonomy): domain Bacteria; phylum Pseudomonadota; class Gammaproteobacteria; order Burkholderiales; family Burkholderiaceae_C; genus PBB1. Next base: position 28,475 of record JAGNWJ010000014.1, on the reverse strand, counting down.
GCATTCCGCGCCTGCGCGGCCAGGCCCTGTACAGCCAGATCGACATGCATCGCGCATACGGTGGTGTGGTTCCGGAGCTCGCCTCGCGCGACCACATCCGCCGCGTGCTGCCCCTTGCGCGGCAGGTGATGCGGGAAGCCCGGGCTGAATTGCGCGACATCGACATCGTCGCTTACACCCAGGGTCCGGGCCTCGCCGGCGCGTTGCTCGTCGGTGCGGGGGTGGCCTGCGCCCTGGGAGCTTCCCTCGATCGCCCGGTGGTGGGTGTCCATCATCTCGAAGGTCATCTGCTGTCGCCGTTCCTCGGCGCCGACCCGCCTGCGTTCCCGTTTGTTGCGCTGCTGGTGTCGGGCGGGCACACGCAGCTGATGCGCGTCGACGATGTCGGTTCCTACACGCTGCTGGGCGAAACGATCGACGACGCTGCCGGCGAGGCTTTCGACAAGTCGGCGAAATTGCTGGGCCTGGGCTACCCCGGCGGCCCGGCGCTCGCGCAGCTCGCGGTCAGCGGCGACCCGGCCCGCTTCGATCTGCCTCGACCGATGCTGCGCAGCGGCGATCTGAGTTTCTCGTTCGCCGGGCTGAAGACAGCCGTCATGGTGACCCTGCGCAAGCTCGGCCCGTCGCCCAGCGATCAGGATCGGGCCGATCTGGCTGCCAGCACCCAGGCTGCAATCGTGGACGTCCTGGTGCGCAAGTCGATCACCGCCTTGCAGGACAGCGGGCTCGATCGGCTCGTCGTCGCAGGTGGAGTCGGCGCCAACGCGGCGCTGCGCGGTCGGCTCAACGCGGAGGGTGCGCGCCGGCGGTTCAACGTGCATTACCCCGAACTGGCCCTGTGCACCGACAACGGCGCGATGATCGCGCTGGCCGCTGCCATGCGGTGGCAGAGACGCATCGCTGCGCCCCGCCGCGACCACGACTTCAACGTCCGCCCACGCTGGCCACTGGCGGCTGCCTGAGCGGGCTATAATCGATCGGCTTCGGACAGGTTCAGTCCGTGGTTTTCGCACGGCGCAGGTAGTTTCACCCGCGACCGCAAGTCACAACATGAAGCCCGCATCCACTGCGAAGAGTCGGCTTCATCACAAGGAAACATCATGACCTCAACCGTCGCCCAAAAGGCCGAAATCGTCAAGGCCAACGCGCGCAGCGCCAACGACACCGGATCTCCCGAGGTTCAGGTTGCGTTGCTGACTGCTCGCATCAACGAACTGACGCCGCACTTCAAGACGCACCTGAAGGATCACCACGGCCGCCGTGGTCTGTTGAAGATGGTCAACACGCGCAAGAGCTTGCTGGCCTACCTGAAAGACCGCGACGCCGATCGCTATACCGCACTGATCCAGAAGCTGGGTCTGCGCAAGTAATCTGCCGATCGAAGCAAAGAGCCTGTCTGGGTTTCCAGCACAGGCTCTTCTCGTTTTGAGCCGGGCACCCAACGATGACGATGTGTCATTCCACTGGCGTTTGACAGTGAACGCCGCTGGAATGGCATCGCGCCAGGATGCCGCAGCTCTGGGTTCGAAGGCGCCACCCGCAAGGCGCTGATCTCAACCGGAGAAACACATGAGCATGTTCAACAAAGTCACCAAGACCTTCCAATGGGGTCAGCACACCGTGGTGCTGGAAACCGGCGAAATCGCCCGCCAGTCTGGTGGCGCGGTGCTGGTCAACATCGACGACACCGTGGTGCTCGCCACCGTGGTCGGTGCCAAGAACCCGAAGCCAGGGCAGGATTTCTTCCCGCTGACCGTCGACTACATCGAGAAGACCTACGCTGCCGGCAAGATCCCGGGCAGCTTCTTCAAGCGCGAAGGTCGCCCGAGCGAACTCGAAACGCTGACCTCGCGCCTGATCGACCGTCCGCTGCGTCCTCTGTTCCCTGAAGGCTTCTACAACGAGGTGCAGGTCGTCGTCCACGTCATGTCGCTGAATCCGGAAGTCTCGGCCGACATCGCCGCACTGATCGGTTCGAGCGCTGCGCTGGCCATCTCCGGCATCCCGTTCGACGGACCGATCGGCGCTGCTCGCGTTGGCTACGTCAACGGCGAGTACGTGCTCAATCCGGGCAAGACCCAGCTGCTCGATTCGGCGATGGATCTCGTCGTCGCCGGAACCCAGGCAGCCGTGCTGATGGTCGAGTCCGAAGCCAAGCAACTGAGCGAGGAAATCATGCTTGGCGGCGTGGTGTTCGGCCACGAGCAGAGCAAGATCGCGATTGCTGCGATCAATGAACTGGTTCGTGACGCCGGCAAGCCGGCCTGGGACTGGAAACCCGCCTCGAAGGACGAACCCTTCATCGCGAAGGTCGTCGAACTGGCCGAAGGTCCGCTGCGCACCGCATACCAGATCCGCTCGAAGCAGGCTCGCACGCAAGCCACGCGCGAGGTCACGGCCAAGACGATGGCAGCGCTGACCGCCGATGGCGCCTCGATCGACAAGGTCAAGGTCGACAACGTCCTGTTCGACATCGAAGCCAAGATCGTGCGCAGCCAGATCCTCTCGGGCGAACCACGCATCGACGGTCGGGACACGCGCACCGTGCGCCAGATCGAGATCCGCAACAGCGTGCTGCCGCGGGTTCACGGTTCGGCGCTGTTCACGCGCGGCGAGACGCAGGCGCTGGTGGCTGCCACGCTCGGTACCGACCGCGATTCCCAGAAGATCGACGCGTTGGCCGGCGAGTACAGCGAGCACTTCATGCTGCACTACAACATGCCTCCGTTCGCCACCGGCGAGACGGGTCGCGTCGGCACGCCGAAGCGCCGCGAGATCGGCCACGGCCGCCTGGCCAAGCGCGCGCTGGTCGCGGTGCTGCCGGATCGCTCTGACTTCCCGTATTCCATGCGGGTCGTCTCGGAAATCACCGAGTCGAACGGCTCGTCGTCGATGGCCTCGGTCTGCGGCGGTTGCCTGGCTCTGATGGACGCGGGCGTGCCACTGAAGGCACACGTGGCCGGCATCGCGATGGGCCTGATCAAGGACGGCAACCGCTTCGCGGTGCTGACCGACATCCTGGGCGATGAAGATCACCTTGGCGACATGGACTTCAAGGTTGCCGGCACCACCGCCGGCGTGACCGCGCTGCAGATGGACATCAAGATCCAGGGCATCACCAAGGAAATCATGCAGGTCGCGCTGGCGCAGGCCAAGGAAGCACGTCTTCATATCCTGGGCAAGATGGTCGAGGCCATGGGTTCGGCCAACACCGAGGTGTCGCAGTTCGCCCCGCGCCTGTACACGATGAAGATCAACCCCGAGAAGATCCGTGACGTGATCGGCAAGGGTGGCGCCACCATCCGCGCCCTGACCGAGGAGACGGGCACGACGATCGACATCGGAGAAGACGGCACGATCACGATCGCATCGACCGACGCCGACAAGGCCGCGCACGCCAAGAAGCGCATCGAGGAGATCACTGCCGAGGTCGAGATCGGCAAGGTCTACGAAGGCCCGATCGTCAAGATCCTGGACTTCGGTGCCCTGGTCAATCTGCTTCCGGGCAAGGACGGGCTGCTGCACATCAGCCAGATCGCACATCAGCGCGTGGAGAAGGTCACCGACTTCCTGAAGGAAGGCCAGATCGTCAAGGTCAAGGTGCTCGAGACCGACGAGAAGGGCCGCGTCAAGCTGTCCATGAAGGCGCTGATCGATCGCGATCAGCAGCCGGCCGCTGGTTCGCAAGAGTGAGTCGAACCTGTTGAGGGACCTCGTGCTGGCCCCGGACCCTTGGCGGTCCGGGTTGCCTGCGCAGATCGCCTCTTGAGCACGATGAAAGCCATTGAAATCAGTGCGTTCGGCGCCCCCGAAGTGCTCCGACTGACCGATCGTCCGGCACCCGTTGCCGGTCCGGGAGAGGTCTTGATCGCTGTCACGGCCTCCGGTATCAACCGGCCGGACGTGTTGCAGCGCAAGGGCATCTATCCGCCGCCGGTCGGCGCGTCCGATCTGCCCGGGCTCGAAGTCGCGGGTTCGATCGTGTCGGGTGATGAGCGCGCAATGACCGAGGCCGGACTGCGTGTGGGCGATCGTGTCTGCGCGCTGGTCGCTGGCGGCGGCTATGCCGAGTTGTGCGTGGCTCCTGTCGGGCAGTGCCTGCCGGTGCCTGCCGGGCTGACCGACATCGAGGCCGCCAGCCTCCCGGAAACCTGCTTCACCGTCTGGTCGAATGTCTTCGCACGCGCTGGCCTGAAGGCGGGCGAAACGCTGCTGATCCAGGGCGGCAGCAGCGGGATCGGTGTGACCGCGATTCAGTTCGCACGCGCTGCGGGTGCCACCGTGCTGGTCACGGTGGGTTCAGATGAAAAGGCCGCGGCCTGCTTGAATCTTGGCGCACACCATGCGATCAATTACCGCACCGAGGATTTCGTCGGCGCCGTCAAGCGCTTGACGGCTGGGCGCGGCGTCGACGTCATTCTCGACATGGTCGCCGGGGACTATGTGGCACGCGAAGTCAGCTGCCTCGCCGATGACGGTCGCCTTGTCATCATTGCAGTGCAGGGCGGAAGCGCGGCTCAGTTCGATGCCAGCCGGTTGTTGATGCGCCGCCTGACAATCACCGGCTCTACGTTGCGCGCCCGCTCCGTTGAATTCAAGTCGGCAATTGCACGCGAGTTGCGCTCGACGGCGTGGCGCTGGATCGAATCCAGGCTGGTCAAGCCGGTGGTCTTCAGGATATTCCCGGCCGCTCAAGCCGCACAGGCCCACGCGCTGATGGAGTCGAATCAGCACATCGGAAAGTTGGTGTTGTCATGGTGAATCCACAACTGTCGAAGGCAGGCGCAGGTCGACGTCCGTTGGTGGTGGGCAACTGGAAGATGAACGGCACGCGCGCTTCCAGTGTCCAGCTGCTGTCGGCGCTGCGGTCCGCCGAGCCTTTCGATTCGGACGTCAGTGTGTGCGTGCCGTTCCCGTATCTGGGCGAAGTGGCCCTGACGCTGCAGGGCAGTCGGATCACCTGGGGCGCCCAGGATTGCTCGCATCTCGAGCCTGGCGCCCATACCGGGGATGTGGCAGCTGTGATGCTGGCCGATTTCGGTTGTCGCCACGTGATCGTCGGGCACTCCGAGCGCCGGGTTCATCATGCCGAGTCGGACCAGCGCGTTGCCGATAAAGCCAAGACTGCGCTGTCGCATGGGTTGACGCCGATCGTGTGCGTGGGCGAAACGCTGGAAGAACGCCAGGCGATGCTGACCGAATCGGTGGTGAAGCGTCAGCTGTCCGCCGTCATTCACACGCTGGGTCATTGCGTGTCGCAGATCGTGGTCGCCTATGAACCCATCTGGGCCATCGGCACCGGGTTGACCGCGACGCCGGAGCAGGCGCAGGCTGTGCACGCCGTGCTGCGTGCTCAACTGGCGGCAGCCAGCATGCAGGCCGTCGACATGCGCCTGCTCTACGGCGGCAGTGTCACGGCTGCCAATGCTTCTGCACTGTTCGCGCAGTCCGACATCGACGGTGGTCTGGTCGGTGGAGCATCTCTCAAGGCGAACGAATTTTCTGCCATCTGTCGTGCGGCTTCCGCGGCCGTGCATGAGTCTCTTGGAAAGTCGAAAACATGAACCTGATGTTGAATTTGGTGGTGATCGTCCAGATCCTTGCCGCGCTGGTGATGATCGGTCTGGTGCTCGTGCAGCACGGCAAGGGCGCAGACATGGGCGCTTCATTTGGCAGTGGTGCCTCGGGCAGTCTCTTCGGTGCCACCGGCAGTGCGAATTTCCTTTCGCGTTCCACGGCGGTGTGTGCCGCGGTGTTCTTTGCCTGCACCTTGTTGCTGGCCTTCCTGGCCAACGACCGCTCTCGTGCTGCACCGACCGGCAGCGTGCTCGACCGCCCGGCGATTTCTGCGCCTGACGCAGGCGCCAGCGGCGCGACACAGATTCCGGGCGGTGCAGGCATCGCGCCAGCGCCTGCAACTGCCTCTGCTCCAGCCGCTGCGGCGACCTCTGACGCGCCGGCATCCGGCGCGGCTGCCATACCCTCGAAATGATGCGCTGCTGATCGTGCGAGTGCTGCGATCTCGCAGCGCAAACGCTCGGAAAGCGCGTGCATTGAGGTTAGAATTTCGGGCTGTTAATGATCGTATTTGCGCAGGCTGATTCGATGATTGACGGCCGACAGAGACACAAGGCCGACGTGGTGAAATTGGTAGACACGCTATCTTGAGGGGGTAGTGGCGAAAGCTGTGCGAGTTCGAGTCTCGCCGTCGGCACCAAGTGTTATTCGAGCGGTATGTTTGGCCGCCCAGTTCTGCGAATTGAAACGCTCTCAAAAGCATCATGGACCTCCAACCTTACCTGCCGGTCATCCTCTTCATCCTGGTGGGTGTGGTGGTCGGTGTGTTGCCCCAGGTCATCGGTTTCGTGCTCGGGCCGCATCGCCCCGACGCCGCGAAGAATTCACCGTACGAGTGCGGCTTCGAGGCCTTCGAGGACGCTCGAATGAAATTCGATGTTCGCTACTACCTGGTGGCAATTCTGTTCATCCTGTTCGATCTCGAGATCGCATTCCTGTTCCCCTGGGCGGTCTCGTTGCGTGAGATCGGTGCGGCCGGCTTCTGGGCCATGATGCTGTTCCTCGGCATCCTGGTCGTCGGCTTTGCCTACGAGTGGAAAAAGGGCGCACTCGATTGGGAATGATGAATCTCCTCGGCATCGGCGACAACCACACCCGCATCGGGCAGCAGCATGGGCATTGAAGGCGTTCTGAAGGAAGGCTTCGTCACGACGAGCCTGGACACCGTCATCAACTGGTCCAAGACCGGTTCGTTGTGGCCGATGACCTTCGGTCTGGCGTGCTGTGCCGTCGAGATGATGCACGCGGGTGCCGCGCGCTACGACATCGACCGCTTCGGCATGCTTTTCCGGCCCAGTCCGCGCCAGAGCGACCTGATGATCGTGGCCGGCACGCTCTGCAACAAGATGGCGCCCGCGCTGCGCAAGGTCTACGACCAGATGGCCGAGCCTCGCTGGGTGCTGAGCATGGGTTCCTGTGCCAACGGGGGCGGCTACTACCACTACAGCTATTCGGTTGTCCGCGGTTGTGATCGCATCGTGCCAGTGGATGTCTACGTGCCGGGCTGCCCGCCGACGGCCGAGGCCCTGCTCTACGGCATCCTGCAGTTGCAGTCCAAGATCCGTCGCGAAAATACCATCGCGCGCTGACTCACGCCACTTGACAGGTCCATCGCGCTCCTTCGCCCATGACTCACATCGAAACGCTGCAAAAAGCCCTCGAAGCCGTGCTCGGTTCGCGGATCAAGACGCTCGTGGCCGATCGCGGCGAAATCACCATCACCGTCTCATCGGCTGAGTACCTTGAAGTGGCACTTGCGCTGCGCGACGATCCGGCTCTTCGTTTCGAGCAACTGATCGACCTGTGCGGAGTCGACTATTCCGAGTATCGCGATCAGCCCTGGGATGGGGCACGCTTCTGCGTGGTCTCTCACCTGCTGTCGGTCAGCCTCAACTGGCGATTGCGGTTGAAGGTCTTCTGCATCGATGATGACGTGCCGTCGATTCCTTCCTTGAATGACGTGTGGAGCTCAGCCAACTGGTTCGAGCGTGAAGCGTTCGACCTGTACGGCATCATCTTCGACGGTCACCTGGATCTGCGGCGCATCCTCACGGACTACGGTTTCATCGGGCACCCGTTCCGAAAGGATTTCCCGACCTCGGGCAACGTCGAGATGCGCTACGACCCCGAGAAGAAGCGCGTGATCTATCAGCCGGTCACGATCGAGCCCCGCGACATCACGCCACGGATCATCCGTGAGGACAACTACGGTGGTCTGCACTGAGCCGCCCCGGTTGAGACACTTTCATGGCTGACATCAAGAACTACACCCTGAACTTCGGTCCGCAGCATCCGGCGGCCCACGGCGTGCTGCGCCTGGTTCTCGAACTCGACGGCGAAGTGATCCAGCGCGCCGATCCGCACATCGGGTTGCTGCATCGCGCGACCGAGAAGCTGGCCGAGAGCAAGACCTACATCCAGTCGCTGCCGTACATGGATCGTCTCGACTACGTGTCGATGATGTGCAACGAGCACGCTTACTGCCTCGCGATCGAGCGACTGCTCGGCGTCGACGTGCCTGTGCGTGCGCAATACATCCGTGTGATGTTCAGCGAGATCACGCGCTTGCTGAACCACCTGATGTGGCTGGGTGCGCACGGCCTCGACTGCGGCGCGATGAACATCTTCATCTATTGCTTCCGTGAGCGTGAAGACCTCTTCGACATGTACGAGGCGGTTTCGGGCGCACGCATGCATGCTGCGTATTTCCGGCCGGGAGGCGTGTACCGTGACCTGCCGGACACGATGCCTCAGTACAAGGCTTCGAAGGTGCGCAACGCGAAGGTGATGTCGGCGTTGAACGACAACCGTCACGGCACGTTGCTCGACTTCATCGACGATTTCACCAAGCGCTTTCCCAAGTGCGTCGACGACTACGAAACCCTGCTCACCGACAACCGGATCTGGAAGCAGCGCACCGTCGGCATCGGCGTGGTGACCCCGGAGCGTGCCTTGAACCTGGGTCTGACCGGTGCGATGCTGCGCGGCTCCGGCGTCGAGTGGGACCTTCGCAAGAAGCAGCCATACGATGTCTACGAGCACATGGATTTCGACATTCCTGTCGGAGTCAATGGAGACACCTACGACCGCTACCTGGTGCGCGTCGAGGAGATGCGTCAGTCCAATCGGATCATCCAGCAGTGCGTCGCCTGGTTGCGCGCGAATCCTGGGCCGGTCATCACGTCCAACCACAAGGTCGCGCCGCCATCCCGTGTCGACATGAAGTCGAGCATGGAAGACCTGATCCACCACTTCAAGCTGTTCACCGAAGGCTTTCACGTCCCCGAGGGCGAAGCCTACGCGGCGGTCGAGCATCCGAAGGGTGAGTTCGGCATCTACATCGTCAGCGACGGTGCCAACAAGCCCTACCGGCTCAAGATACGCGCACCCGGTTTCGCGCATCTCGCGGCCCTGGACGAAATGGCGCGGGGCCACATGATTGCCGACGCGGTTGCGGTCATCGGCACGATGGACATCGTTTTCGGAGAGATCGACCGGTGAGCGCGCCCATTCAGTTTTCCGATGCCACGCTCGAGCGCTTTGCGCGCGAGGTGGCCAAGTACCCCGCCGATCAGAAGCAGTCGGCCGTGATGGCCTGCCTTGCGATCGTGCAGCAGGAACTCGGCTACGTGTCCGCCGAGAGCGAGAACTTCGTGGCTGATTACCTCGGCATGGCGCCGATTGCCGTTCACGAGGTCACCACGTTCTACAACATGTACAACCAGCAGCCGCTGGGGCGCTACAAGATCAATGTCTGCACCAACCTGCCTTGCCAGTTGCGCGATGGGCAGGACGCGCTGGAGCACCTGTGCCGTCGTCTCGGGGTCGAGGAGGGGGGCACCACGTCTGATGGGCTGATCACGCTGCAGAAGAGCGAATGTCTGGGCGCCTGCGCTGACTCGCCCGTGCTGCTCGTCAACGACAGGCAGATGTGCAGTTTCATGACCCACGAGCGGCTGGATGCGCTGGTGGCTGTTCTCAAGTCGCAAGACGACTCGTCCCGCTAAGCAGTCCAGGGGCCTTTCATGCTCGATCTCTCCCAATTTCATGCCGACGGTGTGGCCACCTGCTTCCACGGCCGTCACATCGGCGCGCAGATCTATGCGGACCTGAACGGCCGCAATTGGGGTCTGGCCGACTATGAAGCGCGCGGCGGCTATCAGGCGCTGCGCAAGATCCTGGGCCTCGATGGGGGCGAGGGGATGACTCCCGATCAGGTGATCGCCGAGGTCAAGACCTCCGGTCTGCGCGGGCGAGGGGGCGCTGGTTTCCCGACAGGCCTGAAGTGGAGCTTCATGCCGCGCATGTACCCTGGCAACAAGTACCTGGTCTGCAACTCGGACGAAGGCGAACCAGGCACCTGCAAGGACCGCGACATCCTGATGTTCAATCCGCACATCGTCATCGAAGGCATGGCCATCGCCGCCTATGCGATGGGCATCGGCGTGGGCTACAACTACATTCACGGCGAGATCTTCGACGCCTACGATCGGTTCGAGGAGGCTCTGGAGCAGGCGCGTGCGGCCGGTTACCTCGGCGACAGGATCATGGGCTCGAGCTTCAACTTCCAGTTGCACGCCGCGCATGGGTTCGGCGCATACATCTGTGGCGAGGAGACAGCGCTGCTCGAGTCACTCGAAGGCAAGAAGGGCCAGCCCCGATTCAAGCCCCCATTCCCCGCCAGCTACGGCCTCTACGGCAAGCCCACGACGATCAACAACACCGAGACCTTCGGGGCCGTGCCCTGGATCATCCGCAACGGTGGTCAGCCGTACCTCGAGGTGGGTAAGCCCAACAACGGCGGAACGAAGATCTACTCTGTCTCCGGCGATGTGGAGATGCCCGGTAATTTCGAGGTGCCGATGGGTACGCCGTTCCCGGTGCTGCTCGAACTCGCCGGCGGAGTGCGCAAGGGCCGCAAGCTGAAGGCTGTGATCCCTGGAGGATCCTCGGCGCCGGTGGTCCCTGCCGCGACGATGATGGATGTCACGATGGACTACGACAGCATCGCCAAGGCCGGTTCGATGCTGGGCTCGGGGGCCGTCATCGTCATGGACGACAGTCGCTGCATGGTCAAGAGCCTGCTGCGGTTGAGTTATTTCTATACCCACGAGAGCTGCGGCCAATGCACGCCGTGCCGTGAAGGCACCGGCTGGATGTACCGCATGGTGGACCGAATCGAACACGGGCACGGCAAGATGGAAGACATCGAGCTGTTGAATTCGGTGGCCGACAACATCCAGGGCCGGACCATCTGCGCGCTGGGCGACGCGGCCGCGATGCCGGTGCGCGCGATGATCAAGCACTTCCGAGACGAATTCGTCCATCACGTCGAGCACAAGACCTGCGTCGTGCCGGCTTATGTCTGATTTGACGGACCGCACCCCAGCGCCATGATTGAAATCCAGCTTGACGGTCAGAAGGTCGAGATTGCCGAAGGCAGCATGGTCATGCATGCCGCCGACAAGGCCGGCACCTACATTCCGCACTTCTGCTATCACAAGAAACTGAGCATCGCGGCGAATTGCCGCATGTGTCTGGTCGATGTCGAGAAGGCTCCGAAGCCGATGCCGGCCTGCGCCACGCCGGTGACGCAAGGCATGATCGTGCGCACCAAGAGTGCCAAGGCCTTGCAGGCGCAGCAGTCCGTGATGGAGTTCCTGCTGATCAATCACCCGCTCGACTGCCCCATCTGCGACCAGGGCGGCGAATGCCAGTTGCAGGATCTGGCTGTCGGCTACGGCGGTTCGAGCTCACGCTACCAAGAAGAAAAGCGAGTGGTCTTTCACAAGGAAGTCGGCCCGCTGATTTCCATGGAGGAGATGAGCCGCTGCATCCACTGCACCCGCTGTGTCCGTTTCGGCCAGGAAGTCGCAGGGGTGATGGAACTCGGCATGATTCATCGCGGTGAGCACTCCGAGATCACCACCGTCGCTGGTGACACCATCGACTCCGAACTGTCGGGCAACATGATCGACGTCTGCCCGGTCGGTGCGCTGACCAGCAAGCCGTTCCGCTACAGCGCCCGTACCTGGGAGCTCTCGCGTCGCAAGTCGGTTTCGCCACACGACAGCACAGGCAGCAACCTGATCGTTCAGGTCAAGTCCGGCAAGGTCATGCGTGTCGTCCCTCTCGAGAACGAAGACGTCAACGAATGCTGGATCGCAGATCGTGACCGCTTTTCGTACGAGGCAGTCAACAGCGAGCAGCGTTTGACGAGCCCGATGATCAAGCAGGGCGGCGAATGGAAGCCGGTCGACTGGACCACGGCATTGCAGTACGTGGCCAACGGTCTGGCGCAGATCAAGGCCGATCATGGTGCCGCATCCATCGGTGCGCTCGGGTCTGCTCACAGCACGGTCGAGGAACTTCACTTGCTGGCCAAGCTCGTTCGTGGGCTGGGCAGCGACAACATCGACCACCGTCTGCGTCAGTCTGACTTCTCGGCCACCCGCAGCGCTGGTTCTGCCCGCTGGTTGGGCATGCCGATCGCGGCGCTTTCCAGCCTGCAGCGGGTGCTCGTGGTCGGATCCTTCCTGCGCAAGGACCATCCGCTGTTCGCGCAGCGACTTCGTCAGGCCGCCCGCAAGGGGGCGCGCATCCACAGCCTTCAGGCTGTGCATGACGACTGGTTGATCCCGTTGGCTGGCGCGATCACGGCTGCGCCGAGTGCCTGGGTGCATTCCCTGGCCGAGGTGGCTGCAGCGGTTGCGGCATCCAAGCAAGTCCCGGAGCCGGTTGCACTGGGCGCCGGGGTCGAGCCCTCGGCCGAAGCGAAAGCCATCGCTGCCTCCCTGCTGGGTGGAGAGCGCAAGGCCATCCTGCTTGGCAACGCGGCAGTGCAGCATCCAGCGGCCTCCAGCCTGATGGCGCTGGCTCAATGGATCGGAGAGCAGACCGGTGCGGCGGTGGGTGACCTGACTGCGGCGGCCAATTCCGTTGGCGCGCAGATCGTCGGCGCGCAGCCCGCTGCCGGTGGACTGAACGCTGCGCAGATGCTTGGCGGTTCGCTCAAGGCGTGCGTGCTGCTCAATGTCGAGCCCGATCGCGATGCCGCCAACCCCGCGGCCGCCGTGGGCGCGCTGCAGGCCGCCGAGATGGTCGTTGCACTGACTTCTTTCCGCGATGCGGCTCTCGATTGCGCCGATGTGCTGCTGCCGATCTCGCCATTCACCGAAACATCAGGCAGTTTCGTCAATGCCGAAGGGCGCTTGCAGAGCTTCCATGGCGTGGTCAAGCCGCTGGGGGACACCCGTCCGGCCTGGAAGGTGCTGCGCGTGCTGGGCAACATGCTCAACGTGCCGGGATTCGACTTCGAGACGTCCGAGGACGTCAGAGCCGAGGCCGTCGGCGACGGATCGGGCATCAGTGCCCGCTTGAGCAACAGGATCGACACACCAGCCTCGCTGACGCCTGTGGCGACCGGTTTCGAACGCATCGCCGATGTGCCGATCTACGAGACAGACGCGCTGGTGCGCCGTGCCAGGTCGTTGCAACTCACCGCCGATGGTCGTGCTCCGTTCGCTGGACTTCCTGCGGGATTGTGGGCACAGCTCGGACTGCAAGAGGGATCATTGGTGCGCGTCACTCAAGGATCGGCATCGGCTCAACTGCCGGCTCGACTTGACGCCACATTGAATGCCCGCACGGTGCGCGTTCCGTCCGGCACTGCGCAGACCCGCGCGCTCGGTGCGATGTTCGGCGCCATCACCGTCGAAAAGGTCTGAGGCCGATCATGTTCGATACCGTCAACACCTACGGCACGTCCCTGCTCGGCGGCGCGTGGCCGGTCGCCTGGTCGCTCATCAAGATCGCCGCGCTGGTGCTTCCGCTCCTGGGATGCGTTGCCTATCTGACGTTGTGGGAGCGCAAGGCCATCGCGTTCACCCAGATCCGTCCCGGCCCGAACCGGGTCGGTCCCCTCGGCCTGCTGCAGCCGATCGCGGATGCGGTCAAGCTGATGTTCAAGGAAATCATCCTTCCGGCAGCCGCGAACAAGGGGCTTTTCCTGCTCGGACCGGTGATGACGATCATGCCGGCACTCGCGGCTTGGGCTGTGGTTCCCTTTGGCCCGGAAGCGGCGCTCTCCAACATCAACGCCGGTCTGCTGTTCCTGATGGCCATCACCTCGATGGAGGTCTACGGCGTGATCATCGCCGGCTGGGCCTCCAATTCGAAGTACGCGTTCCTCGGTGCGCTTCGCGCTTCGGCGCAGATGGTCAGCTACGAGATCGCGATGGGCTTTGCCCTGGTCGTCGTGTTGATGGTTTCAGCCAGTCTGAACATGACCGACATCGTGTTGTCGCAAGGCCGTGGCGTCTTCGCAGACCTTGGCGTGACCTTCCTGAGCTGGAACTGGCTTCCGCTGTTCCCGATTTTCGTGGTCTACGTGATCGCGGGTATCGCCGAGACCAATCGCCATCCGTTCGACGTGGTCGAAGGCGAGTCGGAGATCGTCGCTGGGCACATGGTCGAGTACTCCGGCATGTCGTTCGCCATGTTCTTCCTGGCTGAATACGCCAACATCATTCTGGTGTCGACCCTGGCCTGCGTGATGTTCCTGGGCGGATGGATGTCGCCGGTCTCGTTCTCGGCACTGGGCATGGCCACGCCGGACTGGATCGTCCAGACGATGTGGTTCTGGAACTGGTTCTGGCTGTTCGGCAAGACTTTCGCGATTTGCACGCTGTTCCTCTGGGTGCGGGCGAGTTTCCCGCGCTACCGCTACGACCAGATCATGCGTCTGGGCTGGAAGATCTTCATTCCGCTGACCCTGATCTGGCTGGTCGTCGTGGGTCTATGGATCCAATCCCCGTGGAACATCTGGAAATAGGGGACTGACATGGCTGCCGCAACACCCATCAAGGACTTCGTCTCCAGCTTCCTGCTGCTGGAATTGCTCAAGGGCTTCAAGCTGACAGGGCGTCATTTCTTTCAGCGCACGATCACCGTGCAGTTCCCGGAAGAAAAGACGCCACTCAGCCCGCGTTTTCGTGGCCTGCACGCGTTGCGCCGCTACGAGAACGGCGAGGAGCGCTGCATTGCGTGCAAGCTGTGCGAGGCCGTCTGCCCCGCCATGGCGATCACGATCGAGAGCGATGTCCGTGACGACGGATCACGTCGCACGACCCGCTACGACATCGACCTGACCAAGTGCATCTTCTGTGGTTTCTGCGAGGAAAGCTGCCCGGTTGACTCGATCGTCGAGACGCACATCTTCGAATACCACGGCGAAAAGCGCGGTGACCTCTATTTCACCAAGGACATGTTGCTGGCGGTCGGTGATCGCTACGAACCCGAAATTGCAGCCAACAAGGAGGCCGACGCTCGATACCGTTGAGTCCACGCCACCGAGGCGTTCTCTTCCACGAGTGCCGCTCGCCTGAAGGGCCGAACCCCCGGCCAGTCGACGACGAGCCCCAAGACCCCATGATCACGACCCCTGTGCTCTTCTATATCTTCTCGGCGGTGCTGCTGTTCGCATCGTTTCGCGTGATCACCGCGCGAAGCCCTGTGTACGCAGCGCTCTACCTCGTGCTCGCTTTTTTCTCCGCGTCCTGCGTGTGGATGCTGCTGCGCGCAGAGTTCCTGTCGATCGCTCTGATCCTCGTGTACGTCGGGGCGGTCATGGTGCTGTTCCTCTTCGTCGTGATGATGCTCGACATCAACACGGACACGTTGCGAGAGGGCTTCTGGAAGCATGCCCCGGTGGCCGGGGCCGTCGGGCTGATCATCGCCCTCGAGATGGCCGCGGTGCTCATTCCCGGTTTCAACCTTCCCAGCGCGCCGACGCCGGATGCCGCAGACCTGAAGCTCGGCAACACCAAGATGCTCGGCATCGAGATCTACACCGAATACCTCTATCCGCTTCAGATTGCCGCCGTGTTGTTGCTGGTCGCCATCATCGCTGCGATCGCCCTGACGCTGCGCCAGCGCAAGGACACCAAGCAAACCAACCCATCCGATCAGGTTCGGGCCAGGAAGGCCGACCGGGTGCGTCTGGTCAAGATGCAGCCTACGGTCGAACGTGATGCTCCATCGACGACCGCTGGAGAGCCGTCATGAACGCATTGCTGATGGGTCCGATCACGCTCGGCCATTACCTTTCTGTCGGCGCCATCCTGTTCGCGCTGTCGGTGATCGGCATCTTCCTGAACCGCAAGAACCTCATTGTTCTGCTGATGGCCATCGAATTGATGCTGCTGGCGGTCAACCTGAACTTCATCGCCTTCTCGCATTACCTCGGCGACATGGCCGGCCAGGTGTTCGTCTTCTTCATCCTCACCGTGGCCGCGGCCGAATCCGCCATCGGCCTCGCGATCCTGGTCGTGCTGTTCCGAAACCGCGCCACGATCAACGTCGATGAACTCGACAGCCTCAAGGGCTGACCGACCGACCCCACGCAGACCGAACCTTCCATGTCCGCACAACTATCTCAGAACCTGCTGTTGGCGGTGCCCCTTGCACCGCTGGTCGGCGCCATCGCAGCCGGATTGTTCGGCCGCGTGATCGGCCGCCGGGGCGCGCACACGGTCACCATCCTCGGTGTTCTGATCTCCTTCATCCTGTCGGCCATCACGTTGAAAGCGGTGGCGTTCGACGGCGCCCACTACAACGCGACCGTCTACGAGTGGATGCAGCTCGGCGCGCTGAAGATGGAAGTCGGGTTCCTGATCGACGGCCTGACCGCGATGATGATGTGCGTGGTGACGTTCGTGTCGCTCATGGTGCACATCTACACGATCGGCTACATGGCCGAGGAAGACGGCTACCAGCGATTCTTCAGCTACATCTCGCTGTTCACGTTCTCCATGCTGATGCTCGTGATGAGCAACAACATGCTGCAGCTGTTCTTCGGCTGGGAGGCCGTGGGCCTGGTGTCGTACCTGCTGATCGGTTTCTACTACACCAAGCCGACCGCCATCGCCGCCAACATGAAGGCGTTCCTGGTGAACCGCGTGGGTGACTTCGGATTCATCCTCGGCATCGGCCTGATCGTCGCGTATGCCGGAACGCTGAACTACGGCGAAGCGTTCGCCAAGGCCGATGAGCTTTCCAAGCTGAACCTTCCTGGCACCGACTGGATGCTGATCACGGTGATCTGCATCTGTCTGTTCATCGGAGCGATGGGCAAGAGCGCGCAGTTTCCGCTGCACGTGTGGCTGCCCGATTCGATGGAAGGCCCGACACCGATCTCTGCGCTGATTCACGCTGCGACGATGGTGACTGCAGGCATCTTCATGGTGACGCGCATGTCGCCGCTGTTCGAACTGTCGGATACCGCGCTCAGCTTCATCATGGTGATCGGCGCCATCACCGCGCTGTTCATGGGCTTTCTCGGCATCATCCAGAACGACATCAAGCGTGTCGTCGCCTATTCCACGCTCTCGCAGCTGGGCTACATGACGGTCGCACTGGGCGCCTCGGCGTACTCCGTTGCAGTGTTCCACCTGATGACCCACGCCTTCTTCAAGGCACTGCTGTTCCTGGCCGCCGGCTCGGTGATCATCGGGATGCACCACGATCAGGACATCCGCAACATGGGTGGCCTGCGCAAGTACATGCCGATCACCTGGATCACGTCGCTGCTGGGTTCGCTGGCGCTGATCGGCACGCCGCTCTTCTCCGGCTTCTACTCGAAGGACAGCATCATCGAGGCGGTTCACGCCAGCCACCTCTGGGGATCGGGCTTTGCCTACTTTGCCGTGATCGTTGGTGTGTTCGTGACGGCGTTCTATTCGTTCCGGATGTACTTCATCGTGTTCCACGGCAAGGAGCGCTTCCACGACAAGCCGTTCCCAGGCGAGCACGACGCGCACGATGCGCATGACGAGCATGGCGCCCATGGACACGATGAAGCCCAAGGTCACGCTGCGGCTCACTCGCCGGCATCCACGTCCCACGGGCACGGAGATGATCACGGCAGCCACGGCCACGCGCCGCACGAGTCCCCGTGGGTCGTCACGCTTCCTCTGGTGTTGCTGGCCATTCCATCTGTGCTGATCGGCTACTTCACCATTGCTCCGATGCTGTTTGGCGGCCTGTTCAGGGATTCGATCTACGTCAACGCCGAGCACCATCCCGCGATGGAGGAGCTCGCCAGCGAGTTCCATGGCGCCATGGCGATGGCGCTGCACGGCCTCGGTACCTTGCCGTTCTGGCTTGCGCTGTCCGGCGTCGTGGTGGCATTCGTCTTCTATTGCCTGAAGCCGGAGATTCCGGCCGCGTGCGCCCGCATCTTCGCGCCCATCGTGACCGTGCTGGAAAACAAGTACTACATGGACTGGTTCAACGAGCATGTGCTCGCTGCGGGCGCCCGGTTGTTGGGCCGCGGCCTGTGGAAAGGCGGTGATGTGGCCTTCATCGACGGTGCGATCGTCAACGGCTCGGCACGGGCGGTTGGCAGTCTCGCGTCAGTGGTGAGACTGGTGCAGACAGGCTACCTCTACTGGTATGCGCTGGTGATGATCTTGGGTCTGATGGGATTGATGACCTGGCAGTTGTGGCCCTATCTGGGCAGCTTGATCGGGCGCTGAGCCCGCTCCTGACACGTACGGGGCACGGAGAAAAGAAGAACATGGGTTTGCTGAGCCTGGCCATCTGGCTGCCAATTCTGTCGGGTGCGGTGCTGCTCGCGATCGGTCGCGACGAGCAGATCGCCGCTGCACGCTGGTTCGCGTTGATTGCGTCGATCGTGTCGTTCGTCGTGACGGTGCCCTTGATCACAGGGTTCGACATCGGCACTGCAGACATGCAGTTCGTCGAGAACCTGGCCTGGATCGATCGGTTCAACGTGCGTTATCACCTGGGTGTCGACGGCATCTCGGTGTGGTTCGTGCTGCTGACCGCGTTCATCAGCGTGATCGTCGTGATCGCCGGCTGGGAAGTCATCACCGAGCGCGTCAACCAGTACATGGGCGCGTTCCTGATCCTTTCGGGAATCATGATCGGCGTGTTCACTGCCCTCGACGGCCTGCTGTTCTACGTGTTCTTCGAGGCCACGCTGATTCCGATGTACATCATCATCGGCGTCTGGGGCGGTCCCAAGCGGGTCTACGCAGCGTTCAAGTTCTTCCTCTACACGCTGGCGGGCTCGCTGCTGATGCTGGTCGCCCTGATGTACCTGTACTACAAGTCTGGTGGCAGTTTCGACCTCCAGACCTGGTACAAGCTGCCGCTGTCGATGTCTGTGCAGACGCTGCTGTTCTTCGCCTTCTTCGCCGCCTTTGCCGTCAAGGTGCCGATGTGGCCGGTGCACACCTGGCTGCCCGACGCACACGTCGAGGCCCCGACCGGAGGCTCGGTGGTTCTGGCCGCCATCATGCTGAAGCTCGGCGGCTACGGATTCCTGCGCTTCTCGCTGCCGATCACGCCCGATGCTTCTCACGAGTGGGCCTGGTTCATCATCACGATCTCCTTGATCGCGGTGATCTACATCGGTCTCGTGGCGCTGGTTCAGCAGGACATGAAGAAGCTCGTCGCCTATTCGTCCATCGCGCACATGGGCTTCGTCACGCTGGGCTTCTTCCTGTTCAACGAGATCGGCGTATCAGGTGCGCTGGTGCAGATGATTTCGCACGGATTCGTCTCGGGTGCCATGTTCCTGTGCATCGGCGTCCTGTACGACCGGGTTCATTCCCGCGAAATTGCCAGCTACGGTGGAGTCGTCAACACGATGCCGACGTTCACCGCCTTCGCCGTGTTCTTCGCGATGGCCAATTGCGGCTTGCCCGCGACCGCCGGCTTCGTCGGCGAGTGGATGGTCATCCTGGCGGCGGTCCAGGTGAACTTCTGGCTTGGTGCACTGGCAGCCACTGCGCTGGTGTTCGGTGCTGCCTACACGCTGTGGATGGTGAAGCGGGTGTATTTCGGACCGATTGCCAATCACCACGTGCGCGAACTGATCGATCTCAATTCCCGTGAAATGCTGATCATGACGGTGCTGGCGGTTGCCGTGCTGTGGATGGGTCTCTACCCGAAGCCGTTCACCGATGTGATGCATGTGTCGGTGACTGAACTGCTGAAGCACGTGGCCGTGTCGAAGCTGAACTGATGAACGACATGAACTGGCTTGCCGTCTACCCCGAAATCTTCCTGCTCCTGGCGACCTGCGTCGTGGCGCTCGTCGACCTGTGGGTCACCGATCCCAAACGCGTCCTCACCTACCGGCTCACCCAGGGCTCGCTGGCGATCGTCGCATTGCTGTTCCTGTACCAGTACGACGCCGGACTCTCG
The DNA here is from genome assembly GCA_017986065.1 of Rhizobacter sp. GTDB lineage: Bacteria > Pseudomonadota > Gammaproteobacteria > Burkholderiales > Burkholderiaceae_C > PBB1. The sequence continues at coordinate 8,663 of JAGNWJ010000014.1, read as the reverse complement.
GTCTACGCGATGCAGCAGATGGTGGTCGCAGACCCGATGGGCAATGTGCTGGCCTTCTTCGCCACTGTCGCGGTGATGATCTCGCTGGCCTACGCTCGTCCCTATGCCGACGGGCGCGAAATGCTGAAGGGCGAGCTTTTCACGCTCAGCATGTTCTCGCTGCTCGGCATCTGCGTGATGGTGTCTGCAAACAACTTCCTGGTGGTCTACCTCGGGCTCGAGTTGATGAGCCTGTCGCTTTATGCGCTGACGGCGATGCGACGCGACAGCCTGAACGCGACCGAGGCCGCCATGAAGTACTTCGTGCTTGGCGCGCTGGCCAGCGGATTCCTGCTCTACGGCATGTCCATGATGTACGGAGCCACCGGATCCCTGGACATCGGCGAGGTCTTCAAGGCCATCGGTACCGGCCAGATCAACAAGGCGGTGCTGATCTTCGGTGTGGTCTTCATCGTGGCCGGACTGGCATTCAAGCTGGGCGCCGTTCCCTTCCACATGTGGGTGCCTGACGTCTACCAGGGTGCGCCGACGGCGATCACGCTGCTGATCGGCGGGGCGCCCAAGCTGGCTGCATTCGCGATCACGATCCGGCTGCTGGTCGAGGGCATGTCCGGTGTCGCCGAGCATTGGCAGCAGATGCTGATCGTGCTGGCCGTCGGTTCGATGGCCATCGGCAACCTGGCTGCCATCGCGCAGCGCAACCTGAAGCGCATGCTGGCCTACTCGACCATCGCGAACATGGGTTTCATGCTGCTGGGACTGACGCCGACCGTGATCGGCACCAACACGCTCTCGGCTGCCAACGGCTACAGCTCGGCGATGTTCTACATGGTGACCTATGTCTTGACGACACTGGGTACCTTCGGCGTCATCATGCTGCTGTCCCGTCAGGGCTTCGAATCCGAGAACATCGATGACCTGAAGGGCCTGTCCAAGCGCAGCCCCTGGTACGCGGGCGTCATGGCGATCTTCATGTTCTCGCTGGCCGGTGTGCCACCGACGGTGGGCTTCTATGCCAAGTTCAGCGTGCTGCAGGCGATCGTTTCGACCAATGTCTACGGGTACATCGTGCTGGCGGTGGCCGCGGTGGTGTTCTCGCTGATCGGCGCGTTCTACTACCTTCGCCTGGTCAAGGTCATGTACTTCGATGAGCCTGCCGAAACCGCTCCGATCGTGGCTTCGGGTGAAGTACGAGCGCTGCTGTCGATCAACGGTGCAGCCGTGCTGCTGTTCGGCCTGCTCCCTGGCGGCCTGATGGCACTGTGCGTCAACGCCATCGGCAAGGCCCTGAGCACGTGAGGCTGCGCCGGTGAGCGAGCCGGACGCCCACCTTCGCGAAGAGTGCATCGAGTCGGAGCAGGTCTACCTCGGCCATTTCCTCGATGTCCGGCGTGATGTCGTCCGTTTGCCCAACGGTGCCACTGCGTCGCGCGAATACATCGTTCATCCGGGCGCGGTGATGATCGTGCCGATCCTCGACGATGGTCGGCTCGTCATCGAGCGCCAGTTCCGCTATCCCGTGGCGCAGGTGATGCTCGAATTCCCGGCCGGCAAGCTGGAAGCCGGTGAGGCACCGATCGTCTGTGCCGTTCGCGAACTGGCCGAGGAAACTGGCTACCGCGCCACCGAATGGGCGCGTGCCGGCCTGACGCACAACGCCATCGCCTACTCGACAGAAGGCATAGAAATCTGGTTCGCCCGCGGGCTGACTGCCGGTGCAACGAAGCTCGACGAGGGCGAGTTTCTCGACGTGGCCACGGCCACGCTCGAGGAGCTGGAGGAGGCAGCTCGCCTGGGCACCCTGACCGATGTCAAGACGCTGGTTGGCCTGCTGTGGTTGCGGCACTGGCGCGAGGGCCGCTGGGGCCTGACGTGGATGCGCCAGGAAGCAGCCGCTGCCATTTCGGTCGACGCGTCCCGAGCCACATGAAGCCAGGCTTCGTGTGGTTGTGGTGAACCCGCTCGGCATGAAATCCGGTGGCCCCGCGATAATCGAGGCATGAAGGTTCTGAACCTGCGCTGCCCGTCAGACCATCGCTTCGAGGGCTGGTTCGCGTCCGAGGACGACTACCGCAGCCAGACCGAGCGGGCTCTCATCGAGTGCCCGATGTGCGGCGACACGACCGTGCAGCGCCTGCCGTCGGCGCCACACGTCCTGACATCGACCTCACGTGCCGAGGCGCACACCCAGCCCGTGAAGCCGCGCCAGGCCCAACCACGCCCGGGTTCGGTCACCGAATCTGCCGCTGCCGGTACACCGACTGCCGAAGCGCAGCCCGACCAGTTCATGCTTCAGTCTGCTTGGTTGCGAGCGGTGCAGCACGTCATGGAACACACCGACGACGTCGGCACGCAATTCGCCGAAGAGGCCCGCCGCATGCATTACGGTGAGGCCGACGAGCGTCCGATACGCGGGCAGGCCACTTCCGACGAGGCTCGTGCTCTGCACGACGAGGGCATCGAGGTGATGGCGCTGCCGATGCCCTCGGCGATCAAGGGAACGGTGCAGTAGGGCGCCGCGTTCCGGTTCAGAGGACGCGTCCCGGATTCATCGTGCCCAGCGGGTCCAGGGCGAGCTTGATCGCCCGCATCAACTGAAGTGCCACCGGTGACTTGTAGGCGGCCAGCGTATCGCGCTTGAGAACGCCGATGCCGTGTTCGGCCGAGATCGATCCGCCGTGCGCCATGACCGCGTTGTAGACCCGCTCATTCACCGCCGTCTCGTTGGCTCGCAGGAAGTCCGCTGCTGCCACGCCCGGCGGCGCCTGCACGTTGTAGTGCAGGTTGCCATCGCCGAGGTGACCGAAGTCGACGATCCGCGTGCCCGGCCAGGTCGTCTCCAGCACCGCATCGGTGTGTTTCACGAAGTCGGGGATGCGCGACACCGGGAGCGAGATGTCGTGCTTGATGTTGAGTCCTTCCTCGGCCTGCGCCAGCGGGATGAGTTCGCGCAGTCGCCACATGGCTGCCGCCTGCTCCAGGTTGCCGGCCACCGCCGCGTCGGTGATGCATCCGTCGCGCAATGCAGCCTCCAGCAGCGATTCGAACCGCACGCGTGCATGGATCTCGCTCTCGGTGTCCGACTGTTCCAGCAGCACCGTCCACGACGCTCGCGGCAGCGGTTGCGACGCTTGCGGGAAATGCCTGCGGACCAGGTCGAGGGCTGTTTCGTTCATCACCTCGAAGCCGGTCAGCCCGGCGTCCAGCCGCGAGCGCGCCAGGTCGAGCAGGCGCACAGCAGCCTCCAGCGTGGACAGGGATGCCATCGCGGTGGTCACGGCGGCAGGCTGTGGGTAGAGCTTCAGGGTGGCCGCGGTGATCACACCCAGCGTGCCTTCGCTGCCGATGTACAGGTCGCGCAGGTCGTAGCCCGTGTTGTCCTTGCGCAGCCCCGACAGGCCATTCCAGATATCGCCGGCCGGCGTCACCACCTCGAGCCCCAGGCACAGCTCGCGTGCGTTGCCGTAGCGCAGCACCTGCGTGCCGCCGGCATTGGTGGCCAGCGTGCCGCCGACGGTGCAGCTGCCCTCGGCGGCCAGGCTCAGCGGGTAGAGCAGGGCCCGGTCTGCAGCGGCCGCCTGCGCCTGCTCCAGCACGCAGCCCGCTTCCACCGTCATCGTCAGGTTGGGTTCGTCGATGTCCCGGATGCGTGCCATGCGTTTCAGGCTCAGCACGACCTGCGTTCCGCTGGCATCGGGCACCGACCCGCCGACCAGGCTGGTGTTGCCGCCCTGCGTGACGATGCTGGCGCCATGTCGCGCACAGGCTCGAACCACTGCGGCCACCTCGAGCGTGTCGGCAGGGCGCACGATCGCCAGTGCCCGTCCGCGGTAGCGCCTGCGCCAGTCGATTTCCCACGCCGACAGATCGCCTTCGGTCAGCACCTGCGCAGCACCGACGGCAGAGTTCAGCTCGTCGATCAGCGCCATGTCGCCACCGCGTCGTCGCTGCCGTGTCGAATGGTCAGGCGGTCGGTGCGCCGGGCTCGACCGCAGCGAGCGCGTGCGCGCGGTACAGCCTCCAGCGCACATGAACCGCGCAGGCCGCGAACAACACCACGCACAGCAGCACCTCGCCACCGGCCAGCCACGCACTCAGGCCCCGGTCGCCTGAAGCGCGTATCACGCCCTCGATGAAGTACAGCCAGATCACGAGGCTGACCCAGCGATAGGTGTACATGCGGTTCTTCAGCAGGCCCGTCAGCGGGATCGCCAGCGGCAGCACCTTGAGCGCCAGCGTGCGGTTGCCGGTGGGCGCCAGCACCAGTTCCCAGGCGAGGCCCAGCACGATCAACCCGAGCAGGCTGCCGACCGCCACTGCGCGGCTCCACGCGACCACCGGCGGCATCGGCGTCGTGCCGGCATCTTCTGCGTCGGGCCTCGCTTGCGGTGAGGTGGCAGGCGTGGCGGGCGGTGGAGGGGAGGGAGGCAGGCTCATCGATGGCATCATAGCCAGCGATGGAGTCCTCCCCGAAGCTCAAGGCCACGGTCGCCGACACCGTGCGCCAGCAGGTGGCGCTCTGGTTGGTCACTCTGCAGACCTGGCCGTGGCTCGACACCGTCCACACGCTGCGTCAGCGCTTTCGCGAGGATCGCCTCGGCCTCACGGCCAGCAGCCTGGCCTTCACCACGCTGATCTCGCTGGTGCCATTGCTCACCGTGATGCTCGCGGTGTTCTCGGCGTTCCCGATGTTCTCGAGCTTCCAGGGCTCGCTTGAAAAGTACTTTCTGCAGGCGCTGGTTCCGGACGCCATCGCCAAGCCGGTGCTGGGGGCCCTGACGCAGTTTGCTGGCAAGGCCAAGCGCCTGGGTGCCGTCGGGCTGGTGGTGCTGGTGGTCACCGCGCTGGCACTGATGCTGACGATCGACCGCACCCTCAACTCGATCTGGCGCGTGCGCGACTCACGCCCGATCGCGCAGCGCGTGCTGGTGTACTGGGCTGCGGCGACGCTCGGTCCGTTGCTGCTCGGCTTCAGCCTCACGTTCACCTCGTATGCGATTTCCGCATCTCGCGGGTTCGTCGGCAGCCTGCCCGGCGGGGTCAGCGCGATGCTGCAGATCGTCGAGTTCAGCCTGCAGGCGCTCGGCATGAGCGCGCTCTTCTATTACATCCCCAACACGCACGTGTTCTGGCGGCACGCGCTGGCCGGTGGGTTGTTCGTCGCCGTCGGATTCGAACTCGCCAAGCGCGCCCTGGGCTGGTACCTGATCCAGACCCCCGCCTATTCGACGATCTACGGCGCCTTCGCCACGGTGCCCATCTTCCTGATCTGGATCTACCTGGGCTGGGTCATCGTGCTGCTGGGTGCGGTGATCGCTGCCTATGCGCCCACCATTCAGCACCGCGTCGTGCAGCGCAGCCACCTGCCGGGCTACCGGTTCGAATTGGCGGTCTCGGTTCTGCGCGGCCTGGCGCGAGCCCGGCAGTCGGACGACAGGGGCTTGAGCGTGCACCAGATCGCCAACGCGCTGAACACCGACCCGCTGCAGGTCGAGCCCATCCTTGACGCGCTGGTGCACATCGACTGGGTCGGCCGCCTCGACGAGCCCGGTGGTGCGCGCCACGTGCTGTTGTGCGAACCCGCCGAGACCGCAGCTCAGCCGCTGCTTGCATCGACGTTGCTCGACCCCTCCGAGCCGCTCGCGGCGTTCTGGCGTCACGCACGCTTCGACGAGATGACTGTGCAAGACCTGATCGCCGAGCCGCAGCCCCCGCAGGGGCCCGGTGCAGCCGCCGAGTCAGGTTCTCCGGCGCACGCGGCCTGATCCCGCCGTTGCTGCGGACCGGGTCAGTACTGCGCCATCGGTCCGCTCAGTGGGCGAGCCGGAACACCGCCACCGATTGAACGAGCTGGCGCGCCTGGTCCTTCAGTGATTCGGCGGCCGCGGCGCTTTCCTCGACCAGGGCGGCGTTCTGCTGCGTGGCCTGGTCGATCAGGCTCACCGCCTGACCCACCTGGGCGGCGCCGCGGCTCTGTTCGACCGAGGCTGCGTTGATCTCGCCCATGATGTCGGTCACGCGCCGGATCGAGTTCACCACCTCCTGCATGGTCGCGCCGGCCTGGTCGACCAGCGCGGTGCCTTCATCGACGCGCGCGACGCTGGCGTTGATCAGATCCTTGATCTCGCGCGCCGCGGCGCCGCTGCGGCCCGCGAGGCTGCGCACTTCGCTGGCCACGACCGCGAATCCGCGGCCCTGCTCTCCGGCACGTGCCGCTTCGACGGCAGCGTTCAGCGCCAGGATGTTGGTCTGGAAGGCGATGCTGTCGATCACGCCGATGATGTCGGAGATCCGCTGGCTGGAGTCGTTGATGCTCTTCATCGTGGTGACCACCTGGCCGACCACCTCGCCGCCCTGGACGGCCACCGTCGAGGCGCTCATCGCAAGCTGGTTTGCCTGCCGGGCGCTGTCGGAGTTCTGCTGGATCCGGGTGTTGAGGTCTGCCATCGACGCGGTGGTCTGCTGCAGCGAACTGGCCTGCTCCTCGGTGCGCTGACTCAGGTCCTGGTTGCCCTGCGCGATCTGCGAGCTGGCGGCCGCCACGCTTTCCGAGTTCTGCCGTACATGGCTCACCACCTGAGCCAGTCGGGTCTGCATCTCGTGGTGGGCCTTCTGCAAGGCGCCGATCGTGTCGCTGCGATCCGCATCGACCGGCTCGCTCGCGGCCAGGTCACCGGCTGCGATCCTGCTGGCCAGCCGGGTGCAGCTCTCGAGCGGCTGCTGGATGCTGCGCAGGACGATCCGGTAGAACAGCAGCACCAGGACGATGGCGCCGATCGAGATCGCGATGGCGACGACGGTCGACAGGCTGCGGGTGGCCTCGAACTGCGCCATCGATGTCTCGGCCAACTTGCTGCCGAGCGCGACGGTCTCGTCGACACCGGCCCGATGCTCCAGGTAGACCGCATGCACATCCGCCAGTCCCTTGCGTGCCGCAGCCGCATCGCCCGCCAGCAACGGGTCGACGACTTGCGCCCTCGCTGCCGCGATGAACTTCTGTCCGGCTTCGTGCTGCCGCCCGAGCAACGCACCTTCGAGTCCGAGCGGAGGCGTCTTGCGCCAGTAGTCGACGCGTTGCCCGTACTCGGAGACCAGCCTGTCGAACTGCTTCCTGGTCTCTGCGGCATCCATCGAACCCTCGACGCCCTGCGACAGGACCAGCCGCAACTCGATCAGGTACAGCGGCGGCGGCAGGATGTCGGCCACCACATCCTTGGCGACAAAGACCTCGGTCGAGTTGCGTCCCATCCGGGACTGCATCCAGCCGCCCTCGGCGGCCACCAGCAGCGACGCGAGCACACCGATGGCGCCCAGCAGGAATATCGACCAGTTCAGCGATTTCAGTTTCATCTTCCGACAGTCCGGGTAAGCCATGCTCATGGCGGACGCGCGCTTGCAAAGCGGCGCAATTGCCCCGCTTATCGGAGTGGTCTTCATTTTTCTTAAGGCGGGGTGCCGGTGCCTGGCGTCGTCTTGCGACTGGCGGTGCGAGCAGAGGCGTGGGTTCGAGTCGCAGCGGGCAGGGCATGGGCGGGCACCTCGCAACGGCTGAACCGATGGCTTGCGGGACCTTGCTCATGGTCGATTTCCAGGCGCGTTCCTGGTACCGGAGCCTGTCGCCAGGGGGTATTTGCGCCTATATTGACGACGTTTACGACTCCCGCGAGGAGAACGACATGAAGGTTTCCCAGATATTGACCGCCAAGAAGGGCGGCACGCTCTTCACCGTGAGTTCCGACATCGCGCTGTCGGATGCCATCAAGACGATGGCCGAGAAGGACATCGGCTCGCTGGTCGTCATGGATCACGGCGACCTCGTCGGCATGCTGACCTTTCGCGAAGTGATCCAGGCCGTCGTTCGCAACGGCGGCATGGTCGGCTCGCTGATCGTGCGCACGGTCATGGACGACAGCCCGCTGACCTGCACGCCCGACACCGACATGGACGAAGTGCGCCGCATGATGCTCGGCCGCCACGCCCGCTACCTGCCGGTGATGACGCAGCGCACGCTGATGGGCGTGATCTCGTTCTACGACGTGGCCAAGGCCGTGGTCGACACGCAGGACTTCGAGAACCGCATGCTCAAGGCCTACATCCGCGACTGGCCGGCCGAAGACACGGCGCCTGCGGCAGCCGAGGCGGGCGGGTCGCCCGCGACCTGACGCGTTGCTGCCTGCGGCCTGTCGCGCCGCCGATCCGGACACCGCCGCCAGGCGGTGTTTTTCTGCCCGCTATGCTTGCGTCCTTGCCCGGCGGGCCTGTCGCTCCGCCGTCTCCCATCGCCTTCATCGAAAGCCCGTCGCCATGTCCGGCAGCACCCTCGGTCATCTGTTCTGCGTCACCAACTTCGGCGAGTCGCACGGCCCGGCCATCGGTTGCGTGATCGATGGCTGCCCGCCCGGAATGGTGCTTTCCGAGGCCGACATCCAGCCCGAGCTCGACCGCCGGCGTCCCGGCACCAGCCGTCACGTCACCCAGCGCAACGAGCCCGATGCGGTCGAGATCCTGTCCGGGGTGTACGAGGGCCGGACCACCGGCACGCCGATCTGCCTGCTGATCCGCAACACCGACCAGCGCAGCAAGGACTACGGCAACATCCTGCAGACGTTCCGCCCCGGCCATGCCGACTACACCTACTGGCAGAAGTACGGCATTCGCGATCC
>JAGNWJ010000077.1 GCA_017986065.1 Rhizobacter sp. | reverse complement strand
TCTGCGTTCGCGCATCAAGGATTGAGCAAATGATTCGTCACATCGTCATGTGGTCCCTGCACAACCCGGCCGACGCGCCGCGCTTCAAGGCGCTGCTCGACTCGTGCGCGAACCTCGTGCCGGGCATTGTCGAGTTCGACGTGGGCATCCGCGAGACCGGGCTCGACGCGAACATCGACGTGGTGCTGGTGTCGAGCTTCACCGATTCAGCCCAGCTCGATGCATACCAGAGCCACCCGCATCACAAGGAAGTCGGCGCACAGCTCGGCACGCTGCGCGCGAGTCGGCATGTGCTCGACTACGCACGCTGACCGAGCCGACACGTTGCCTGCTCGCGCCGTTAAATGCAGCGCGGGCGGCCACTGGAGCCGAGCGCTGCTGACCGCTGCCTGGCTGTTGGGTGCAGCGGGCGCGCAGGCGGGCGAGCGGTCCGCGGCCTACGTGTTCCCCTTGCCACGCAGCGCGGCCGACATCCGCGCCGACTGTCAGGACATGCTGGCCGACCTGAAGCAGTCCGAGTCCCGCCTCGCGCAGGCCGCCGATTCGTCCGCGCCCTCGCTGCTGCCCGAGCTGGATGCGATGACGCGGCGGGCCGAGGACACGCTCGGGCCGCTGGCGGTGCTGGTCGCGGTGAGCCCGCGCAAGGCGATACGCGATGCCGGCGAAGCCTGCGACCGCGACTATCAGACGTATGCGTCCGGCTTCCTGCAGAACGCCGCGGTCTATGCACGGCTGAACCAGGTCCAGCCGGCCGATGACATCGACCGCCGATTCCTGCGCGACACGCTCGACTCGTTCGAGGACGCCGGTGTGGCACTGCCGGCCGAACGACAGCAGCGCGTGCGCGAGATCAATGACGAACTGACCGCGCTGACGCAGGCCTTCGAACGTCGCATCCGCGAGGACCGCACGCAGCTCTTCTTCACGAAGGCCGAACTGGCCGGCGTCCCAGCCGGCGTCTGGAAGCTTGCGCCCCGCGATGCGAAGGGTCGGTACCGTCTGGGCCTGGATCAGGCCACGGTGTTTCCGGTGCTCGAGAACGCCACCGTGTCCGCCACCCGCGAACGCATGTGGCGCGCCTTCCAGTCGATGGGGGGCAGGGAGAACATCGAGACACTGGCTGCGCTCACGCAGCGCCGTCGCGAACTCTCGCAGTTGCTTGGCCACGCCTCGTATGGCGACCTCGTGCTGAGGCGCCGGATGGCTCGTGGCGAGGCCGAGGTGCAGGCCTTCCTGGGCACGGTGAAGGACGCGGTTCGATCGCGCGAGCTGACCGACCTCGCGGAGCTGCGCATCGCGAAGGCTGTGCACCTGAAGCAGGGTGTGGACCGGGCTGCGCTCGAGCGCTGGGACACCTCGTTCTATGCCGAGCGGGTGCGTCGTGCCCGCTTCGATGTCGATCAGGAACAGTTCCGCCGCCACTTTCCGCCCGATGCCAGTCTGAGATTCGTCTTTCGGCTGGCGGAACGGTTGTTTGGCGTTACTTTCGCTCCGGTGGAAGGGCCGAACAGGCAACGCCTCTGGCACACCGAGGCGCGTGCCTATGTCGTCACCGACAGCGAGACGAAGGCGCAACTCGGTACGCTGTTCGTCGACCTGTACCCGCGCGCCGACAAGTTCAACCATGCGGCGGTGTGGGGATTCCGAAATGCGTCCTCCCTGGCCGATCGGCGACCGGCTGCGGCGCTGGTGGTCAATTTCAACCGGCAGGGCCTGACCCTCGACGAGCTGGAGACGCTGCTCCACGAATTCGGGCACGCTCTGCATTCGCTGCTCTCGAAGACGCGCTACAGCGCGCAGGGCGGCACCAGCGTGCAGCTCGATTTCGTCGAGGCGCCCTCCCAGATGCTCGAAGACTGGGTCTACGACGCGAAGGTGCTGAAGCTGTTCGCCGAAGTCTGCCCCCGCTGCAGGCCGGTCCCTCCCGCGCTGCTGGCGCAGGCACGCGAGGCGCGCGACTTCGGCAAGGGGATCCAGTTCTCGCGGCAGCACCTGTTCGCCAGCTACGACCTGGCGCTGCATGGCCGGGATGCGGCCGAGCCCATGGCGCTGTGGGCGCAGATGGAAGGTGCGACGCCGCTCGGGCATGTCAGCGGTTCGCTGTTCCCTGCCGGCTTCGAACACATCGCCAGTGGCTACGCGGCGGGCTATTACGGGTACCTCTGGAGTCTGGTCCTGGCCGAGGACCTGCGCACCGCGTTCACCGCCGACCGCCTCGATGCGCAGGCGGGACGGCGCTACCGCGAGAGCGTGCTCGAGAATGGCGGACAGGTCGCGCCAGCCGAACTGATGCAGCGCTTCCTGGGTCGTCCGACTGACAGCCGGGCCTTCTTCAATGCCCTCGAGAGATGAGTTTGCGTTCCATGGAATTCCCGGTGCGGATCCCCTTCGTCGAGGCCATGGGCTTCGAGTTGCTGAGCATGCACGACGGCGAGGCCGAGATCGCGCTGACGCTGCGCCCGGATCAGCAGAATTCGCTCAGCATGGCGCACGGTGGCGTCACGATGACGCTTCTCGACGTGACGATGGCTCACGCAGCGCGCAGCGCCGACGTGAGCGCTGGCGCAGCGCCCGGCACGCTGGGCCGCGGAGTCATCACCGTCGAGATGAAGACCATGTTCATGCGTCCGGCCGTCGGTCGTCTGACCGCGCGAGCGAGCGTGCTGTCGCGCACCCTCACGCTGGCGTTCTGCGATGCATCACTGTTCGACGAAGCGGGTGTGCGTGTCGCCCATGCGACCGGCAGCTTCAAGTACCTGACGCGCGCTGCCGTCGATGGACGCCGGGTGAGGGGAATGGGCGGGGATTGATCCGGCGAGGCTGGCGACCCGCGTTGATCGTTCGTTCGAATGTCGCTGGCGCAACGGCGCCGATGGGTAGAACATAACCAATGCAAGGAGACGCATCATGACCCCCGAAGAAATTGCCCCGGAAGGCTCTATCACCAAGCTGGTCGATGAGCAGCTTGAACTGGCGGCGTCGCGCCTGCCGGCGCTGGCACCGAACGCGGTGCATCCCTCGCCTGTGGACCACGAGGAGCGCCGCACGGCCCATGCCACGTTCGAGGACGTGCTGCTCGGCAATGCCCAACCCACGCCCGAGATGCTGGAGGAACTGGCCGCGCTCGAAGCCGCGCCGGAACTCAGCGACGAAGAGCTGGCGCGTCAGGCCCTGGCCGATGGCGGCGCCGACAACGACCCGTCCACGCCCGAATAACGCCTGGCGCCGGATTCCCCTGCACGCGCACCGTTCCCGGCGCCGTTCCCGCACTTGCGGCCTGGCCTGTCGGTGTTCTTCCGCTGAGGATTCCTGCCAGCGGGCGCCACCTAAAATCAGTGGCTTTTGCGCAGCGTTCATGTTGAACGCGCGCCCCGCCGCCCATCGATCCGACACGGGTCCGTGGCAGCGGCTCTCGGCAACTCAAAGGAACGTCAGGCATGGGCGCGCAGTGGAAAGCCAAGCACAAGGATCTGGCCGCCAACGCGCGGGGACAGTTGTTCGGAAAGCTGGCCAAGGACATCATGATCGCGGCGCGCAACGGGGCCGACCCCGCTGCCAATTCGCGTTTGCGGCTCGTCGTCGAACAGGCACGCAAGGTCTCGATGCCCAAGGAAACCCTGGAGCGCGCCATCAAGAAGGGCGCCGGGCTGACAGGTGAGGCGGTGCACTTCGAGCACGCCCTCTACGAAGGCTTCGCACCGCACCGCGTGCCCGTGATGGTCGAGTGCCTGACCGACAACGTGAACCGTGCTGCCTCGGAGATGCGGGTGCTGTTTCGCAAGGGCCAGCTCGGTGCTTCGGGTTCGGTGGCCTGGGACTTCGACCACGTCGGCATGATCGAGGCCGAGTCCGCCGCGCCCGGCGCCGATCCGGAACTGGCCGCCATCGAAGCCGGTGCGCAGGACTTCGACTCGGCAGTCGACGGGGTCACGACCTTCCTGACCGATCCCACCGATCTCGATCTGGTGAGCCGAGCGTTGCCATCCCACGGATTCAGCGTGCTCTCCGCGAAGCTCGGCTACCGCCCGAAGAACCCCGTCAACCCCGCCAGCCTGAGCGCCGAGCAGCTGGAAGAGGTCGAAAGCTTCCTGGCTGCACTCGATGCGAACGAAGACGTGCAGAACGTCTTCGCCGGGCTGCAAGGCTGATATCCACCAGAAAGAACGCCATGACCGACGCAACCGCCACGCCTGCTCTGCCCGACCGACTGTCCAGCGACGCCCGCAGTCCCTTCCACGTGGCCGCAGCGTTTGAACGCGACATCGGTATCCGCTTCAATGACAAGGATCGCTCCGATGTCGCCGAGTACTGCATCAGTGAAGGCTGGATCAAGGTGCCGGCCGGCAAGGCAGTGGATCGCAAGGGCCAGCCTCTGTTGATCAAGCTGAAGGGCAAGGTCGAGGCGTTCTACCGCTGAGGGGTTCGTTCCCAGCGGCCGCCCCCCGATTGCTGCTTCTGCGTTTGGCGTCCGCCCACGGGTGCTGATGGCTTCCCGACGGATGCCTGAAGCGAAAAAGGCGGCCGGAGCCGCCTTCGGTCGGAGTCGGACCTCGTCAGTTCTTCCGGTTGCGCCGATCAGCCAGGCTCTTCTGGATGGACACGATCTGCCCCGTGGCGCTCTGGACCTGGTGTGCCAGCACGCGCATCTCGTCGGCCACCACCGCGAAGCCCCGGCCTGCCGTGCCGGCACGCGCTGCTTCCACCGAAGCATTCAGCGCCAGCAGGTTGGTCTGGTGCGCCACCTTCTGGATCGAGCCGACGATGTCTCCGATCGTCTTCAGGCTGTTGTCCATGAAGACGTTGTCTTCGACCTGGGCACGCTGGTTATCCTCTTCATGCTTCTGCAGCGAGATGTCGGCCAGGGCACCCACCACGCGCAGGGGCGAGCCATCGGACGTGCGCTTGGTCTGCCCGCGGGCGCGGAACCAGCGGTAGTTGCCGTCCTTGCACTTGAGCCGGTATTCGATGTCGTAGGGTGTGCGTCCGGTGCGGTCTGTCAAGTGAGCGGTGAAGGCCGAAACCACACGCTCGGCTTCGTCCGGATGCAGCTTCGAAGCCCAGCTGTCGAGCACATTGGGGAACTCGGCCTCGGTTTCGTAGCCCAGCAGGCGGCGGAATTGCAGTGACCACCAGAACTCGTTCTTTGGATTCACCGGGTCGCCGGCGACGACCTCCAGATCCCACAGGCCCTCGGTCATCATCTCGCGGCCGAGGTCGAAGCGGACCATCATCGTGTCGAGCGTCTTGTCGTCGTTGACCGCCTCGGTGATGTCGGTCAGCGATCCGGCCACGCGCAACGGGCTGCCATCGGCCGCGCGGATGGTTTCGCCGCGGGCGCGGAACCAGCGGTACGAGCGATCGCGCATCGCCAGCCGGTATTTCACGTCGTACGGTGTGCGACCGCTGCGGTCTGCCAGGTGCTTGCCGAAGGCCGCCAGCGTGGCGTCCTTGTCATCCGGATGCAGCCGGCTGGACCAGCTCGACAGCACGTTGGGGAAATCGTGTTCGTTGTTGAAGCCCAGCATCCGGCGGAACTGGTCCGACCACCAGAACGGGTTGTCGGGATTCGACGGGTCGTCGGGGTTGATCTCCATGTCCCACAGACCGTCTGACGTGGCCATGCGGACCAGATCGAAGCGCGTCTGCAGCGAACTGACTTGCTCGCCCAGGTCGGCGAGTTGCTGCTCAAGTGCGCGCTCGCGGGCGATGGCCTCGTTGAGCTGTGCCAACGATTGATCCAACTCGTCTGAGTTGCCGAAGATCCGCTTCAACACTGCGCTCATTTCCGTGTCTCCATCAAGTAAGTCGGCATCAACCTCGCGCGGCGGGTGGACCGGGCGCCGCGACCGGTCCTCGACGGGACCCTGAAACAAAGCTGATTACGGAGTTGTTTCGGCACCAAGTTGGGTGGACTTGAGCCTCGAACTGGGGCGCGGTGTCTAGGGTTTGCGCGGAGTCGCGACCGGAGAACCAGGCGGATTCCTCTGTGAGGTTGGCATCCCGCTGGTCTGACCCGCGTGGCGCTTTGGGGGTGGTTTTCCCAGTCTTTTCCGAGCTTGCGCAATATGAGGGAGCGAATCGTTGCACGTGACGCAGGCTGCAACATCGCGTCTCCATCAGCTGAATTCCGGGAATACAGCGCGTGCATTCCGCATCTGTTGAAACTGGCTGAGAAGCCCTCCCCAGGAGTTGCCCCGTGATCAAGGTCGAGGATCTGCTTGCCAACAAGGCCCAGAAATCGATCCGCTCGGTTGCCTCGACCGCCGAGCTCTGATTCTCAGCATCCCAGGCTGACCCCCTGCACGGGTCGCCCGCTCGCGGCATTGACGATCACCAGGTTCACCCGCCGTGGGTGAACCGCTGACCCAGCCGCTCGTGCTGGACTGAAGGTGAGGGTGCTTGCCGTTTCGAAGTCCGTCGTCCAGATCGGTACGGACTTGTACTCGCGGACAACGAAATCATGTGTCAGGGTGGTGCCCTGGTTCTCTCCGGATTTCACGGCTGACACAAGCCGATCTTCGGTGACTGTCCAGTAGGCCGCGAGGCGTTTCGGGGTGCCTGCTCCTGGTTGCAGGAGGGCGGTGTAGCGCTCGCCTTCACGGGTCAGCAGGACCCGCAGCGGAGACGCCACCGCCGCTCCGGCCATCGGCGGCCCCTCGTCCCGCCACTGCCGGCTGTCGACGCCGTTGATCGTGATCTGCGGCGTGTAGCTGAACCGAGAGCCGTTCACCGCCCGCTGCTGGGACTGTCGTTCGGTGTGCGCCGGGCTGCCGAAGGGGTCCTTCCAGCCAAGATGGTCCCAGTAGTCGACATGGAAGGCGAGTGCGATGACCTCGGGCTGTGAGCCCCATTGCGACAGCCAGCGGTCGGCGGGCGGGCAGGAATTGCAGCCTTCCGAGGTGTAGAGCTCGATGACCATGGGTGCGTTGGCTCCGCTGCGTGCGGAGCAACCCGCGAGGGGCTCGGCAGTCCTTGCTGCGTCCGGCAGGCCGCCCGCGGCCAGCGCTGCAACGAGCCAACGCGCGAAGTGCGGCCAGAGGCGCCTGGCCTCGCCGCGTCGTTGCTTCGATGGTGGAGGCGTGGGCTTCATGGCAATTTCCCGTGGATTGACCGTCCCCTTTGGTCGGGCAGTGTCGTGAAATCCTTACCGTGGCGACCTCCTGCGCTGCATGGCGGTGAGCACCGAACCAACGTCAAGCCGTGCCCTATGCTGCATGGCTGCCGTGGCCGCTCACGCCCCTTTACGCTGTCGGGCCAGATCCAGCCACTTTTCACATCGGATCGTTCACTTGCCTGATTCACATCGGATATCCCCACCCTCCGTAGCCATCCTGGGCGGGGGGCCGGCCGGTCTCATGGCGGCTGAAGTGCTGGCGTCTGCCGGGGCTTCGGTGGACTTGTACGACGCCATGCCGTCGGTGGGCCGCAAGTTCCTGCTGGCCGGAAGGGGCGGGTTGAACCTGACTCATTCCGAAGCCGCCGAGCACTTCGCCCCCCGGTATGGCGAGCGACGTGCACCGATCGAGTCGATGTTGCGCCGATTCGGTCCTGCCGAATTGCGTGCCTGGGCGCAGGGCCTGGGAATTTCCACTTTCGTCGGCAGCTCGGGCCGGGTCTTCCCGACCGATCTGAAGGCTGCCCCGCTGCTGAGAGCCTGGCTGCATCGCCTGCGCGAACTGGGCGTGCGCTTTCACATGAGGCACCGCTGGGTCGGCTGGCCCGAGGGCGGCGCGGCGGATGCACCGGTCGCGTTGGCCTTCGAGACACCGGCCGGCCAGCGGACCGTGCGGGCCGACGCGGTGCTGCTGGCCCTCGGTGGCGCGAGCTGGTCGCGTCTCGGATCCGACGGTGCCTGGGTGCCGTGGCTGCATGCGCGCGGTGTCGAACTGGCTCCGCTGCAGCCATCGAACTGCGGGTTCGACGTGGCGCGCATCGATGCGGGAGGCATCGAGCAGTCCGGCTGGAGCGAGCACTTTCGGAGTCGCCATGCGGGTGCACCGGTCAAGAACGTCGCGCTCGGCTGCGCCGGTCCGGCTGGCCGCACCTTCGCGCAGGCCGGCGAGTTCGTCGTGACCGAAGGCGGCGTCGAGGGCAGCCTGATCTATGCCGCGTCTGCCGGGCTGCGTGATGCCATCGCTGCCGAAGGTCGAGCGGTGGCGCACATCGATCTGCTGCCCGGTCGCAGCGCCGAATGGGTCGTGCGCGAGGTGGCGCACCCACGCGGCTCGAGATCGCTGTCCACGCACCTGAAGGGCCGGCTGGGAATCGATGGGGTCAAGGCCGCGCTGCTTCACGAGCTGTTGCCCCGGGAGGCGATGGCCGATCCGGCACGGCTCGCGGCGTCCATCAAGGCGCTGCCGCTGACCGTGACTGCGCCGCGCCCGATCGACGAGGCGATCAGCACCGCCGGCGGTGTGCGCTTCGAGGCGCTGGACGATCGGGGCATGTTGCTGGCGCTGCCCGGCGTGTTCTGCGCCGGCGAGATGCTCGACTGGGAGGCGCCGACCGGGGGCTATCTGCTGACCGCCAGCCTGGCCAGTGGCGTGTGGGCCGGTCACGGTCTGTTGCACTACCTGACGGCGCGGCGCTGAACCCGCCCACCCCTGTGGCACACTGCGCCGCCCCGGGCCTCGAGCCCGCGTCGGCCCTGGCGCGAGCCCGCTGTCCTCAGCCGGTTTCCGCACCCGATCCCACCCCCCGCTTCCACCCGTTCGACGGGTCCCACGCCTTGAACAAGATCCTGCTGCAAATCGCTACCGAGCTGAAGGTTCGGCCCGCCCAGGTCAACGCTGCCGTCGAACTGCTCGACGGAGGCGCGACGGTGCCGTTCATCGCGCGCTATCGCAAGGAGGCCACCGACAACCTGGACGACATCCAGTTGCGGGAACTCGAGGCGCGGCTGTCTTATCTGCGCGAGCTGGAAGAGCGCCGGGAGGCGGTGCTGAAGAGCATCGAGGAGCAGGGCAAGCTGACACCCGAATTGCGTGCGTCGATCGAGGCTGCGCCGACCAAGCAGGAGCTCGAGGACCTTTATCTGCCGTTCAAGCAGAAGCGCCGCACCAAGGCCATGATCGCCCGCGAAGCCGGCCTCGAGCCACTGGCCGACAAGCTGTTTGCCGATCCGACGCTCGATCCGCTGGCCGAGGCGGCCGCCTTCCTCAATGCAGACGGTGGGTTCGCCGATGCCTTCGCCGTGCTCGATGGGGTGCGCGACATCCTGTCAGAGCGCTGGGCCGAGGATGCGGTGCTGGTGGGCAAGCTGCGCGAGTGGCTGTGGGCCGAGGGCCAGCTGCAGAGCAGGCTGCTCGACGGCAAGGATGCCAACCACCCCGACACGGCGAAGTTCCGCGACTACTTCGACTACGCCGAGCCGATCCGCAACGTGCCGTCGCATCGCGCGCTCGCGGTGTTTCGCGGTCGCACACTCGAACTGCTCGATGCCAAGCTGGTGCTCGACGAGGCGCCGTCAGCGGTCGCTCCGCCCACAGTGGGCAAGGCGGCGCCGGTGGTGTCGCTGGCCGAAGGCCGCATCGCGGTGCACCTGGGCTGGAGCCATGCGAAGCGACCGGCCGATGACCTGATCCGCAAGTGCATCGCGTGGTGCTGGAAGGTCAAGCTGAGCCTGAGCCTCGAACGTGATCTGTTCAGCCGCCTGCGGGAATCCGCCGAGCAGGTGGCCATCAAGGTGTTCGCAGAGAACCTGCGCGACCTGTTGCTTGCCGCTCCCGCCGGGCCACGCGTCGTGATGGGCCTGGACCCGGGGATCCGCACCGGCTGCAAGGTCGCGGTGGTCGATGCCACCGGCAAGGTGCTGGCCACCGAAACCATCTATCCGCTGGAGCCGCGTCGCGACTGGGAGGGTTCGCTGCACACCCTCGGTCGGCTGTGCGCGACGCATGGCGTCGACCTGATCGCGATCGGCAACGGCACCGGCAGCCGCGAGACCGACAAGCTGGCGTCCGAGTTGATCCAGCGGCTGCACAAGATCGCCCCGGATCGCACGGTGATCAAGGTGGTCGTCAGCGAAGCGGGCGCCTCGGTCTACAGCGCCAGCGAATACGCCAGCAAGGAGCTGCCGGATCTCGACGTGAGCCTGCGCGGCGCGGTCAGCATCGCGCGGCGATTGCAGGACCCGCTGGCCGAACTGGTGAAGATCGAGCCGAAGAGCATCGGCGTGGGCCAGTACCAGCACGACGTCAACCAGAGCGACCTGGCGAAGAGCCTGAATGCGGTCATCGAGGACTGCGTGAACTCGGTCGGCGTCGATGTGAACACGGCGTCGGCGCCGCTGCTGTCGCGCGTGTCCGGACTCAGCGGTGCGGTCGCTTCCGGCATCGTGCGCTGGCGCGATGCGCACGGGGCCTTTCGCAACCGGCAGCAACTGCTCGACGTGGCCGGACTCGGCGCCAAGACGTTCGAGCAGAGCGCGGGTTTCCTGCGGGTGCGCGACGGCGACAACCCGCTGGACCAGTCGGGCGTCCACCCGGAGACCTACCCGGTGGTCGAACGCATCCTGGCCGCGGTGAAGAGGCCGGCCGCCGAGGTGATGGGCCGCAGCGACGTGATACGTGCGTTGAAGCCCGAGGCGTTCGCCGACGAGCGATTCGGCGCGATCACCGTCAAGGACATCCTGGCCGAGCTCGAAAAGCCGGGACGCGACCCGCGCCCCGATTTCAAGGTGGCGAAGCTGACCGACGGGATCGAGGACATCAAGGACCTGCAGCCGGGCATGACGCTGGAGGGCACGATCAGCAACGTTGCGCAGTTCGGCGCTTTCGTCGATCTGGGTGTCCATCAGGACGGGTTGATCCACGTGAGCCAGCTCGCGAACAAGTTCGTGAGCGACGCGCGTGAGGTCGTGAAGACCGGTGACGTGGTCAAGGTCAAGGTGCTCGAGGTCGATCTGTCTCGCCAGCGGATCTCGCTGACGATGAAACTCGATGCGGTGCCCGCCGAGCGAGGCGCCAGGGAGGGCTCCGGTGCCGGCAACCGTTTCCAGCCTGCAGGACGCGGCGACCGGCCTCGTTCAGGGGGGGCGTCATCGCCACCGGCTGATGGCGCGATGGCAGCGGCCTTCGCCAAGTTGCAGACGCGACGCTGAGCTGCGGTTGCTTCTGAAGAGCGTCCAGGGTTGACGGCGAGACATTGACCGTTGTCTGGCGCCCGCAGGGTGCATCCAGAAACGTGATTCGCTCGTATGGGGTCGGTAGCGCGATCCGGCGGTCCTCCGTCGGTGCGCCTCGCCGCAGCGCGACACATCGGTGTGGCGAGGCGGAGTCCACAACCCCACGAGGCTCGAACCATGAATACAACCCTGCTGCCATCCAACCGCCTGCTGCCGGTCATCGGCGCGCTGGCCGCGACCTGCGGCCTGGCCTGTGTGCTCCCGGCGCACGCGTCCAGTCACCGTGAAGCGCCGTCGATCACGTCCACGCCCAAGGTGGATGCGACCGATTTCTACATGTTCAACAGCTACGAGGCCGGACGCGGCGCCTATGTGTCGCTGATGGCCAACTACGTGCCGCTGCAGGATCCGTACGGCGGCCCGAACTATTTCTCGCTCGACCCGAATGCGCTGTACGAGATCCACATCGACAACAACGGCAACGGGGTCGAGGACATCACTTTCCAGTTCCGATTCAAGAACACCCTGAA
>JAGNWJ010000076.1 GCA_017986065.1 Rhizobacter sp. | reverse complement strand
ATCGGACACGAGCGCTGGCGGCGCAATCTGGCCGTGGCGATGGGCAATGCAGTGCGGGCGTTGCCCGAATCGGAGCTGTGCTCGGCGCTTCGCGGGGCACTGGCGCAGGCGTTGCCCGACGCCAGCGAACTGGTGCGCGAGCACATCGAATGGGCCTTGCTTCAATCGGCAGCGAAGGCTACAGACGAGCCCCGATCGCCAGCCACACCGGCACGCTGACCATGCCGAGCAGTGTCGACATCGTGACCAGCCCGGCCACGAACGGACCGTGGCCGCCCATGCGCATGGCCAGCACGTAGGCGCTGGAGGCGGTCGGCAAGGCCGCGAAAGCCAGCACGACAGCCTGCTGCAGGGGCGGCAGGCCCACCCAGATCGACAGTGCGAGCGCGATCGCCGGCAGGGCCACATGACGTATGGTCAGGAAAGCCGCTGCCAGCGCCGGTGCGGCCTGCAGGCCGCCGAGCTTCAGCCCGGCACCCACGGCCATCAGGCCGAGCGGGATCGCGGCCAGACCGAGTCGGTGCAGCGTGGTGCCCACGGTGTCGGGCAGGTGCAGCCCGGCGAGGTTGAAGAGCAGCCCGGCGAGCGTGCCGAGGATGAACGGGTTGCGCACGAGTTCGCGGACGTAGGCATGACCGCCGTGGCGCGCCAGCGGCCACACCGCACCGATGTTGCAGATCGGCACGCACAGCGCGATCAGCAGCGCCATCAGCGCGAGTGTTTCGGCCCCGCCGAGTCGCTCGGCGAGCGCCAGCGCGATGTAGGAATTGAAGCGGAACGCAGTCTGCGCGCCCGAGGCGTGCAGCCGGGCGTCGACGCCCGGCCATCGCCGGATCGCGTATGCCAGCCCGATGCCGCACAGCACGGTGCCCACGCCGACTCCCGCGAGAGCAGCCGTCTGCGCCGGGTGCAGCGGGCTCTTCGCGATCGAGCTGAACAGCAGCACCGGGAACAGCAGGAAGTAGGTCAGGCGTTCGACCGCGTCCCAGACCGGGCGGTCAAGCAGGGTGTGGCGACACAGCAGAAACCCGACCACGATGAGCAGCAGGTCGGGAACCAGCAAGAGGGCATGCGACATGGCGCTCGAGTGTGCCAGCCACAATGGCCGGATGAGTTCGCTACGGGACAGCACGGCCGCGATCGACCGCTTCATCGATGCGCTGTGGATCGAGGATGGGCTGTCGGCCAACACGCTGGCCGCTTACCGTCGTGACCTGACGCTGTATGCGCACTGGCTGGCCTCCGCGGTCGATGTCGCGCTCAACGGCACGACCGAAACCCATCTGCGTGATTACGCCGTCGCGCGCCATGACGGCAGCAAGGCCAGCAGCACGAATCGCCGGCTGACGGTGTTCAAGCGCTATTTCCGCTGGGCGCTGCGCGAGCGCCTGATCGACGCCGATCCGACGCTCAAGCTGCTGGCCGCGAAGCAGCCGCCGCGCCTGCCGAAGGTGCTCAGCGAAGCGCAGGTCGAGGCGCTTCTGGCGGCTCCGGACGTGACCACGCCGCTCGGCCTTCGCGACCGCACGATGCTGGAACTGATGTATGCCAGCGGCCTGCGTGTCAGTGAACTGGTCACGCTGAAGACGGTGCATCTGGGCCTGGTCGATGGCGCGCTGCGCATCACGGGCAAGGGCGCCAAGGAACGGCTGGTGCCATTCGGCGAAGAAGCACGTGCCTGGCTGGAGCGCTACCTCGCCGAGGCGAGAGCCGACATCCTGAAGTCGCAGGCAAGCGACGCGCTGTTCGTCACCGCGCGCGGCGGGCCGATGACGCGCCAGATGTTCTGGCGGCTGATCAAGCAGCACGCGCTGCGCGGCGGGGTGCATGTTCCCCTGTCGCCGCACACGCTGCGTCACGCGTTTGCCACTCATCTGCTGAATCATGGTGCCGACCTGCGCGCGGTGCAGATGTTGCTTGGTCACTCGGACATCTCGACGACGACGATCTACACCCACGTGGCGCGCGAGCGGCTGAAGACGCTGCATGCGGCGCATCATCCGCGGGGTTGAACGCACGGGCCGGCAGTCACCGAGGTCGCGACCCCGACTCCTACAATCCGACGCTACTCGAAAGGGCATTGCCAGCATGAAAGTCACCGCGTCCAACTTCAAGGCCTACGACATCCGTGGCATCGTCGGCCAGACCATCGATGAAGCCTTCGCCGAGCACCTTGGCCGGGCCTTCGGCAGCGAGGCCGTCAAAGCCGGCGAGCGTGCCGTGGCCGTGGGTCGCGACGGACGGCTCTCCGGTCCGGGCCTCGCCGCAGCGCTGATCCGCGGCCTGATGTCCACCGGGCTCGATGTCGTCGACCTCGGCGCGATCACGACCCCGATGCTCTACTACGTGGCGGCCACGCGCGGTCGGCGGGGCTGCCACAGCGGGATCATGGTCACCGGCAGTCACAACCCGAAGAACTACAACGGCTTCAAGATGGTGCTGGCCGGCCGCGCGATCTACGGCGACGAGATCCAGAACCTGCGCGTGCGCATGGAAGCCGAGGACTATGTGACGAAGGCCGGTCGCTCGGCCCCGATGGACATCGGCCCCGAGTACAGCGCGCGCATCACCGGCGACTGCAAGCTGAAGCGCCGCATGAAGATCGTCGTCGATTCGGGCAACGGCATCCCGGGCGCCTCGGCACCCGGCATCCTGCGCGCACTGGGCTGTGACGTGACCGAGCTGTACTCGAAGGTCGATGGCGACTTCCCCAACCATCACCCGGACCCGAGCAAGCCCGAGAACCTGGCCGACCTGATCCGCACGGTGCAGACCACCGATGCCGAGATCGGACTGGCCTTCGACGGCGACGGCGACCGGCTGGGCGTGGTCACCAAGGACGGCAACATCATCTATCCCGACCGCCAGTTGATGCTGCTTGCGAAGGACGTGCTCAGTCGCAATCCGGGCGGCACGGTGATCTTCGATGTCAAGTGCACGCAGCGCCTCGCGCCGGTGATCCGCAAGGCCGGTGGCAAGCCGCTGATGTGGAAGACCGGTCACTCGCTGGTCAAGGCCAAGATGAAGCAGGTCAAGGCGCCGATCGCCGGTGAGATGAGCGGTCACATCTTCTTCGGCGAGCGCTGGTACGGCTTCGACGACGCCACTTACACCGCGGCGCGGATGCTCGAGATCCTCAGCCGCAGCAAGGACCCGAGCAAGGTGCTGAACGCGCTGCCAACCAGCTACAGCACGCCGGAGCTGAATGTGCCCTGCGCCGAGGGCGAGCCGAAGCTGCTGGTGCAGAAGCTGCTGGAAACCGCGAAGTTTCCCGGCGCGCTGGAGATCATCACGATCGATGGCCTGCGCGCCGAATACAAGGACGGCTTCGGGCTGATCCGCTCGTCGAACACGACGCCCGTTCTGGTGATGCGGTTCGAGGGCCACACCGAGAAGGCGCTGCATCGGATCGAGGCCGCATTCATGGCGGCCTTGAGGGTGGTCAAGCCCGACGCGCAGATCGCGGCCGCGGCGCACTGAACCCGTCTTGCAGGTCATGCTGCAGCGTCGGGCCGCCCGCTGATCGTGCAGCGCCTGGCGCGGGTCGCCTACTCCACGCTGCTGCGGCTGGCGGTGCCAGCCTACGTGCTGAAGCTGTGGCTGCGCGGGCGGGCGGAGCCGCTGTACCGGTTTGCCATCGAGGAGCGCTTCGGGTGTTATCGCGTCGATCGGCGCAGCGATCCGTCCTCATCGGGCTGGGTGTGGGTGCATGCGGTATCGCTCGGCGAGACGCGGGCAGCCTCTGCGCTGGTCAATGCGCTGCGTGAGCTGCGCCCCGGCATGCGTCTGCTGCTGACCCACGGCACTGCGACTGGCCGCACGGCCGGTGCCGCCCTGCTGCGCCCGGGTGATCGCCAGGCCTGGCTGCCGTTCGACACGCCGGGTTCGGTGGCGCGTTTCCTGGCCCATTTCCAGCCCGCCATCGGTGTCCTGATGGAAACCGAGATCTGGCCCAACCTGCTGCTGGAGGCAAGCCGCCGGGGCATCCCGACGGTGCTCGCGAACGCGCGGCTCAGCGAGCGCAGTGCACGCAAGGCCAGGCGCTTCGAGGCGCTGTTCCGGCCGGTGGCCGAGAGCGTGCCGCTGGTTCTGGCGCAGACGCAGGACGATGCCGATCGCCTGCGCGCCGCGGGCGCACGTCGCGTCGAGGTCTGCGGCAACCTGAAGTTCGACGTGACGCCCGACGCGGCACAACTCGCTCGCGGTTCGGCCTGGAAGCCCGCCTGCGGTCGCCGGATCGTGCTGGCGGCCAGCACCCGCGAAGGCGAGGAGGGCCCGTTGCTGGCGGCCTGGAAGCAGCAGCCCGCACCTCGACCGCTGCTGTTGATCGTGCCGCGCCATCCGCAGCGCTTCGACGAGGTGGCTGCGCTCGTCGAGAGCAGCGGGCTGACGTGCTGGCGACGCAGTCTCTGGGCCGACGCGCCACCAGCCGACGCCGGGACGGCCGACGTCTGGCTCGGGGACTCGATCGGCGAGATGGCGGTCTATTTCAGTTGTGCCCGGGTCGCGTTGCTGGGCGGCAGCTTCGAGCCGCTCGGAGGCCAGAACCTGATCGAGGCCGCCGCCTGCGGCTGCCCGGTGCTGATGGGGCCCCACACCTTCAACTTCAGCCAGGCAGCTGATCTGGCTCTGCACGAGGGGGCTGCACAGCGGGTGGCCGAAATCGACGAGGCGGTGCGGGTGGCCGTGGGGATGGCGTCCGAGCCTGCGGGCGCTGCAGGCCGATCACCGGATGCCCGTCCCAGTCCCCAGCGCGCCCTCGAATTCGCGGCGCGGCATCGAGGTGCCGCCGAGCGGATGGCCCGGCAGATCAGCGCGCTGCTCGGCTGAGCGTCGCCGGCGTCCCGGCCCGAGCTCAGGGGCCCAGCAGCCGGCTCACCGCGGCCACGTCGTCGGGTTTCAGCTGGCCGGCGGCCTGGCGCAGGCGCAAGCCGCCGAGCAGCGTGTCATAGCGGGCCTTGGACAGGTCGCGGCGGGTGGTGAAGAGCTGCGTCTGCGCGTTCAGCACGTCGATGTTGACCCGCACGCCGACGCGGTAGCCGAGCTGGGTGGCCTCGAGGGCGAGGGCGCTCGATGATTCGGCGGCCTCGAGCGCCAGCACCTGTGCCTGCAACGACTGCACGCCGAAGTAGGCCTGGCGGGTGCCCTGCGACACCGCACGCCGCGCCGCCTCGAGATCGTTGCGGGACTTGTCCTCGAGCACCAGCGTTTCCTTGACGCGGTTCTGGACCGACAGCCCGGCGAACAGCGGCAGGTTCAGTTCGAGGCCGATGCTGGCGCTCTTGGTGCTGCCGCTGCGCGACAACTGGCTGCCCCCGCTGCCGCCCGAGCTGTACGAGTCGCTGAGGCTGCCCACCACGTCCACGGTCGGCAGGTGGCCGGCCTGGGCCTTGCGGGTTTCGAGCTGGGCGACTTCCAGCGACAGCTGCGCCAGCCGCACCGACGGATGCTGCACGTCGGCCTGACCGGCCCAGGCTTCTGCATCGGCGGGCGACAACGGCGGCAGCGCCACCGGGGGCTTGAGCCCCAGCGGCTCGACGTTGCTGCGACCGACCAGCTGATCGAGCGCGATGCGCTTGTTTCGCAGGTCGTTGTCTGCGGCGATTTCCTGCGCGGTGGCCAGGTCGTAGCGAGCCTGCGCTTCGCGGGTGTCGGTGATGGTGGCGGTGCCTACCTCGAAATTGCGCTTCGCCGACGCCAGCTGTTCGTTGATCGCGACCTTGCTGGTGCGTGTGGTGGCCAGGGCGTCCTTGGCGGCGAGCACATCGAAATAGGCCTGTGCGACGCGCACCATCAGGTCCTGCTCGGCGGTTTCCAGCCGCAGGCTGGCGGCGTCGAGTTCGCGCTGTGCCTGGTCGATGCTGGCACTGCTGGCGCGGTTGAACAGCGGTTGCCGACCGGCCATCTGCAGGGCCCGGTTGTTGAACGACGCCGTGCCCAGCGCGGTGTCGACCCGTCCGATGTTGGCGTTCGCGCCGAGGCTCAGGCTCGGTCGCAGCAGCGCGTCTGCCTGCGCCGCGCGGTACTGCGCCGACTCGGCCAGCGACCGGGCTGACAGGTAGGTGGCGTCGTACTCGTGCGCGGCCTTGTAGAGCTCGTCGAGGCTTTGCGCCTGCGCCGCGCACAGCCCGGCCGCGAACAGCAACCCGGCGCAGACGCGCTTCACTCTGAGTCCGCCACGAGAGGCCAGCCCGCCATGCACAGCGATTGCCATGAGATGTCCTTCGGACCGGCAGCGCGGATCATCAGTACCTCTGCACCGACGCATCCACCTCGGTCGACCATGCATCGATGCCCCCGGTGAAATTGGTGACCGATGCGAAGCCCTGGCGCTGTTCCAGGTACGCCGCGACCTGCGCGCTGCGCACGCCGTGGTGGCACAGGCAGATGGTGGGTCGCGCAGGATCGAGTTCGCCGATGCGCTGGATGATCTCGCTCATCGGCAGGTTCAGGGTGGTCAGGCCTTCGGCGCGCAGCGCGGCGCGCTCGAACTCCCACGGCTCCCGCACGTCCAGCAGCAGCGGCAGGTCGGTGCTCGAAGCCTCTGCCAGCAAGGCCGCGAACTCGCGGGCGCCGATGTGCTGCATCAGAAGTGGAAGCGGCTCGGCTCGTCGAAGCCCGTGAGGCGCGGTGCCACGGTGTCGAACAGGTCGACGCTGGCGACGGCGCCGTCGGTGGGGCTGCCGGCGCTGCGGGTGTAAAGCACCGCCCGCATGATCGGCAGTTGCCCGACGATCGCGACCAGGCGCCCACCGGGCTTCAACTGATCGAACAGTGACGCCGGCACCTGCGGCACCGAACCGGACAGCACGATCACGTCGAATGGCGCTTCGCCCGGGCAGCCCTTCGAGCCGTCAGCGTGCCGCACGGTGACATTCGAACTGCCCGCACGGCGCAGGTTGTCGGCGGCAAAGACCGCCAGTTCGGCATCGATTTCCAGGCTCAGCACCTGTTGCGCCTGGTGGCCCAGCAGCGCGGCCATGAAGCCCGATCCAGCGCCGACTTCCAGAACGCGTTCGTGCTTGCCCACGGCCAGTTCCTGCAGCAGTCGCGCCTCGACCCGGGGCGCCAGCATCGATTGCGCCGGTCCCTGCGCAGTGTGCAACGGGATCTCGGTGTCGACGAAGGCCATCGAGCGGTAGGCCGCCGGCACGAAGTCTTCTCTGCGAACCGCTGCCAGCAGGGCCAGCACGTCGGCGTCGAGCACATCCCACGGACGGATCTGCTGCTCGATCATGTTGAAGCGGGCGAGTTCTGTGTCCATGGAAATCGGGTCTTTCTTGATTGAGGGGTTCATTCAGCCAGCGACGGACGTCGTCGATGGTTTGCCGCGCATTTTATTTCCCCTGGATCAGGGGGACGGGGACGGCCTGCTGCGTGCCGCGCAGGAACCTGCGCTTGGCCCACGCCGACAGATCATCCAGGTAGCAGTAGACCACCGGCACGACCACCAGGGTCAGAAGCGACGATGCGATGACGCCGCCGATCACCGCCTGGCCCATCGGCGCACGCTGCTCGGAACCCTCGGACAGCGCGAAGGCCAGCGGCACCATGCCGAAGATCATCGCCAGCGTGGTCATCAGGATCGGGCGCAGGCGCACACGGGCGGCGAGCAGCAGGGCTTCCTCGCGACCGAGGTGGCCTGCTGCAGTCGCCGGCTCGCCCGGCACCTCGCCCGCGCGAGCGCGGATCGCGAAGTCGATCAGCAGGATCGCGTTCTTGGTCACCAGCCCCATCAGCATCACGATGCCGATGATGCTGAACATGTTGAGGGTCGAGCGGAACATCATCAGCGTCAGCACGACGCCGATCAGGGTCAGCGGCAGCGAACTCATCAGCGCGATCGGCTGCAGGAAGCTGCGGAACTGGCTCGCCAGGATCATGTAGATGAACACCACCGCCAGGCCCAGGGCGCCGACCGCGTAGTTGAACGATTCGGTCATGTTCTTGGTGCTGCCGCCGAAGGAGTATCGGTAGCCCGGAGGCCAGGCGATGCCGTCGAGGATCCGGCGGATGTCGGCCGACACATCGCCAGAACTGCGTCCGTAGGCGTTGGCATCCATGTTGATCTCGCGGTTCAGGTCGCGCCGGTTGATCTGGTTCGGACCGGTCGAGGGGCTGACGTCCGCGACCTGCGACAACCTGACGATGCGCGGCATGCCGTCGGCGCCGGCCACTACCGGTACCGGCAGGCGCTCCAGGTCGGCCATCGAGTTGCGGCTCTCCGGGTTCAGCCTGACGATCACATCGTAGTTCTCGCCGTCGGGTGCCCGCCAGTTCCCCACCGTCGTGCCGGCGACCAGCGAGCGCAGCGAGGTCGCCAGCGAATTGACATTGAGTCCGAGGTCCGAAGCCGCTTCCCGCCTGACATTGATCGCCACGGTCGGCTTGTCGGGCTTCAGCGTGCTGTCCAGGTCGACGAGTCCCGGCACCCGATGCAACTGCTCGGTGATGACCTTCGACAGGCGCTCCAGTTCGCCGAGGTCGCTGCCCTGGATCGAGAACTGGAGGCTCTTGCCCCCGCCGAGGTCCGGGGTGCCGATGTTGGTCATCGTGACGCCGGGGATGCGCGCGAGGCGCTCGCGCATCGGGACGGTCATCTCGTCCAGGCTGCGCTGGCGCTCGGCGCGATCGACCAGTCGCACGTAGGTGCTGCCGAAGATCTTGCCGGCCGCGTTGCCGCTGTTGATCGTGGTCACGGTGTACCGGACCTCGGGCAACTCGCGCAGCGCCGCATCGACCTGACGAGCGCGCGCTTCGGTCATCTCGAGCGACGAGCCCACCGGCGTGTAGAAATTGATCGTCGTCTCGGAAAAATCGGCCTTCGGAACGAATTCGGCGCCGAGCAGCGGGATCAGCATGAAGCTGCCACCGAAGGTGCCCATCGCGATGGCGAGCGTGGACAGGCGGTGGCGCAGCGACCAGCGCAGGATCGCCTGGTAGCCGTGGCCCAGCCGCACGGTGAAGCGCTCGAACTGCTCCGTGACACGTCCGAGCGTGCGGTCGTAGAGGCTGCTCGTGCCGCGTGGCGCACCGGGCAGATGAGACGCCTGCGGGTCGTGCCAGATGCTCGAGAGCATCGGGTCGAGCGTGAAGCTGACGAACATCGAGATCAGCACCGCCGCGACGATGGTGAGGCCGAACTCGTGGAAGAACTTGCCGACGATGCCGCCCATGAAACCGATCGGCAGGAACACCGCGACGATGGACAGCGTGGTGGCCATCACCGCGAGGCCGATCTCCTGCGTGCCGTCGAGTGCCGCCTGGTGGGCGGACTTGCCCATCTGCACATGTCGCACGATGTTCTCGCGCACGACGATCGCGTCGTCGATCAGCAGGCCCACGCACAGGCTCAGCGCCATCATCGTGATGCTGTTGATCGTGAAGCCGAAGGCATACATGAAGCCGAAGGTCCCGATCAGTGCGATCGGCAGCGTGAGGCCGGTGATGACGGTGCTGCGCCAGGAGTTGAGGAACAGGAAGACGATCAGCACCGTCAGCGCCGCGCCCTCGATCAGCGTGCGCTTGACGTTCGCGACCGCGACGCGGATCGCCCGCGAGTTGTCGCGGTTGACCTCGACGACGACACCCGGCGGCGTCACCGATTCGGCGCCTGCAAGCGCCTTGCGCAGGCCGTCGACCACCTCGATGGTGTTCTCGCCCTGCGACTTCAGCACCGACAGCAGCACCGTGCGCTGCCCGTTGTAGAGCGCCAGGCTTTCCACTTCCTGCGGGCCGTCGACCACGTCGGCAACCTGCCACAGCTTGACCGGCGAGCCGCCGCTCACCGTGGCGTTGCCGGTGCCCGGCGTGGCCGCGCCACGGCGCGCAACGACGATCTCGCGGAAATCCTCCGGGCGCTTCAGGCGCGCGTTGACCTGCACCACGCGCTCCTGCTCGGCCGAGCGGATGGCGCCCATCGGCAGTTCCTGGTTCTCGCTGCGCACCGCGTTGATGACGTTGTCGACGCTGACGCCCATCGCCTCCATCGCCGCCGGCTTCAGGTACAGGTTGATCTGCCGCGACACGCCGCCCACGACACTGACCGAGCCGACGCCTCGCACGTTCTCGAGCCGCTTCTGCAGCACCTGCGTGGCCCAGGTCGTCAGTTCCTGCGGCGACTGCTTGCCCGACGGCGACAGGACCGCGATATTGAAGATCGGCGTGCTGGCCGGGTCGAAGCGCGAGACGCGCGGCTCCTTGACCTCGTCACGCAGGCTGGGGCGCACCAGCGCGATCTTCTCGCGCACGTCCTCGGCGGCCTTGCGTCCGTCGATGTTCAGGTTGAACTCGATGATGACGATCGAGTTGCCCTCGTAGGAGCGTGAATACAGCGAGCTGATGCCTGCGACCGTGTTGACCGCTTCCTCGACCTTCTTGGTGACTTCGGTCTCGACGATCTCGGGAGAGGCGCCGGGGTAGTCGAACTGGACCACCACCGTCGGGAAATCGATGTTCGGGAACTGGTCGACCGACAGCCTCTGGTAGCTGAACAGCCCGAGCACCACGAAGGCCAGCATGACCATCGTGGCCATGACCGGATTGCCGATCGAGACTCGGGTGAACCACATGGTCGGCGTCGGGAGGCTCTAGCGCGCGTCGACCGGGGTCGACGCAGCGGTGGCGGCGCTGCCGCTGGCGTCCCCGCCCGCAATGCGGACCAGCGAGCCGTCGCGAACGGCGCCGGCCGATCCGCGCAGCAGCACGGTGCCTTCGGTGACCCCGGCGGTCAGCTCGACCGCCGCTTCGACGCTGCCATCGACCAGCAATTCGCCGCGCTGGCCGAGCGTGACCTTGCGCTGCTCGATGCGATCGCCCGCCACCGCCAGCACGTAGGGCTGGGCCTGATCGACCCGCACCGCCGACACCGGCACCGCCAGCACGTTGCTGCTGCGCAGGTCGATGCTGCCGGTGGCGAACAGACCCTGGCGCAGGCCCGGCTGCGGGTCGACGGCCAGGTAGACCATGACCGCGCGCGTGCCGGCCTGCGTGCTCGGGTTGATGCGAACCACCCTGGCCGTCGCCGGCGCGGCGAGCCCATCGATCGACAGCCGCGCCGTCTGTCCGACCACGACGCCGCCCACGTCTTCCGGCGTGACGGCCGCCTCGAGCTCGATGCGCGACAGGTCGACCACCTCGACCAGCTTGGCATCGATCGCGACCCGCTCCCCCGGCTGCACCAGGCGTTGCGACACCAGGCCGGATATCGGGGCCACCAGCCGGGTGTCGGTGCGCGACTTGCGCGCGAGATTCAATGCAGCGAGTGCCGCCTCGTGGGTGGCGCGTGCGGCGGCCTCGTTCGATATCGAGGTCTCGAGGCCGGTGGTCGAGATGAAGCCCTGCGCCACCAGAGCGCGGTTGTTGTTCAGCGCACGCAGGGCGATGTCGAGCTGGGCCCGTGCCGATGCAGCATTCTGGTCGGCCTGCTGGACCCGCAGATCGACCTCCAGCGTGTCGAGTTGGCCGATCGTCTGCCCGGCCTTCACGGTGTCGCCCTCGCGCACCGTCAGCGATTTGACCTCGGCGGCGACCTTGGCCCGCACCACTGCGCTGTCCACCGCTTTCAGTCCGCCGGTGATCGCCAGCGTGCGCTGGAAGGTCTGGGTGCGCGCCACCACGAGGTCGCCGGCCCCGAGCTCGAGCGCCGGCGGCGGCTTGGCCGGGGCGGCTGCCAGGGCCCGCTCCTGCGCGCGGCCATACAGCGTGCGTCCGATGAACCCGGCCACCA
>JAGNWJ010000013.1:40558-43719 GCA_017986065.1 Rhizobacter sp. | reverse complement strand
CTGCAGCCCGGCGACGTGCTGGCCACGCACGCCGACACGTCGGCGCTGGACGCCTGGGTCGGGTTCAGCCCGGCCACCTCGCTGGCCGACGGCATCCAGCGATTCACCGACTGGTTCCGGCCGCGCTACCACCCGCAGCGCCGCTGAAGGCGCCGTCAATTCGCCGGGCTGCCTGCCTGCGCGAAGGTGAATTTCAGCTTCGGCGCGTCGGCCCGGGCATGGGCGTAGGGCACCTCGATGGTGGTCGCCGGCGCGTCGGTCCAACCCGGTTGCTGAGCGCGCAGAGCGTCGAAGCCGGCCGCCGAACCGAGCAGCAGCACCGGCCCTGCAGGCAGCACCGGCGAATTTGCGCTGGAGTGAATGATGCGTGCCGAAGGAAACGCGAGCCGCAGCGAACCGGCGAGGTGCTTGTTGCTGGAGACGATCGTGGCGGGCTCGATCCCGGCGGCCCGCACGGCCCGTGCGATGCCCTGGACGGGCAGGTTCAGGTCGCCGACGTGGCCGCGCCGGCCGTCGTACCAGGGGCGCAAGGACAGCAGCGTCAGCGTCAGCAGCGCCATCGCCGCGGCGGCCCAGGCCAGCCAGTGCAGGCGCGGGTGTCGCAGCAATCCGGGCCAGCCGACGAAGAACATCAGCGGGGCGAAGAACATCAGCGGCTGCAGCCAGCGGTCGTTGAAATGCGAGGCGCCGCCGATCAGCACCGTGGCCGCCAGCAGCGCCACCAGCAGCAGCAGATAGCGCGCGAACAGCCCGCAGACCACCGGGTCGCGGCCCTCGCTTTGGGCCGACAGGCCGCGACCGAAGAACAGCGCCAGCACCACCCACAGCGGAGACAGGAAGGAAGGCCAGATGCCCGCGAGACTCAGCATCCCGCGGGCGATCTGCCCGGCCCCACGCGCGCGGTCTGCCGACAGTTTGCCGGCGGTGCTGCTGACCGCTTCGCCGAGGTGGTCGATCACCCACAGTGCGTGCGGCGTGACCAGCAGCAGCACGACGGCCACGCTCAGCAGCAGGCGGCGGTCCAGCAGCACGCGTCGGGTCCCCGGCGTCAGCAGCAGCGCACCGCCGAAGGCCGCGATGAACAGTGCGAAGCTGTACTTCGCCAGCAGCCCGCAGGCCACCGTGACGCCGAGCAGCAGGTACAGGCCGGTTCGGGGTCGCCGCAGCAGTTCGACGAGCAGCGCCAGCGTCGCGGCGGCCGAGGTGGTCACCAGCACCGAGTGCGTCAGGTCGCGTTGGGACTCCCAGACGATCTGCATCAGCAGCAGCATCGATGCCGACGACAGCGCCGCGAGGGGCGGGGCGACCAGTCGGCGTGCGGCGAGCCAGGTGCAGGTGTAGGTGCCCAGCAGCAGCAGGTTCTTCATCAGCGCCAGCGCGAAGATCGATGCTCCGAAGGCCTGGAAGAACACCCATTGCACCCAGGTGTAGAGCGGCGGCTGCGGGCCGTAGCCGAGCCGCAGGTCCTGCGTCCACAGCAGCTGTTCGGCTTCGTCGAGCTCGACCCCTTCGGCGGTCAGCACACGCAATATCAGTTGCGCTGCGAAGTACACCAGCAGGCCGCCGAACAGCCAGGCGGCCGGCGGAACAGCGCCGTGGCGACCGGCCGGAGTGACCCCGTCCGGAGCCTTTGGATCGGGATGGGGCGCAGTCGACTTCATGTGGCGGCGAAGGATACACAGGCCTGCCGGACGGGCTCCCTAGAATCCGCGGTGGCGAGCGCCGCATTGCCGATTGCCGTTTTGCCCCCGTCCCCACCCATGTCCACACTCCTCGCCGAACCGGTCGTCCTGCATGTCGTTGCGCCGGAAGACGCCATCGACGTGTCGATCGTGATCCCGATCTACAACGAGGTCGAGAGCCTTCCGGACCTGGTGGCTCGCGTGCATGAGGCGCTGGCACCGACCGGCCGCCGATTCGAGTTGATCTGCACCGATGACGGTTCGCGTGACGGCTCCGATCGTCTGCTGGCGCAGCTCGCCGCCGATCGGCCGTGGTTGAAACCGGTCTACCTGGCGCGCAACTACGGACAGTCGAGCGCGCTTCAGGCCGGCTTCGACAGCGCGCGCGGACGCTACATCGTCACGCTCGATGGCGACCTGCAGAACGACCCGCTCGACATCCCGGCGCTGCTCGATCGCCTCGACACCGACCCCGCAGTCGACATGATCTCCGGCTGGCGGCAGCACCGGCAGGATGCAGCCGTCTCGCGCAAGTTGCCGTCGATGCTGGCCAACCGGCTGATCTCCTCATCCACCGGCGTGCACCTGCACGACTACGGCTGCGCGCTGAAGGCGTATCGCCGCGAGATCATCGAGCGCATCCGTCTGTACGGCGAGCTGCATCGCTTCATCCCGTCGCTGGCACGCGAGGCCGGCGCGCGCATCGCCGAGGTGCCGGTGCGTCACCACGCGCGGAGCAAGGGCGTTTCGAAATACGGCATCGACCGCACGTTCCGCGTGATCCTCGACCTGGTGCTGATCGTCTTCTTCATGCGCTACCACCAGCGTCCGCTGCATGCGTTCGGCGGCCTCGGGCTGTGGTTGGCCACCCCCGGCGCGGCCATCCTCGGCTACCTCGCGGTGATCAAGGCGATGGGCGAATCGATCGGCGGCCGCCCGCTGCTGCTGGCCGGCGTGGTGCTGTTCCTGGTCGGACTGCAGCTGATCGTGGCCGGCCTGATCGGCGAGATGCTGGTGCGCATCTATCACGAGGGCCGCGGACGGCCGCAGTTCCACACGCGCGGCGCACCACGGATGCCGCCCGCGCCATGAGCGTGGGCTGCCGGGTGCAGGATGCGAGCGGTGGGGCCTGCCGTTGACGTCGATCACGCGCCAGCGTGCGATGCAGGTGTTGCGCCTGGTCGGCGCGCCGCTGTTGCTCGCAGGCGTGGTGTGGCTGGCCGGGCCGCGGGCCATCTGGGAGGCGGTTCAGGGCGCCGACGCAGGCTGGCTGCTTGCGGGCCTGCTGTGCGCGACGCTGGGCAATGCGTCGGCGGCCCTGCGCTGGGCCGAGCTGGCGCGCTGGCTCGGACACCGGGTGCATCCGCGCTGGGCACTGACGGTCTACTTCAAGGCGGTCGCCGTCAATGCGCTGCTGCCGGGCGCAGTGGTCGGCGGTGACATGTTCCGCGCCTGGCAGCTGCATCGCGACGGCTGCGC
>JAGNWJ010000013.1:31807-40458 GCA_017986065.1 Rhizobacter sp. | reverse complement strand
TCGGCATCTACGCCCTGTTGCAGGCGGCGCTCGGACTGTTTCCCCTGCCTTCGGCGGTGCGGTCGGATGACGGAGCCGCGGGTGTCTGAATGTCTCGGCCCGTTCATTTGATAGCAAGTCCTTGAGAACATCCCTGATGGAATCGAACCCGGCAGTTTCCGACCGCCCGCATGTCGTGCATCTCGAGACCGGACGCCATGTGTACGGTGGCGCCCAGCAGGTGCTCTACCTGACCGAGCGCCTGCCCGCGCTGGGTGTGCGCTGCACGCTGGTGTGTGCTGCCGGCGGCGAGATGGCGACGAAGGCGCGAGCCGCCGGCACCGATGTCGTCGAGCTGTCGACGATCGGCGATGCCGACCCGTCGATCACCTGGCGCTTCGCCTCGCTGCTGCGGCGCCTGCAGCCCGACCTCGTGCACATCCACAGCCGTCGTGGTGCCGATGTCTGGGGTGGGTTGGGTGCCCGGCTGGCCGGTGTGCCGGCGATCATGTCCCGCCGCAACGACAACCGCGAAGCCTGGCTCGCGCTGAAACTCAAGTACCCGCTTTACCGCCACATCGTCGCGGTGGCGCAGGGCATCAAGGACGTGCTGGTCGAGCAGGGCATCTCCGGAGACGACATCACCGTCGTGCACAGCGCGATCGATCCTGCGCGGTTCCAGCATCCGCGCCCGCGGGCCGAGCTGGCCGCGACTTTCGGCATCGATGCGTCGCAGCCGATCCTGGGGATCGCCGCCCAGTTGATCGACCGCAAGGGTCACGTGCTGGTGTTCGAGGCGCTGCAGCGGTTGTCGAGCAGGCATCCCACGGTGCAGCTGATCGTGTTCGGTCGCGGCCCGCTGTCCGACAGCCTTCCGGCGGAAGCGGCAGCTCGAGGATTGCAGTCGCGCGTGTGCTTTGCCGGGTTCCGTCAGGACCTGGGCCAGTGGATCGGCGCGCTCGATCTGCTGGTTCATCCGGCCTACACCGAAGGCCTGGCCAATGTGTGCCTGCAGGCCGGTGCGGCTGGCGTGGCGACGATCGGCACGCGTGTCGGCGGTATCCCGGAAGCCATCGCAGACGGCCGCACGGGCCTGCTGGTGCCCGTCGGGGATGCCGAAGCGCTGGCTGCAGCGATCGATCGCCTGCTGGTCGACGTCGATCTCCGGCATCGGCTCGGCGCGGCGGGTCCCGCCCACGTCGAGTCGGATTTCACGCCGCCGATCATGGCCGCGGGCAACCGCGCCGTGTACCGGCGCGTTATCGGCCGATGACCCGAGCCGACCCCGGGGCGTGCTCATCGCGCTATAAGACCGGACGCCAACCCGCACCCACGCCATGACCGACATCATCAGTCTGCCCATCGCGAGCTGGGACCAGCCCAGTTCGCCGGATGAACAACACGCCGCGATCCGGTCCCTCGAGGACGGGAACGTCCTGCTGCTGCCGCAGCTCGACTTTCCGCTGCTCGATGTCGAGCGCCAGTTCCTGTCGCCGGACATCTCCGGTGCAGCCAAGAACGTCAGCCTGAATCCGTCCGACGGCAGCGTGCGTGGAAGCAGTGCGGCAGGAGCCGAACTCGCTGCGCTGCACGGCATGATGGAGCGTTACGCGTCATCGAGCCTGACGCTGATGCGGCAGCTGCTCTCCCCTTATGCCTCGACGGTGCAGCAGGGGCGCACCAGCTTCCGGCCGGTGGAGGTCGCCGGGCGCGAGACCTCGTGGCGCAAGGACGACACGCGCCTGCATGTCGACAGCTTTCCATCGTCGCCGACCGGGGGCCGGCGCATCCTGCGCCTGTTCACCAACGTGCATCCGCAGGGTCGCACACGCACCTGGCGGTTGGGCGAATCGTTCGAAGGGGTTGCCAGGCGCTACCTGCCTTCGTTGCACCGTCCGATGCCGGGCAGCTGCGAACTGCTGCATCTGCTGCGCATCACCAAGGGACGCCGCACGGCCTACGACCATTTCATGCTGCAACTGCACGACCGGATGAAGGCCGATACCAAGTACCAGGCCGAGGTCGAGCAGCGCACGCACGAGTTCCCCCCGGGCCAGACCTGGCTGGTCTTTACCGACCAGGCCTCGCACGCCGCGATGGCCGGTCAGTACCTCTTCGAGCAGACGTTCTACCTGCCGGTCGCCGGCATGGCCGACCCGGCCAAGTCGCCGCTGCGTGTGCTGGAGCGGCTGATGCGTCGGGAACTCGTCTGATGGTCTTCGGGCGACGCGTGTCGCTTCCGGTTGACCGTCAGAGAGACTGCGCCAGGGCCTGCGCCTGCGCCTTAGCCTGTTCCCGTGACGCGGTGTCGGCCTCGGGTCCGAACAGCGTCTTTTCCACGGTCACGTGGTGGACCTCGGTGATGCCGACCATGCGAGCCCACATCGACATGTAGGACACCTGGTGGTCGTAGATCGCCGCTGGAAAGTCATCGCCCAGCGCCACGCCGCGCGCGGCCACCAGCACCATGCTTCTGCCGCCCAGCAAGCCGAGCAGACCGCGTTCGTCGAAGGTGAACAGCGTGTCCTTCTGGGTCGCGGCGTCGATCAGGTGCTTCAGCCGGTACGGGATGCCGAAGTTCCACATCGGCACGCTGAACACGATCACGTCGGCACGATGAAAGCGCTGGCCCAGCGCCTCGATGCCCGACCACGCGCGGGCCTCGTCTTCGCTGCGGGTACGTCCTTCGAGGCCGGCGTATTTCGCGTCCAGCGCGGCGCTGTCGAACTCCGGCAACGTGGTCGCCCACACGTCCAGCGTGTCCACGGTTCCCTGCGGGTGGCGTGCGCACCAGGTGTCGATGAAGGCACGCGCCACCTCGATGGAGGCGGAGCGCTGCTTGCGCGGAGAAGACTCGATGTGCAGGAGATGGGGCATGGTGCAGGCGCTCGGGAGGGTGGGAGGGTGGAAGGAACGCGCCGGATCACCGGCGCCTGTCAGTGCACTGCGAACTCAGAGTTCTTCGTAAAGCGGCAGCGTCAGGAACTCGGCGAACGCGTCCTGCGTGCTCATTTCCTCGAAGATCCCGGCGGCGCGGTCGAACTTGCCCTCGAAGCCGCCGGCCTTGATCTTCGCCAGTTCCTCCGGCACCAGCGAACGGACCAGGTCCGCGGTGACCTTGCGACCGTCGTCGAGCACGCCCTTGGGCGTACGGATCCATTGCCAGACCTGGCTGCGGCTGATCTCCGCCGTGGCCGCGTCTTCCATCAGGTTGTGGATCGGCACGCAGCCGTTGCCGGCCAGCCAGGCACCCAGGTAGTGGATGCCGACGTTGATGTTCATCCGCAGCCCGGCCTCGGTGATCGGCGCTTCGGGCTGGAAGTTCAGCAGGTCGGCCGCAGCCACCTGGACCTCGGGCTTCTGCTTGTCGAACTGGTTCGGCCGGTCGCCGAGCACCGCGACGAATTCCTTCATCGACGCCTCGACCAGGCCCGGGTGCGCGACCCATCCGCCGTCGTAGCCATCGGTGGCATCGCGGCGCTTGTCGGCGATGATGCCGGCCATCGCGACTTCGTTCTTCGCCGGATCGTTCTTGATCGGAATCAGCGCGCTCATGCCGCCGATCGCCGGGGCCCCGCGCTTGTGGCAGGTCTTCAGCAGCAGCAGCGCATAGGCGCGCATGAACGGCGCGGTCATCGTGACCTTGGCGCGGTCGGCCAGGCAGAAATCGCGGTCGAGCTTGAACTTCTTGATGCAGCTGAAGATGTAGTCCCAGCGCCCGGCGTTCAGGCCGGCGCTGTGCTCGCGCAGTTCGTAGAGGATCTCTTCCATCTCGAAGGCGGCGAGGATGGTCTCGATCAGCACGGTGGCCTTGATCGTTCCCTGCGGCAGCCCCAGTTCCTTCTGCGTCATCACGAACACGTCGTTCCACAGGCGCGCCTCGAGATGGCTCTCCATCTTCGGCAGATAGAAGTACGGACCGGCGCCGCGTGCCAGCAGCTCCTTCGCGTTGTGGAACATGAACAGCGCGAAATCGAAGATGCCGCCATGGACACGCTGGCCATCGACCAGCACGTGCTTCTCGTCGAGGTGCCAGCCGCGCGGACGAACCTGCAGGGTCGCGATCTGGTCGTTCAGCTTGTAGTGCTTGCCGTTCGCGTCGAGCGTCAGCGTGCGGCGGATTGCCTGGCCCAAGTTGATCTGGCCCTGGATCTGGTTCGTCCACAGCGGCGAGTTGCTGTCCTCGAAGTCGGTCATGTAGCTGTCGGCGCCCGAGTTGAAGGCGTTGATGACCATCTTGGCGTCGACCGGACCAGTGATTTCCACACGACGGCGGTGCAGTGCGGTCGGCAGCGCAGCGATCTTCCAGTCGCCCTCACGGATGTGCTTCGTTTCAGCGAGGAAATCGGGGCGCTCGCCGGCATCCAGACGCTGCGCCCGGACCACGCGAGCGGCCAGCAGCTTCTGGCGAGTCGGCTCGAAGCTGCGGTGCAGCTTGGCAACCAGTTCGAGCGCGGGCAGGGTCAGTATCGACTCGAATCCAGGCAGGATCGGTGCGTTGATCTGCATGCCGGCGGGCAGCGACAGCGTGCCTGCCGCAGATGACGAGGTTTGACTCATGGTGTTCTCCATCAGGGTTCAAAGAATCTCAGGACGTCGCGCAGGCTGGTGCCGGTGCGCGTCGGTTCGGGGCCCAGGGTTTCGGGCGGCATTCCTGCGCGGTTCACCCACAGCGTGGTGTAGCCGTACCAACTGGCACCCATCGCGTCCCAGCCGTTGCTGGAGACAAACAGGATGTCCTTGGCCGGCAACTCGAACGCCTGCGTACCCAGCGCGTAGACGGCCGGGTCGGTCTTGTACTTGCGCAGCGGATGCGCGCTGAGCACCGGCGACAGCAACGCCGCGAAGCCCGCGCTCTTGACGGCGACGCCCAGCATGTCGGGGTCGCCGTTGCTCAGGACGCCGGCCGGGATGCCGCGCGACTTCAGCGCGGTCAGCACCTCATGGTTCTCGGGAAACGCGCCGAGGTGCCGGTATTCGTTCATCAGCCGCTCCTCGGTCGCGGTGTCGAGCGCCAGCCCCAGGCGCGCCGTGGCGTACTTCAGGCCGGCCCGCGTCAGCTCCCAGAACGGCCGGTAATGCTCGCCCCTGGAGCTGCTCATCGAGGTCAGCCGGGTGTACTCGATCTGCTTGTCGCGCCACAGCGTGGCCAGACGCTCACCTTGCCCGGGAAAGAGCTGCTCTGCCAACGTGGCGACGCTGTAGACGTCGAACAGCGTGCCGTAGGCATCGAACAGCACGGCTAGCGGGCGCGGGCGGAGTGCTGGAGCGGACATTCGGAAACTTTATTCCAGACCTATTCCGCGATTAATCCCTGATAAGACAATGCATTCATGACTTTTTGGTTGGTAATCTGGCGGGACTGGAGGAGCTGACGGTGGACAAGCTGAAGCAGATCGAGTCGTTCACGCAGGTGGCAACCAAGGGCAGCCTGACCGCGGCCGCGCTGGTCGAAGGGGTCGCGCCGGCCGTCATCGGGCGGCGCATCGATGCGCTGGAAAGCCGGCTGGGCGTGAAACTGATGGTGCGCACCACGCGACGGATCACGC
Source organism: Rhizobacter sp. (assembly GCA_017986065.1). Lineage (GTDB taxonomy): Bacteria > Pseudomonadota > Gammaproteobacteria > Burkholderiales > Burkholderiaceae_C > PBB1. The sequence continues at coordinate 34,930 of JAGNWJ010000013.1, read as the reverse complement.
TGACGCACGAAGGAAGCGCTTTCCTCGAAGACTGCCAGCGCCTGCTGGCCGACCTCAACAATGCCGAAGCGAGCGTCAGTGCCGGTGGCGTCAAGGCCAGCGGGTACATCCGGGTGACGGCGCCGGCGGGGTTCGGGCGTCGGCATGTGGCGACGCTGGTGCCGCGCTTCATCGGACTGCATCCGGATGTGAACGTCTCCCTGAGCCTCAGCGACCGCATCGTCGACATCGTCAACGAAGGCGTCGACTGCGCGGTGCGGGTGGGTGACCTGCCCGACAGCAGCCTGGTCAGCGTGCGGCTGGCCGACAACCGCCGGCTGTGCGTGGCTTCACCGGCCTACCTGCAGCGCGCGGGCATCCCGACGCAGCCCAGCGATCTGTATCAGCACGAATGCCTGACCTTCAGCAGCGACGCCAGCCAGCCCCGCGGCTGGGCGTTCACGCTGGAGGGGGTGACAACCCACCTGAGACCGAGTGGCAGGGTCGATTGCAGCGATGGTCAGGTGCTGCACGAGTGGTGTCTGGCCGGTCTGGGCATCGCCTGGCGCTCGATGTGGGAGGTCGAGCAGGACGTGGCGAGCGGCCGGCTGGTCAGCGTGCTCGACGAGTTCGCATCCCCGCCCAATGGCATCTATGCGGTGTTCCCTCAGCGCAAGCACCTGCCGCTGCGGGTTCGTCTGTGGATCGATTTCCTGAAGCACACCTACGGCGATGCGACCTACTGGAGGGCAGCCAGCCCCCAGGGGTGACGGCTGCCCCGACGCGCGGCTCAGGAACTCAGGCAGCTCTTCATGAAGTCCTTGCGCTCCTCGCCGGTCTTGCCCTTGGCTTCGGCGTTGCAGGTCTTCATCTTCTCCTGCTGCGTCGGCTTCTTGGCGGAAAGGCACTTCTTCATGAACGCCTTGCGCTCGTCGCCCTTCATCTCGCCCGCATCCTTGTTGCAGGTGGTCATCTTGCTTTGCTGCTTGCCCATCTCGGGCGCGCTGGCTGCGGCCGCCATTTCGGGGGCTTCCTTGTGGCTGTTGGCGTAGGCCGTGCCGGACAGGGCGGCGGTGCACACGATCAGCGCGATCATCAGGTTTTTCATGGAACGTCCTCGTGGGGTGGTGGAGTTGTGAAACAACGCTGAACCGCTTCTGAACGATGCGTGGCCGCGGCAGCAGCCGACACAACGCGCCAGCCGGGCTGGCGGTGCACACGACAGCGGCGCAGGCCGCCGGCGCGAACTCCCGAGGATCAAAGGATGCGTCGAGGGTGCGCCAGGGCCTCATGCGCTGCGTGCAGTCGGCGCACCAGCACGCGGATGAACGCGTCGTCGAACAGGTGCCGGCAGTTCGGGCTGACCTGCGCCAGCGTTTCGGGAACGAAGGAGATGGTCGTCGCCTGCTCGCTGATCAGCACGTCGGTGCTGTGGCGACGCAGATCGGGGCTCGGCGCCAGATAGGCCATCTCTCCGACCGACGTGCCCGCTCCCAGCACCGCGACCTTGTTGCCTTCGCGGAACACCTCGAGCTCCCCCTGCGCGATGATGTGGAAGGTGCGCCCTTCTTCACCCTTGCGGTACAGCGCGTGTCCCACCGGAAAGCGCTGCCATTTCGCGCGGTGCACTACTTCCCACAGTTCAACGTCGCCGAAGCTCGCGAAGAATTCCAGCTTGCGCAACATGTTGAAGCGTTCGGAGTCGAGCACGCCCTGCAACTGCCCACGCGGTACCTCCTGGTTGGAAATCAGGCCCGACAGCGCCTGGGCGAACGCATCCCAGTCGGGATAGCGGTCCTGCGGGTGCTTGGCGAGCGCGCGCTGGATCACGCTGTCCACGGCGACACCCACGCCATCGCGCATGCCGACCAGAGAGGCCGGTGTCGCGTGGTAGATCTGATGCATCATGGCCGACTGGATCTGCGCGTCGAACGGTGGTCGCCCGGCGATCAGGTGGTAAAGCACCGCGCCCAGCGAATACATGTCCGCTCTGCAGTCCAGCGAGCTGCCGTCGAGCTGCTCGGGGGACATGTAGGCCAGCGACCCCACACGGTAGACCTGGGTCACGTCCGAATCGAGATTCAGCACACTGCCGAAGTCCGATATCTTCACGTCGGTGATCGCTCCGTTGGTCAGCACGGTCAACACGTTGGCCGGCTTCACGTCGCGGTGGATCAATCCCTGCCGGTAGACGTAGCCGAGTGCCATCGCGCACTTGAAGCCGATTTCAACGATCAGCTCGAGCGGAAGCAGCTGGTCGGCTCGGCAGTACGGCCGCAGCGTCGTGCCAGCCACGTACTCCATCACCAGGTACTGGCTCGATGCGTCGGACACCGCGTCATAGATCTTGACGACGTTGGGATGCTGGAGCCTGCCGACCAGTGCGGCCTCGGCGGCGAAGAACCGCTCGCTGTAGCGATTGGCCACTGCGTCGGACGTGGAAGCGGCGCGGACGCGCTTGATCGCGACATCCCTGCCCTGGAACTCGTCGCGACACAGGTAGACCTCGCTGGTGGCGCCTTCTCCGAGCTTGCGCAGCACCGGGTACTTGCCGATCTGCTCGGGCATCGACTTGATCGGGTCGAGCACCACCCGCGGCCGAGTCGGTGCGGAATCGGTCGTGATGTCGACCGTGCTGTCCGTCGGTCGGCTGGCGGTTTCGGTAGGGGCCATGGGCGTCGGCAGAAGTGAAAGGCGGCAACGCCGCGCCTGCAGCGCCGCGTCCTCCGATGGTCTCCCAGTGACAGCCGGTCGATTGCGGTGAACAAGCGTCCAAACACCCCTCAAACCGATGCGCAGGCAGCGCGCCGATCGAAAAAGGACCGAAACGTAGAATCGTTCGATGATTGAAGCGAAACAAGACCTGTTGAAGGCACTCGCCTCAGCGATCGAGGAAGTCAGTCCGGCGAGTCCCCTGAAGGCCGCTTTCGAGTCGCCGAAGCTGGCCGCGCACGGTGACCTGGCATGCACCTCGGCGATGCAGCTGGCCAAACCGCTGAAGAAGAATCCCCGCGAGGTGGCGCAGGCGCTGATCGCCGCGCTCGAACGTCAGCCGGCTGTGCAGCGCCATGTCGAATCCTTCGAGATCGCCGGGCCCGGGTTCATCAACCTGCGGCTGCGCGCCTCGGCCAGGCAGGCCGTGGT
>JAGNWJ010000013.1:19261-31707 GCA_017986065.1 Rhizobacter sp. | reverse complement strand
TACGGCGATGACAAGGACCGCGTGATGCGCAAGTCGCCGGCCCCCGGAGCCTCGGCGGATGGCGAAGCCCAGTACACCTACTTCGTGCCGGACGTGGCGTACCACATCAGCAAGTTCCAGCGTGGCTACACCAAGGCCATCAACATCCAGGGCGGCGACCACCACGGCACCATCGCCCGCGTGCGCGCGGGGCTGCAGGCGGCGGGGGTCGGCATCGCGCCCGGCTACCCCGACTACGTGCTGCACAAGATGGTCACGGTGATGAAGGGCGGCGAGGAGGTCAAGATCTCCAAGCGCGCCGGCTCGTACGTGACGCTGCGCGATCTGATCGACTGGACCAGTCGTGATGCCGTGCGCTTCTTCCTGATCAGTCGCAAGGCCGATACCGAATTCACCTTCGACGTCGATCTGGCGCTCAAGCAGAACGACGAGAACCCCGTCTTCTACGTGCAGTACGCGCACGCGCGCATCTGCTCCGTGATCCAGCAATACGTCGACAAGGGCGGCGATCCGGACGCTATCGGGCGTGCCGACCTGTCCGTGCTGACCGCGCCGACCGAAACCGCACTGATGCTCAAGCTGGCCGACTATCCGGCCATGCTGACCAGCGCTGCGGAGAGTCTGGCGCCGCACGACGTGACCTTCTACCTCCGCGATGTCGCCAGCGCGTTTCACAGCTATTACGGCGCGGAGCGATTCCTCGTCGATGACGATGCGGCATTGACCCAGGCGCGCCTCGCGCTGCTCAGTGCCACGCGTCAGGTGATCCGCAATGCCCTGACCGTGCTGGGAGTCAGCGCGCCCGAGAAAATGTGAGCCCTGCCATGCGAACTCGCGCACGTCCCCGTCACAGCCTGTCCCTTCAGCGGGGCGGGTTCTTCGTCGGTGTCATCGTCGGCTTGCTGATCGGACTGGCGCTGTCGCTGGGTGTCGCCCTGTACGTGACCAAGGTCCCGGTGCCCTTCCTCGACAAGGTGCCCCAGCGCACGGAAGAGCAGGACGCAGCCGAGCGCGAGAAGAACAAGAACTGGGATCCGAATGCCCCTCTGGCCGGGAAGAACCCGGCGAGGCCGGCATCCTCTGTCGCCGCAGCTTCTGCCCCGGCCAGTGGAGCGCCCCCGGCAGGAAGCGGCCGCGATCCGGCCAGCATCCTGGCCGACCGTGCGACATCGGGTCCGGAGCCTGCAGGCAAGGCGTCGACGCCCGTGTCCACCGGATCGGCCGACGAAGCGTTCAGCTACTTCGTGCAGACGGGTGCCTATGCCAGCGCAGAGGATGCCGAATCGCAGCGCGGCAAACTGGCACTGCTGGGTTATTCGGCGCGGGTCACCGAGCGCGAACAGTCAGGACGCACGGTGCACCGGGTGCGTCTGGGCCCGTTCGAGGAGAAGGTCGAGGCGGACAGCACCAAGGAGAAGCTGCTTGCCGGTGGGTTCGAAGCCGTGCTGGTACGCGCCCCAAAATGAGCGCTGATGCGCGACACGATGGGTGAACTGGGTTTGACGGGCCTGAACTTTTGGTGGCGGCCGCCCTCAGTTCGGTTTGCGGGGCATATTTGCGGGGCGGGTACCGACCGCTGCAGTGGGTCACGACGAAGGAATCGAGAATCATGAAGCGACGCGAGTTTTCAACGCAACTGCTGGCCACGGTGGCCGGTGCCACGGTGGGATCCGCTGTCTTCAGCGCGCACGCTCAGGGCGATTTCGTCGAAGGGCAGCACTACGTGAAGCTGAGCCAGCCGCAGGCGGTTCCGGGTGGCGGCAAGATCGAAGTGGTGGAGTTCTTCTGGTACGGCTGTCCGCACTGCAACGCGTTCGAACCCGCTCTCGAGGCATGGCAGAAGAAGTTGCCGGCCGACGTGGCGTTTCGCCGCATTCCCGTGGCGTTTCGCGAGGAGCCCTTCACGACGCACCAGCGGCTCTTCTTCGCGATCGAGACGATGGGCCTGGTGGACACGTTGCACCGCAAGGTGTTCAACGCGGTGCACCTGGATCGCGCCCGCTTGGACAAACTGCCGGAACTCGTGGAGTTCATGAACAAGAACGGAGTCGACGGCGCTAAATTCTCGGAGGTCTACAACTCCTTCTCGGTGCAGACCAAGGCCCGTCAGGCGAAACAGCTGGCAGAGGCGTACCGTATCGACGGCGTTCCAGCGATCGGCATCCAGGGGCGCTACTACACCTCGGGTTCGATGGCAGGATCCGGTGAGCGGTCCCTGGCCGTGGCAGACTACCTGCTGAATCGGGTTCGCAAGAACACCTGAAGGGTCGACTGGCAGGCAAGGTCTTTCGCTGCGAGTGTTGGTGAAAGCGCACGAAATAGATGATGGCCAGTCGGCGCGACACGATCTTGTGGGATAGAATTTCCTGCAAGAATCGTGCCCCATGAACCCACTCACATCCGCTTCACCTCTTCCCTGGTCGACTCGCTTGCGGTTGATCGTCGTGGTCGCGGTTGCCGCGATCGGCGCGCCGTTCGCTCATGCCGAGAAGGCTGACAAGTCCAAGCCGCTGAACATCGAAGCGGACAACGGTCGATACGACGACGCCAAGCAGATGGGCACCTTCACTGGAAACGTGGTGGTGACCAAGGGCACGATGTCGATGCGCGCTGCCAAGATCGAGGTGCGTCAGACACCCGATGGCGCGCAGTACGGCGTTGCCACGGCAGATGCGGACAAGCGGGCCGTCTTCCGGCAGAAGCGGGAAGGACTCGACGAGTACATCGAAGGCGAAGGCGAGCGGATCGAATATGACGGCAAGGCCGACACCATCCGCTTCGTCAATCGTGCGGTGATCCGGCGTTTCCGCGGTTCGACGCTGGCCGATGAAACCGCAGGCAGCGTGATCGTCTACGACAACACGGCCGAAGTGTTCAGCGTGGTGGGTGGGGCCGCGGCTGCCACGCCCACCAACCCGAGCGGCCGGGTACGCGCCGTGCTCACGCCGCGTGAAGTCACGCCCGCTGCCGAAGCGGCGTCGTCAGCCGGGGGCGTCACCCTGAAGCCCAGCACGGCGCTGGGCAGCAAGCGTTGAACACAGCCGCGGCAGAGTCTCGGCCTGCGGTTCACCGCCTGAGTGCGACCGGGCTGCAGAAGAGCTATGGCGCACGCAAGGTCGTCAAGGACGTGCACCTTTCGGTGGATGCGGGCGAGGTCATCGGGCTGCTCGGGCCCAACGGAGCCGGCAAGACGACCAGTTTCTACATGATCGTGGGTCTGGTGCCTGCCGATGCCGGCGAGATCACCATCGAGGGGCAACGCGTGGAGCGTCTGCCCATCCACAAGCGGTCACGCCTCGGCCTGTCCTACCTGCCGCAGGAAGCCTCTATCTTTCGCAAGCTGAATGTCGAGGAAAACATCCGTGCCGTGCTCGAACTTCAACTCGACGCCAACGGCAAGACGTTGAGACCGGCGGTGATCGACGAATTGCTCGAAGGATTGCTGCGCGACCTGGGCATCGAGAAGCTGCGCGATTCGCCGGCTCTGGCGCTGTCCGGAGGTGAGCGTCGGCGCGTCGAAATCGCGCGCGCCCTTGCCACTCAGCCGCGCTTCATCCTGCTCGACGAACCATTCGCCGGCGTTGACCCGATCGCGGTGATCGAGATCCAGCGAATCATCGGTTTCCTGAAGACCCGTGGAATCGGTGTGCTGATCACCGACCACAACGTGCGCGAAACGCTGGGTATCTGCGATCGCGCCTACATCATCAGCGAAGGGCGGGTGCTGGCCGAAGGCACCTCGTCCGAGATCGTCGACAACCCCGACGTGCGCAAGGTCTATCTCGGCGAAAACTTCCGGATGTGATCGTGGGCCCCCCAGTCGTTTCACTCCTGCCCCCAGGGGGCGCCGCCTGGTGGCCCGGGAAACCCGTGCCACGGGCGTGGTTTGATGGCGGAGGCTTCGCTCCGCTTGCTGCCCAATGAAGCCGTCGTTACAGGTACGGCTGTCGCAGCATCTGGCGCTGACGCCGCAGTTGCAGCAGTCGATCCGACTGCTGCAGTTGTCCACGCTGGAACTGCATCAGGAAGTCGAGCAGATGCTCGATCAGAACCCGTTCCTCGAAACCGAGGACGAAGGCCTGCCCGCATTTGAGCCGATGGTCGAGCGTTCGACGCCGACCGAACGGGTGGCCGAGCGCGAGACCGAACGTGCCGACACACCGTCTGAGTCGAGCAACGAGGGCGGTGACGACGCCCCGGGAGTCGATGCGGCCGAGTTCGGCACCACCGAGCGCGACGACTGGGAGAACGGCACCGAGCGTGAAGACTTCGACGGCATCCGCGAGACGCCCGGCAAGGCTGGGACAGGCAGCGACGGAGAGGACTTCGATCCGCAGGACCGCAACCCGACACCGGCCAGCCTGCAGGATCATCTGCGTACCCAATTGCTCGGAATGCGCCTGTCGCCCGAGGATGCGGCGGCGGTCGAGGTGCTGATCGAATCGCTGGACGGCGATGGCTACCTGGCTGACAGCCTGGAGGAGATCGCTGCGTCGCTGGCTGGCGACGATGAAGACCGCCTCGAGGAGGTGATGGAGCGCTTGAGCTGCGCGCTGAAATGGTTGCAGAACATGGAACCGATCGGTGTCGGCGCGCGCGACCTGCCTGAATGCCTGACCCTGCAATTACGGCTGCTGCCGCGCAGCGAGGCTCAGATGATCGCGATCATGATCTGCAAGCAGCACCTCGAGTTACTGGCTCGTCGAGACCTGAAGAAACTGATGGCCGTGACAGGCGCCGACGAGGACCTGGTCAAGGAGGCGCAGTCGCTCATCACCGCGCTCGAGCCCAAGCCCGGACGGCCTTTTGCGCGTGCGGAGGCCAACATCATCGTGCCGGACGTGATCGTGCAGAAGTCGGGCCGCAACTGGAAGGTCGTGCTGAACCCGGACGTGATGCCCAAGCTGCGCATCAACGACCTGTATGCCCAGGCGATCCGTCAGGGGCGGGGTGCGGCGAATGCCAACGGCAGTCACGCCGGGCTCAGTTCGCGCCTGCAGGAGGCGCGCTGGTTCATGAAGAACATCCAGCAGCGCTTCGACACCATCCAGCGCGTGTCGCAGGCCATCGTCGAGCGCCAGAAGAACTTCTTCACCCATGGCGAGATCGCGATGAAGCCGCTGGTCCTGCGCGAGATCGCCGACGAGCTGGGTTTGCACGAGTCGACCATCTCGCGCGTGACCACCGCCAAGTACATGGCCACGGTGTTCGGCACGTTCGAGCTGAAGTATTTCTTCGGCTCTTCGCTGAACACCGACGCAGGTGGCAACGCGTCGAGTACCGCGGTGCGTGCATTGATCAAGCAGCTGGTGGCGGCCGAGAACGTGCTGAAGCCGTTGTCCGACAGCCAGCTCAGCAAGATGCTCGAGGAACAGGGCATCCAGGTCGCGCGCCGAACGGTGGCGAAATATCGCGAAGCGTTGAGGATTGCTCCGGCCAACCTGCGCAAGACGATGTAATTCCGCGCATGTCCGCTCCTTTTTTCCTGCCTTGCGCCGCTGGCGTCGAGGCCCTCCTGGCCACCGAGGTGCAGCGCGTGCTGCCTGACACGGCAGTGCACACGTTGCGTGGCGGAGTCGCACTCGACGGTGGCCCGCATGAAGTGATGGTGCTCAACCTCGAATCCCGACTCGCACAGCGAGTGCTGGTCGAGGTCGCCGAAGGTCCGTACCGCGACGAGCAGGCCTTGTACGACCTGGCTGCCAGCGTCGACTGGATGCAGTGGATCACGCCCGAGCACACGCTGCGCGTCGACACCACAGCGCATCGAAGCCCGTTGCGCAGTCTCAATTTCGCTGCGCTGCGCATCAAGGATGCCGTGTGCGACCGGCTGCGCGATGGCACCGGCGAACGGCCTAGCGTCGATGTCCGCAACCCCGACCTGGCTCTGGTGCTGCACCTCGGCGAGGAGCGCGCCGCGCTGTATGTCGACACGTCGGGCGAGCCGCTGTTCAAGCGCGGCTGGCGCGAGGACAAGGGCGATGCGCCGCTCAAGGAAACGCTGGCCGCGGCGATGCTCGCTGCTGCCGGATGGCAGGGCCGGCCCGACGCGGGCGGCGCGCTGCACGACCCCTGCTGCGGTTCGGGGACCATCGCGATCGAGGCCGCGCAGATCGCCTGCGGCATCGCGCCGGGGCTGAAGCGCCGCTTCGCGTTCGAGCGCTTGCTGCCGTTCGCGACGCCCGAGATGCGTGCGGAGTTGCAGCGGCTGCGCAGCCACGCGCAGTCGCGCATCCATGCGTCGGCGGTGCCGATCCACGCCAGCGACGTGTCTTTCCGCATGGTTGATTTCGCACGTCGCAATGCGCAGCGCGCCGGCGTCGAGGCGGCCATCACCTTCAACGGGGGTGATGCGCTGGAGCGGCCGGCGCCCGATCTGCCCGACGACCTGCCTGGCACGTTGATGCTGAATCCGCCGTATGGCGAACGCATCGAGGTCGCTGGCAAGGCGGCGCGTGGTGCAATGCCTGCCGATGGGCCCGGCAACAAGGAACTGCCAGACGACTTCTTCGCTCGCCTGAGCGCCCACTGGAAGCGCGCCTACACGCGGCATCCCGCCGGCTGGACGGCATACGTCCTGAGTCCAGACATGAAGCTGCCCGGCTCGATGCGACTGAAGGAATCACGCCGCACGCCGATGTGGAACGGCCCGATCGAGTGCCGCCTGTTCCGCTTCGACCTGGTGGCCGGCACCATGCGCGGCGACGCTGCGCTGCGCTGAATCTGGCCGGGCTCGCCGAGGCTCAGGATTTCGAGAAGCGCCCGAGGAGAGGAGGTTGCCGAGACCTTCGAATCCGGCAATGTCGTCTTCGTTGAAACCGCCTTGAAGCAACCGGCCGTTCGGCGTCATCCGGTCCACCACCTGCGGCAGCAACTCGGACAGCTGGCCGGCCGTTTCGCCCTGGGGCTGCCGACAAGACAACCGACCGGCCGAGCGCCTTCAGTTTGGCGTGAACTGCAGGGCCAGTGCAGCCAGCACGGCGATTGGAGCGGTGTCGGCACGCAGCACGCGCGGCCCGAGCGATGTTGGCTCGAATCCCGCCTGCATCGCTACCTGTTCCTCGGCCTCCGACAAGCCGCCCTCGGGACCGCTCAGGAACAGCAGGCGCTGATCCTGAGCAGCGACCACACTCCACGGGCGGGTTTCGTGCAGGCTCAGCACCAGCCGACGATCCGTGGCGTCCGACGTCAGGCTGGCGAGCCACTGCGGCAGCGTGCGTACCGGATGCACCGTGGGCACCCGGGTGCGTCCGCACTGCTCGCTGGCAGAAGCTGCGACAGCCTGCCAGTGCGCCACCTTCTTGTCGGCGCGCTCGCCCGTCAGCCTCAGCACCGAGCGCTCGCACACCAGCGGCTGGATGCCTGCGACGCCGAGCTCGGTGGCCTTCTCGACGACGCTGTCCATCCGGTCGTTGGCCGGCATGCCCAGGGCGAGCGTGACGTCGAATGGCAGCTCCAGGCTCGTCTCGACGTGTTCGATCAGGCGCGCCGAGACGTCGCTTCTGCCGATGCGATCGATGCGGGCGCGCCACTCGCCGCCGCCGCCATCGAACAGCGTGATGTCGTCACCGGGCTGCAGGCGCAACACCTGCACGTGGCGTGTCGGGCCGGGCGGCAGGGCGCGGACATCACCCGCGCGCAGCGGCGGCGGGACGAAGAATCGAGGAGCCATGGGCGGAGGCGCAAAGCGGGCAGCCGGACATCAACGGCGATCCCGCAATTCTCGGCGCAGGATCTTGCCGACGTTGGTCTTGGGCAGATCGGCGCGGAATTCGATGACCCGGGGCCGCTTGTAGCCTGCGAGCAGGGCTTCGCAGTGGGCCTGCACCGCACCTTCGGTGAGTTGCGGATCGCTGCGCACGATCACCAGCCTCACGACTTCACCGGCTTTCTCGTCGGCCAGGCCCACAGCTGCGCACTCGGCAATGCCAGCCAACTGCGAGACCACCTCCTCGACCTCGTTCGGATACACATTGAAGCCGTTGACGAGGATCATGTCCTTCTTGCGATCGATGATCTTGAAGTAGCCGCGCTCGTCGACCGTACCGATGTCTCCCGATCGGAAGAAACCGTCGGGAGTCATCACCTTGGCGGTTTCGTCGGGGCGCTGCCAGTAACCGGCCATCACCTGCGGGCCGCGAATGGCGATTTCGCCAGGGCTGCCCATGGCGACCTCCTCACCTGCATCATCGAGCAGCTTCATCTCGGTGTTGGACACCGGCAGCCCGATGGTGCCGTTGAAGCTGGTGCTGTCGATCGGGTTGCAGCTCGCCGTGGGCGAGGTCTCCGACAGGCCGTAGCCTTCGACGATCGGACAGCCGGTTTTCTGCAGCCACAGCTGCGCCGTGGCGCTTTGCACTGCCATGCCTCCACCGACCGAGATGATGAGCCGGCTCCAGTCGACCTTGCCGAAATCCGGATGACTCGCCATGGCCTTGAACAGCGTGCTGACCGCGGGGAAGCTGTGGAAGCGCTCCGCGGCCAGTTCGTTGAACATGGCCGGCAGGTCACGCGGGTTGACGATCAGCAGGCTGCAGCCACCCATGCGCAGCCCCAGCATCATGTTCGTGTTGAAGCCGAAGATGTGATAGATCGGCAACGCGCAGACGGTCACGAGTTGTTCGCCCGGCGGGAGCTTCTTCAGCGCCGGGCCGTGCCAGGCTTCGGACTGCAGGACGTTGGCGACCAGATTGCGGTGCAGGAGCACTGCCCCCTTGCTGATGCCCGTCGTGCCGCCGGTGTACTGCAGCACCGCGATGTCGTCGGGCCCGACGGCGACAGGCTGCATCGGCAGGTTCCGGCCTGCTGACAGCGCGGCACGGAAAGACACGGCGCCGGGCAGCTCGAACGGGGGCACCAGCTTCTTCACATGGCGCACGACGTAGTTGACTATCCAGGACTTCGGGACTCCCAGCAGGTCGCCGAGCGACGTGACGATGACCCGCCTGATCGGTACCGTCGGCAGCACCTTCTGCAGCGTGGTCGCGAAGTTCTCGACGATCACCACGCAGGTGGCGCCGGAGTCCTTCAACTGGTGTTCCAGCTCCCGTGGTGTGTAGAGCGGGTTGACGTTGACCACCACGCAGCCGGCGCGCAGCACGCCGGCCACGGCCACCGGGTACTGCGGCACATTCGGCATCATCAGCGCGATGCGGTCGCCCTTCGCGAAGCCCTGCGCCTGCAGGTAGGCCGCGAACGCCTTCGATGCCTGGTCGACATCGTCGAACGTGATCGACTTGCCCATGAAGCGGTAGGCGGCCCGATCGCGGAACCTGCTGAAACTGTCATCGAGCATCGCCACCAGCGACGGAAATGCATCGACGTCGATCCGTGCAGGCACGCCAGGCGGGTAATGCTTCAGCCAAGGCTTTTCCATGGTGCTCCGACTTCGGGAAAGACGAACCATTCTGGGGGAACGTGCGTCCCCGACCATCAGGGGATTCGACAGGGGGCGGCGCGCTTCAGATCTTTGCCAGCACCGGCCGGCGGCGCCAGCTCGGCGCCCTGATGCGGGCTCAGGCGGCGATGGTGGGCGCGGCGTCCGAACGGTTCTTGTCTTCGGGACCCAGCACCACCGTGACACAGGCGTTCTTGAAGTGCCGCATCACCCCCGCGCGGATCGCGGCGATGTCCTGCTCGACATCTCCGATGCGTCGATCGGGCTCGAACCCGACATGGATGTCGATGAACACCCGGTTGCCCGCGCGCCTCGAACGCACGCCGTAGAGCATGTCGTAGCGATGGAAGTGCAGCACCAGCTCGCGCATGATGTCGAGCTTGTCCTTTTCCTCGAGCGTGCCATCGAGGAGGTCGTAGACCGAGCTCGAGAAAACTCCGACCGCCGACATCAGGATGCTGCCGGCGATCACCAGCGACGCGATCGGATCGATGTAGACCGACCACGCCTGATCGGCCAGCGCCAGGCTCAATGCCAGTGACAGGAAGATGAAGATGTTGCCGAACAGCTTGGTGAAGAACAGCTTGGCCTGCGACTCCATCAGCGGGGATTCTTCGGTTCGAGCAGCCAGGAGGCTGCGGCGCCACAGCCAGCCGTTGATGACACCGTAGACCAGCTGCGCCACCAGGCTGATGATCACCCCGATGCCGCCGACATGGGAAGGTGAAATCAGCCCACGCACTGCGTTGACGGCGATCACCAGGAATACCAGCGCCATCAGTGCAGCAACGAACAGGCTCGACAGGTTCTCGAGTTTGCCGATGCCGTATTCGTAGGCATCGCCGCCGCCCCGAGCGAGCCTGCGCATCGCCATCCAGGCGAGCATCACCGCCACGAACTCGAGGCTGGTCTTGAGGAAGTCGGCCAGCAGCACCGACGATTGCGCCGCCAGCAGCGCACCCAGCGAGACCATCGTGTCGACCGCGCCGGCGATGACGGCGGTGCGGGTCGACGACTCCTTGTGGGCGCTGGTCATCGCGGCGGCCTCAGAGAAGTCATTCCCGTGTCTGAATATGCCCCGACGCCCGCGCGGCGAGCCATGGGCTGGAATGTCGGGGCATGGTCAGCAGATGGGTGCATCTCCAGCCACAGCAATCTTCATACCGGTCGCATTCGGACGCCCGCAAACGACCGGCCAGATCACTCGATGGCCTTGACCATGTCCTCGACCACCTTCTTGGCGTCGCCGAACACCATCATCGTCTTGTCCATGTAGAACAGCTCGTTGTCGAGCCCGGCGTAGCCGGCAGCCATCGAGCGCTTGTTGACGATGATGGTCTTGGCCTTGTAGGCCTCCAGGATCGGCATGCCGTAGATCGGGCTGCCCTTGATGTGGGCCGCCGGATTCACCACGTCGTTGGCGCCGAGGATGATCGCGACGTCGGCCTGGCCGAACTCGCCGTTGATGTCCTCCATCTCGAACACCTGGTCGTAGGGCACCTCGGCCTCGGCCAGCAGCACGTTCATGTGGCCCGGCATCCGCCCGGCGACCGGGTGGATGGCGTACTTCACGGTGATGCCCTTCTCGGTCAGCTTGGCCGCCAGTTCCTTCACCGCATGCTGGGCGCGCGCCACGGCCAGGCCGTAACCCGGCACGATCACCACCGTCTCGGCGTTGCCCAGCACGAAGGCGGCGTCGTCGGCGCTGCCGCTCTTGACCGGCCGGGCCTCTGCCTTCGCGCCACCGGCCGATGTCGCTTCTCCGCCGAAGCCGCCGCCGATCACGTTGAAGAACGACCGGTTCATCGCCTTGCACATGATGTAGCTGAGGATCGCGCCCGACGAGCCGACCAGGCTGCCCGCGATGATCAGCATCGAGTTGTTGAGGCTGAAACCGATGCCGGCGGCGGCCCAGCCCGAATAGCTGTTGAGCATCGAGACGACCACCGGCATGTCTGCGCCGCCGATCGGAATGATGATCAGCACGCCCATCACGAAGGCCAGCGCCAGCATTGCGAAAAACGCCGTCCAGCTGCCGGTGAACATGAACAGCAGCCCCAGACCGACGGTGGTCAGTCCGAGGATCAGGTTCAGCTTGTGCTGGCCGGCGAACTGCACCGGAGCACCCTGGAACAGCCGGAACTTGTACTTGCCGCTGAGCTTGCCGAAGGCGATGACCGAGCCGCTGAAGGTGATCGCGCCGATCGCCGCGCCCAGGAACAGCTCGAGCCGGTTGCCGGTAGGAATCGGCTCGCCCTTGGCGACGATGTTGAAAGCGTACGGCTCGGCGACCGCGGCGACCGCGATGAACACGGCCGCCAGACCGATCATGCTGTGCATGAAGGCCACCAGCTCGGGCATCTTGGTCATCTCGACGCGCTTGGCCATCACGGCGCCGACGGCGCCGCCGACCACCAGCGCACCGATGACGTAGATCAGCCCTCCGGTGGAAGCCGAAGCCGTCGAGGCGCCGGCCAGCTTGACGATCAGGGCCGCGGTGGTCAGCACGGCGATCGTCATGCCGACCATGCCGAACAGGTTGCCGCGGATCGAGGTGGTCGGGTGGCTCAGGCCCTTCAGCGCCTGGATGAAGCAGATGCTCGCAACCAGATAGAGCAGCGTGACGAGGTTCAGGCTCATTTGGCTGTCTCCGGCGCGACGGCTTTCTTCTCTTTCTTCTTGAACATCTCGAGCATTCGGCGGGTCACCAGAAAGCCGCCGAACACGTTGACTGCGGCCAGTGCCACCGCCAGCACCCCCATGGTCTGGCCCAGCGTGGTCTCGGTCAGTGCGGCCGCCAGCATCGCGCCGACGATCACGATCGCCGAGATCGCGTTGGTGACCGCCATCAGCGGCGTGTGCAGCGCGGGCGTCACGGTCCAGACGACGTGGTAGCCGACGTAGATCGCGAGCACGAAGATGATCAGGTTGGTGATCGTGGGCGAGATGATGTCCATGCGTCGTTTCCTGGTCGATGTCAGAACTTGCGAACTTCCTTGACGCGGTTGCACTCGTCGAGCAACAGCACCTTCGGCTTGTAGGCCGCCGC
>JAGNWJ010000013.1:0-19161 GCA_017986065.1 Rhizobacter sp. | reverse complement strand
GGGCAGTTGCCGCCGACGCCGTTCGGCCCCTTGCCGGCGGCGATGTCGACGATCACCGAGCCCGGCTTCATCGCCTTCACCATCTCCTCGGTCACCAGCGTCGGTGCCGCGCGGCCCGGGATCAACGCGGTGGAGATGACCACGTCGGCCGCCGCCACCCGCTTGGCGACCTCGATCTTCTGACGGTCAAGCCAGCTCTGCGGCATCGGCTTCGCGTAACCGCCGACGCCCACCGCCGCTTCCTTCTCTTCAGGGGTGTCGTACGAGACCTCGATGAACTTGGCGCCCAGCGACTCGACCTGCTCCTTGACGCTCGGCCGCACGTCGCTGGCCTCGATCACCGCGCCCAGTCTCTTGGCGGTCGCAATGGCCTGCAAGCCGGCTACGCCGACGCCCAGGATCACCACCCGCGCGGCCTTCACCGTGCCGGCCGCCGTCATCAGCATCGGGAAGAAGCGCTGGTACTTGTCGGCGGCGATCATCACGGCCTTGTAGCCGGCGATGTTGGCCTGCGAGCTGAGGACGTCCATGCTCTGCGCACGCGTGGTGCGCGGCGCAGCCTCCAGCGCGAAACCGGTCACTCCGGCCGCGGCGAGGCGCTGCAGACCCTCGCCATCGAACGGATTCAGCATGCCCACCAGTGCCGAGCCCGCCTTCAGCATCGGCAGTTCGGCCGCGCTCGGTGCGCGGACCTTCAGTACCAGCTCGCAGCCGAACGCGCCGGCTGCGTCGGTGATCTCGGCACCGGCGGCGGAGTAGGCCTCGTCGGTGGCGCTGGCGGCCACGCCGGCACCGGCCTGGATGCGGACCGTGTGGCCCTGGCCTGCCAGCTTCCTGGCGGTTTCAGGCGTCACGGCCACGCGTGTTTCGCCGGACGCTGTCTCGAGCGGGATCCCTATCAGCATGAAGCCTCCTCCGGCTCGTGGGATGCGCGCGGGGGCGCGAGGGTGAGCGTTTTAACCGATGTCAGCTTACACAACTCGAGCCGGAGAGCGCCTAGGGTTGAGCCGATCTTGCCGCCCCCGGGCCGGCGCCTGAAAAAGCGTCGGCCGCTACCATCGTGCTCCATGAATGAACGATGGAAGCCCAATGTGACGGTGGCGGCGGTGATCGAGCGTGATGGCCGATTCCTGCTGGTCGAGGAGCACACGCCGGAAGGCCTGCGCCTGAACAACCCCGCCGGCCACCTCGATCAGGCCGAATCCCCGCAGGAAGGCGTGGTCCGCGAGGTGCTGGAGGAGACCGCCTGCGTTTTCACGCCGCAGTCGATCGTCGGGGTCTACCTCGGTCGTTTCCAGCGACCGTCGCGGGGCGAGGATGTCACCTACTTCCGCATTGCCTATGCCGGCACCGTCGGCGAGCCGATGCCCGGCAGGGCACTCGATGACGGCATCGTGCGCACGGTCTGGATGACGCTGGAGGAATTGCGCGAGTGCACCCCGCGCCACCGCAGCAGCATGGTGCTGCAGAGCATCGAGGACCATGTGGCCGGGCGGCGGCATCCGCTGGAGCTGATCTCCACCGAGGCGAGCGTGTACAGCCCGGCGATCAAGACATGACCGTGCGCAAGCGCATCGTCGTCGGGCTGAGCGGTGGCGTCGATTCGGCAGTCAGTGCGCACCTGCTCAAGCAGCAGGGACACGAAGTGATCGGCATCTTCATGAAGAACTGGGAGGATGACGATGACAGCGAGCACTGTTCGTCACGCCAGGACTTCCTCGACGCTGCCTCGGTCGCCGACGTGCTGGGCATCGAGATCGAGCACGTCAACTTCGCGGCCGACTACCGGGACCGGGTGTTCGCGGACTTCCTGCGCGAGTATCAGGCCGGCCGCACGCCGAATCCCGATGTGCTGTGCAACGCCGAGATCAAGTTCAAGGCCTTCCTCGACCATGCGATGCGGCTGGGCGCGGAGGCCATCGCCACCGGTCACTATGCGCGCGTTCGCCAGGTCGATGGCTTGTTCCAGCTGCTCAAGGGGCTCGACCCGCTGAAGGATCAGAGCTATTTCCTGCATCGCCTGAATCAGGCGCAGCTCTCGAAGACGCTGTTTCCGGTCGGCGAGCTGCCCAAGACCGAGGTCCGGCGCATTGCAGCCGAGATCGGGCTGCCAAACGCGAAGAAGAAGGACAGCACCGGCATCTGCTTCATCGGCGAGCGGCCGTTCCGCGAATTCCTGAATCGTTACCTGGCTCACACGCCGGGTCCGATCAAGGACGACCGTGGCCGAATCATTGGCGAACACGTCGGCCTGAGCTTCTACACGCTGGGTCAGCGCAAGGGCATCGGGATCGGCGGGCTGAAGGCCCGCGGTGCTGCGCGAGGTGGCAGTGACCATGCACCCTGGTTCACCGCCCGCAAGGACATGGGCACCAACACGCTCTATGTGGTGCAGGGGCACGACCACCCGTGGCTGCTGTCCTCGGCACTGGTGGCCGACGATGCAAGCTGGACCGCCAGCTCCCCGCCTCCCGCCGGTTCGCTGGCGGCCAAGACGCGCTACCGGCAGGCCGATGCCGCGTGCCTGCTGGCACCGCCGGCGTGGCCCGAGTCCGGTCCGCAGGCCTTCGAGCTGCGTTTTGCCGCACCGCAGTGGGCTGTCACACCGGGGCAGTCGGCCGTGGTCTACGACGGCGAGGTGTGCCTCGGTGGTGGTGTCATCGCCGAGGTCCAGGTCGACCGCTGAGATGCGGGCCGCGGGCAGACACGCACTGATTGAAGGTGCTGCCTGCGTTGCTGTCGGTCCTCTCACTTCCGCTCCAGTCCGAGTCGGCGTCTGCTAGCTGGCCCGGGG
The DNA here is from genome assembly GCA_017986065.1 of Rhizobacter sp. Classification (GTDB taxonomy): domain Bacteria; phylum Pseudomonadota; class Gammaproteobacteria; order Burkholderiales; family Burkholderiaceae_C; genus PBB1. The sequence continues at coordinate 16,367 of JAGNWJ010000013.1, read as the reverse complement.
CGCCCGAGGCGCAGATGAGAAAGACCTGTTTGATCCGCAGGCCTCCGTTGCGGCTGTGGCAATCTGTGCGTTCTTCTCCTCCCGATCTCGCCCGTCATGTACCTGCCCGCTCATTTCGAAGAGACGCGCCTTGAGGTGCTCCACGATCTGATGCGGGGTCATCCGCTCGGGTTGCTCGTGACCCAGGGGCACGGGGAGCCACCGGAGCTCGAGGCCAACGCGCTGCCTTTCCACTTCGATCCGGCGCGGGGGGCCCATGGCACTCTGGTGGCCCACGTGGCCCGCGCCAATCCGCTTTGGCGAGAGACGCGCGCCGACATCGAGGTGCTGGTTGTGTTCCAGGGGCCGCAGGCCTACATCTCGCCGGGCTGGTACGCGACGAAGGCCGAGACGGGCAAGGTGGTGCCGACCTGGAACTACATCCTCGTCGAGGCGCGTGGCCGGCTGCGGGTGCGTGACGATGCGGCCTGGGTCCGTGCGCTGGTGTCTGGCCTGACAGACATCCATGAGGCTGCGCAGGCGCGACCCTGGAAGGTGGCTGATGCGCCCGCGGACTACATCGCCGAGACGCAACGCGCGATCGTCGGCATCGAGATCGAGCTCACTGCCTTGAAGGGCAAGTGGAAGATGAGCCAGAACCGATCAGCAGCCGACCGTGCTGGGGTGGCACGGGGTTTGGCGACATCGGGGCAGGAAGACGTCGCCGTCTGGGTCGATCCGGGACCAAGAGCCCCAGGCTGAGCGGGCGGTCCGCTTTGGGGCGCTGCTCATTCGCTCCGCCCCATCACCGTGCAGCACAGCCGGATTCCGCTGAGTGGTGGATGGAGGGGGAGCCGGCCTCCATCGGATAATCAGGGATAACCCGTCCGATTCCCGCCATGCACCACACGACATTGACCGTTTTTCGAACCCTGGCGCGGGGTTGCAAGACCAGGGTGGCCGCCGCGATGTGCGTTCTTGGTGCGTGTCTGTCGGTGTCGTTTGGGGCTTCGGCCGCTCCGGCGTTCGAGGACACGCTGGCTCAGCGGCTGCAGGCCTGCACGGGCTGCCATGGCGAGCAGGGGCGCGCCTCACCCGGCGGTTACATGCCTCGCCTGGCCGGCAAGCCTGCCGGTTACCTGTTCCACCAGTTGCTCAATTTCCGGGATGGCCGTCGCGGCTACGGGCCGATGACCTCACTGGTCGATCCGCTCAGTGATGATTACCTGCAGGAGATCGCGGCGCATTTCGCCTCGCTGGACTTGACTTATCCGCCACCGCAGCCCGCGACCGCCAGCGCCGCGACACTGGAGCGCGGAGAGCGGCTGGTGCGCCAGGGCGATCCAGCAGCGCAGGTGCCGGCCTGTTCCCGGTGCCACGGCGACGCGATGATGGGTGTTGCGCCGGCTATCCCGGGCCTGCTGGGACTGCCACGTGACTACGTGAACGCGCAGCTCGGTGCATGGCGCACGGGCAAGCGGCGTGCGCAGGCGCCCGATTGCATGGCGCATGTGGCCAAGCAGCTGAGTCTGAGCGACATCCACGCGGTGTCGCAGTGGCTGGCCATGCAACCGGTGCCGCCCGGCGCCAAGCCGCTGGCCGCGTGGCCTGCGGGCCAAAGGCTGCCGGTGGCCTGTGGTGGCGTGGGTGTGGATGCCGTTGAAGCAAGCGGAGCGTCGCGATGAGCCGCCTGGGCTGGCGGCTTCTGGCCGCGATATTCGCCGCTGTGGCTGCACTGCTGGCAACGGTTGTTGCGCTCAACTTGCGCGGCGAGGGCAACCTGAGTGCCGAAATCGACAGCGCCTCGATACAGGTGCCTGGTCCGGGGTCAGACCCCGATGCGCTGGCGCGGGGCGCCTACCTGGCGCGCGCCGGCAACTGCGAGGCGTGCCACACGGCGCGCGGCGGTGCGCCTTATTCAGGTGGACGCGCCATCGACACCCCGTTCGGCACGGTCTACAGCACCAACCTCACCCCCGATCCCGACACCGGTCTCGGGCACTGGTCGGCGCCCCAGTTCTGGCGCGCCATGCACCATGGCCGCGGGGCCGACGGGCGCCTGCTGGTGCCGGCATTCCCTTACACCAGCACCACGCTGGTCACCCGCGCCGATTCGGACGCGCTGTACGCATACCTGCGCAGCCTGCCCTCGGTACAGCGGGCCGCCAGGCCGCACGAGCTGAGGTTTCCGTTCAACACGCAGGCCGCGCTGGCAGTCTGGCGCGCGCTGTACTTCAAGCCGGGCGTGTTCGAGCCGGATGCGGCCCGATCGGCCGATTGGAACCGCGGGGCCTACCTCGTCCAGGGACTGGGCCACTGCAACGCCTGCCACGCCAAGCGCAACGCGCTCGGCGCGACAGAGGGGCCGCTCGACCTGGGCGGCGGCCTGATACCGATCCAGAACTGGTATGCGCCGTCGCTGACCGATCCACACGAGGCCGGCGTGGCAAGCTGGTCCGCCACCGACATCGTCGCGCTGCTGAAGAACGGTGTGGTGGACCGAGCCGGTGCGCTGGTCACCACGTCGGGTCCGATGGGCGAGGTCGTGCTGCGCAGCACCCAGCACCTGAGCGAAGCCGATCTGGGCGCGATGGCTGCCTATCTGAAGACGCTCGGAGCAACGCACGCCGACGCGGCGGAGCCGGCGGCTCAGGCCGCATCTGCACCGCCATCAGCGGCGGGACGCGGTGCGACGCTGTACGCCGATCACTGTGCCGCCTGTCATGGCGATCAGGGCGCCGGAATTGCCGGGGCCTATCCCCCGCTGGCTGGCAACCGCGCGGTGACGATGGCGGTCCCTGCGAATCTCGTGCGCATCGTGCTTGAAGGGGGATTCGCTCCGTCGACGGCCGGGAACCCCCGGCCCTATGGCATGCCGCCGTTCTCGCCGATCCTGAACAACGACGACATCGCCTTGCTGCTGTCGCATCTGCGCGGCAGCTGGGGCAACCGCGCCGGTGAGGTGTCGGCCGCGGACGTGAACCGCTACAGGGGCAGCGGCGCGCGCTGAATCAGCGCGGCGGTGGTGCAGTCGCCGGGCGGTGTGGTGACTCAGAAGGGAATGTCGTCGTCCATGTCGTCGAAGCCGGTCGACGACTTCGGAGCCGGCTTCGAGGGGGCCGGGCGGCTCGGCGGGGCGCTGCGTGCTGCCTGGGCCGGGCGCGCATCACTGCGGCCCTCTCCCCGGTTGTCACCGCGGTCGTAGCCGGAATCCCCGCCCACATCGCCCCCGCCCATGCCTTCACGGCCGCCCAGCAGCTGCATGTTCTCGGCAATCACTTCGGTCGTGTAGACGTCCTTGCCTTCCTTGTCCTGCCACTTGCGGGTCTTCAGGCGGCCCTCGACGTAGACCGGACGCCCCTTCTTCAGGTACTCGCCGGCGATCTCGGCCAGACGGTCGTAGAAGACGACGCGGTGCCATTCGGTTTCCTCGACCTTGTCGCCGCTGGTCTTGTCCTTCCAGTTGCGGGTGGTGGCGACGCTGATGTTGCAGATCGCATTGCCGTTCGGGGTGTAGCGCACTTCGGGATCGCGACCCAGGTTGCCGATGAGGATGACTTTATTGATCGAGGCCATGGTGCGAGCTCCGGTGACAGGGTTTCGCGACGATTATCGACGCAGCCGCGTTGGCCGGGCCTCCGATTGAGTGCAGCTCGGGCACTGCTAAGGTAGCAGCCATGCACGATCCGCAGCCCGATGTCTGGCACAAGTTGCGCGCCGAGTTCGCGGCCGGCCGGCAGTGGGTCGATAGGGGCGTGGTGCTCGGCTACGCGGTGCTCACCGGCTGCATCGTCGTTGGCTTCACGCTGCTCGGCGAGCGCGCCAGCGAAGCCTTCCGGCACGTTGGGCTGGCGAGCGCACTCGGGCCCTGGCTCACCCTGCTGTGGACACCAGCCGTCGCGGTCGCGGTGCTGTGGTGGACGCGGCGTTTCGTGCCCGGTGCGGCGGGTTCGGGCATCCCGGCGGTGATCGCCGCGCTCGACGACCGCTTGCCCGAGGAACGGCGCCCTCGCTTCGTCTCGCTGCGGCTGGCGATGCACAAGATCGGACTGGTCTCGGGCAGTCTGCTGGCCGGCTTGTCGGTCGGTCGCGAAGGGCCGACGGTGCAGGTCGGCGCCGGCGTGATGCTCCATGCGCAGCGCTGGCTGTCGCCGCGTGCCGGCATCGATGCCCACGACCTGATGGTGGCCGGTGCGGCGGCCGGCATCGCGGCGGCCTTCAACACGCCGCTCGGCGGGTTGATCTTCGCACTGGAGCAGCTGTCTCGGCGGCGCCAGGCGACGCACAGCGCCACCGTGCTGATCAGCATCGTGCTTGCCGGGCTGGTCGCGGTGTCGGTGTTCGGCAACGTCAGTCACTTCGGGCAGTTGCGGGTGCAGCACCTGGGCCTGGAGTTGCTCGGTCCGGGGCTGCTCGTAGCGTTGTCCGCGGGCATCGCGGGCGGGCTGCTGTCGCGGCTGGTCGTCGCCTCGGCGCGCGGCCTTCCGGATCGCTTCAGCCGCTGGCGGGCGCAGCATCCGCTGCGTTTCGGCGCGGGCTGCGCGCTGGCGGTGGCAGTCATCGGCATCACGTCGAATGGCGCCACCTCCGGGGCGGGGTATGAACCGACGCGTGCGTTGCTGGAGGGTTCGAGCGAGGCACCGGGCGTTTTCACCCTGCTGAAGTTCTGCGCCACCTGGCTGTCGGTGTGGTCGGGCGTGCCGGGCGGCATCTTCGCGCCGTCGCTGGCGATCGGCGCGAGCCTGGGCCACGACATCGCGCTGGTCACCGGGGTCGGGGCGGAGGCGGCGATCCCGTTGATCGCGCTGGGCATGGTCGGCTTCCTGGCGGCGGCGACACAGGGGCCGATCACCGCCTTCATCATCGTGATGGAGATGGTCGCCGGCCATGCGATGGTGCTCAGCCTGATGGCGAGCGCCCTGCTGGCCAGCGGCGTGGCGCGCTGGATCGCCGGATCCCTGTATGTCGATCTTGCCGGCTTGCTGATGTTGCCGACGGAGCCACCCGACACGCGGCGCTGACCCGGGCGGAGCCGAGCGCCCGCTTACCATCGGCACCATGCCTGCGATCGCCCCATGACCTCCGAATTTGACGTGATCGACGCGAGGCTGCACGAGGGTTCGACGGACCCGCACGATGCGCCCACCGCCCATGGTGGCGCCGCGCTGTCGGTTCTGCAGACCGTATTCGGCTACACCACGTTTCGCGGTGCGCAGGCGCAGATAGTCGACCACGTGTGCGCCGGCGGCGACGCGCTGGTGCTGATGCCCACCGGCGGTGGCAAGAGCCTGTGCTACCAGGTGCCTGCCATCGTGCGGCATCGCGCCGGGCAGGGCGTCGCCATCGTCGTCAGCCCGCTGATCGCACTGATGCACGACCAGGTCGGCGCGCTGGAAGAGGCCGGCGTGCATGCGGCCTACCTGAATTCGAGCCTGACGTCGGAAGACGCCCAGCGCATCGAGCGCGAGATGATGGGCGGGCGGCTGGTGCTGCTGTATGCGGCGCCCGAGCGCATCACCACACCGCGCTTCCTCGCGCAACTCGATTCGCTGCACGAGCGCGGGCTGCTCAGCCTGTTCGCGATCGACGAGGCGCACTGCGTGAGCCAGTGGGGCCACGACTTCCGCGAGGATTACCTGTCGCTGAACGTGCTGCACGAGCGTTACCCCGGCGTGCCGCGCATCGCGCTCACCGCGACAGCCGACGACCTGACCCGGGCGGACATCATCGAGCGCCTGCAGCTCGAGGAAGCGCGCGTCTTCATCAGCAGCTTCGATCGGCCGAACATCCGCTACGGCATCGTCGAGAAGGACAACGCACGTGCGCAACTGCTGCGCTTCATCCAGGACGAGCACGACGGCGACGCGGGCATCGTCTACTGCCAGTCGCGCAAGAAGGTCGACGAGACGGCCGCGTGGCTGAGCAGCGAAGGCATCACTGCCCTGCCGTACCACGCCGGGCTCGATGCCGATGTGCGGCGCCGCCATCAGGACCGTTTCCTGCGCGAGGAGGGGCTGGTGATGGTGGCGACCATCGCGTTCGGCATGGGCATCGACAAGCCCGACGTGCGCTTCGTCGCTCACCTCGACCTGCCGAAGAACATCGAGAGCTACTACCAGGAGACCGGCCGCGCCGGCCGCGACGGCCTGCCTGCGGACGCCTGGATGGCCTACGGCCTGGCCGATGTGGTGAACCAGCGCCGGATGATCGACGACAGCCCGGCTGGCGACGAGTTCAAGCGAGGACAGGTCGGCAAGCTCGAGGCGCTGCTGGCGCTGGCCGAAACGCACGATTGCCGCCGCGTGCGCTTGCTGGCCTATTTCGGCGAGCCCAGCCAGCCGTGCACACGGCTGCAGAACGCCTGCGACAACTGCCTGAGCCCGCCCGTCACCTGGAACGCGACCGAGGCGGCGCGCAAGGCGCTGAGCTGCATCTACCGCTTCCACCAGAACGGCGGGCAGCGCTTCGGTGCCGGGCATCTGATCGACGTGCTGCGCGGCAAGTCGACGGACAAGGTGACGCAGCACGGGCATGCGTCGCTCTCGACCTTCGGCATCGGCTCGGATGTATCCGAGGGGCAGTGGCGCGCGGTGCTGCGCCAGCTGATCGCGCTGGGCTACCTACGCACCGAGGGCGAGTACCACACGCTCGAACTGACCGGCAGCGCCCGCGATGTGCTGCGCGGCGAGGTGCAGTTGCTGCTGCGGGAGGCGAGTGCAGCCTCTGCGGGCGGATCGGGTCGCCGCGGCAGGGGTTCATCGCGCGGCGGGGCTTCGAAGGACAAGGCGCCACCGGTTCCGCTGGATGCCGATGCCACCGAGCGCTTCATTGCGCTGAAGGCCTGGCGCGCCGAAGTGGCACGGGAGCACAACCTGCCGGCCTATGTCGTGTTTCACGATGCGACGCTCGCCGAGATGGCGCGCGCCTGCCCGCAGACGCTGGACGACATCGGCGAGATCAGCGGTGTCGGTGCGAAGAAGCTCGACGCCTACGGCCGCGAGATCCTGCGGGTTCTGGCGGGCTGAATCCGACCGCTGAGCCTGTGCCGCGCATGCAGCGGTTCAATCCACTCGCTGAACCCGCCAGCCCGCCCGCGCCAGTCGGGCGAGCAGGCCCTGCTCCCCGGTGAGGTGCAGCGCACCCATCGCTGCGAAGGCTCCACCGGCTTCGAGCTGCGGCAGCAGCGTGACCAGCATGCGTTCGTTGCGGCGCTCGAGGACCTGTTCCATGAAATCCGCCATCGGCTGGCGCAGGGTCGGGTCGTCGCGCACGGCCGATTCTTCGAGTCGGCGCATGCCGGCGAGGTCTTGCGCGAGGTAAAGCTCGACGAGCTGGTCGACTTCGGCCAGGGCTGCGTCGTGATCGCGCGCCAGTGCGGCCACCAGCGCCAATTGCGACGGGACGGGGACCGCCTCCATGGCCGCGATCTGCTGCGCCACCGTTTCCAGTGGCCGCACCGCCAGGCCCTGCTGCTGCGCCAGGCGGATCAGTGCGGCGTCGACGATCTCGCCCATCGGCCTCGCCGGTTGGCTCAGATAGACGTAGGCAGCCCAGGGCTTCAGCCTTGAGGCCACGGATCGGGGCACGCCGTAGCGCGTTCCCAGGCGCCCGGCGATGCGCTCGAAGTCGTCCGGAGCTGCCAATGTCTCGAGCGTCTGCCCCGGGGCGGCGCGCGTGGCCGCGCTGAATGCCTGCGCGCTGGCCGCATCGGGCAGCAGTTCGGGGAGGAAGACGCGCGACTGTTCCAGCGCGCGAAGCACGTTCGCGTTGAACGCGGTGGCCCGTGGATCGTCGATGTGGACCGTGCCGTACAGGTGACTGGGGTTCGGGCCCCGACCCGGGGCCGTCGCCTTGTCGATGCGCCAGAGCAGGCCGCGATCGAATCCGACGACGGGGGCTGTGCCTTCGGTCGTCGGGCTCGCGGTCTCCGCCCGCGCGACTGTGGTCGCGCCGCCACAGGCGATCAGCAAGGCCAGCGCAACAAGACGGTACCTCGCCGACCGACCCGGAGTGCTTCGCCCGACGAGCGAAATCAACCGCGTGATCGGGGCAAAGCCAAGCCATCTGAGCATGTGCAGAGTGTGCCCGGCCGGGCCACGGCCCGGGATGTCCATTGATGTCATCCCGGCTTGCGCTGGCCTGGGGGTGTTCCTATCGTGTCCCGTTCTGGTAACGGAATGTGCGCCCCTGCGGCATCATCGAGCAATGAAAACAAGAAACACCCGCACGACCGCTGCCGTTTTGCAGCGCACCTCGGCATCGATCCGATGCGCATGCGCGCTCCTGGCTGGTCTGTGCGTGAGCCTTGGCGCTGTCGCGCAGACCACGCCAGCGCGCGCTCCGCAGTCCGCTGACGCCAATTCATGGACCTTCGGCCTGGACAACGACTGGCTCGCGCTCAGTCACCGCGATGCCGACTACTCCGGCGGCTTCCTGTTCACGATGTCCGGGCCGGCGTCGGCGCAGTTCCTGTTGTCGCTGGATCCGGTCCTGGGGTTCATCGACGGCCTGTGGATGCCTGGATCGGCGCCAACGTCGAAGGCGGCACTGCAGTTCGGCGCGCAGGCGTACACGCCGAAGGACAAGAAGTCCCGCGACGTCGTGCGCGACGATCGTCCCTACGCCGGTCTGTTCTCGCTGACGAGCACCCGCATGACCGTCGCCGGCGAAGCCGACCCGGTGTGGTCCTCCGCGTTCACCCTCGGATTGCTGGGCACCGGGCTCGGAAAGAACCTGCACCGAGGCTTTCACCGGCTGATCGGCAGCGATACGCCCAACGGCTACGACCACCAGATCTCCGACGGCGGCGAGCCGACGCTCAAGTACACGGTGCGGCGCCAGGCGCTGGCGCTCGACAGCCGTGACCTGCTCGGACAGCGCGCCGATCTCAAGTGGGGTGTCGAAGGCAGCCTGGGTTACATCACCGAGGGCGCTCTGCTGGTTTCCGGCCGATTCGGCAGGTTCTCGACCCCATGGTGGTCGCTTTATCCCGAACGCTCGGAGTACTACGCGCCGCCGAGCTCGAAGTACGGGGGGGACCTGTACCTGATGTACGGCGTCGGGGCCCGCGTGCGCGGCTACAACTCGCTGATCCAGGGGCAGTTCCGCGACTCCGATCACACGCTGGGCGGAAGCAAGCTCGAGACCTTCATCGGCGAGGCCTATGCCGGGGTGACCTGGGGCATCACCAGCTCGACGAGCCTGAGCTATCTGGTCCGCTACCAGTCCTCGGAGATCAAGCACGGCACCGGATCCCGAGACATCTACAACGGCAGCCTGTACCTCAACATCGGGTACTGAAGGCTGACGCAGCGAGGGGGTGGCCCCTTCTGCGCGGGAGGTCGGCCCGTATGATGGCTGGCTACCCGTTTTGCAGCCGATGCCCACCCCACCGCCGAGCCCGACCCAGGTCACCCAGCCCCAGGCCGCGGGCCGTTCCTCGTCGCTGGAGGCGCACTCGATCCGGGTGCGTGGTGCGCGCACCCACAACCTCAAGAACATCGACCTCGACATTCCGCGCAACCGCCTGGTGGTCATCACCGGCTTGAGCGGGTCGGGCAAATCGAGCCTGGCGTTCGATACGCTGTATGCCGAGGGACAGAGGCGGTATGTCGAGAGTCTGAGCGCCTATGCGCGGCAGTTCCTGCAGCTGATGGACAAGCCCGATGTCGACATCATCGAAGGGCTGAGCCCCGCGATCAGCATCGAGCAGAAGGCGACTTCGCACAACCCGCGCTCGACGGTCGGCACCGTGACCGAGATCCACGATTACCTGCGCCTGCTGTATGCCCGTGCCGGCACGCCGTTCTGTCCCGATCACCGCATGGCGCTGCAGGCGCAGAGCGTGAGCCAGATGGTAGATCAGGCGCTGGCCCTGCCGGAGGGCACGCGACTCATGGTGCTGGCGCCGGTGGTGCGTGACCGCAAGGGTGAATTCGCGGAGCTGTTCGCCGACATGCAGGCGCAGGGCTATGTGAGGTTTCGCGTCGATGGCACTGCCTATGAATCGGCCGACCTGCCCAGGCTGAAGAAGAACGAGAAGCACGACATCGATGTGGTTCTCGATCGGGTCAAGGTGAGCGCCGCTGCGGACAGCGGCCTGCAGCAACGGTTGGCCGAAAGCTTCGAGGCGGCACTGCGCATCGCCGATGGGCGTGCGATGGCCTTCGAGATGGATCACGATCGCGAGCATCTGTTCTCGAGCAAGTTCGCCTGCCCGGTCTGTGGCTACTCCATCGCCGAGCTGGAGCCGCGACTCTTTTCGTTCAACTCGCCGGTGGGCGCGTGCCCCGCCTGCGACGGCCTGGGGCATGTCACGGTCTTCGATCCGCAGCGCGTGGTCGGATTCCCCGGCCTCAGCCTGGCCAGCGGCGCGATCAAGGGATGGGATCGTCGCAACAGTTACACCTTCTCGCTGCTCGAATCGGTGGCCAGCCACTACCGCTTCGACCTCGACGCGCCCTTCGAGACGCTGCCCGAAGCGATCCGGCAGGTGCTGCTGCATGGATCCGGCGAGGAAGAGATCGCGTTCGTCTACGCCGCTGACAGTGTGGGTCGCGACGGCAGCACCAAGTCGCGCAGCGTGAAGCGCAAGCATCCTTTCGAGGGCATCATCCCGACGCTAGAGCGCCGTTATCGCGAGACCGATTCGGCGCTGGTTCGCGAAGATCTGGCGCGCTACCAGAACGCCAGACCCTGCCCCGAATGCCACGGCAGCCGGTTGCGGCGCGAGGCACGCCATGTGTTCCTGCAGGAAGCCGGCAGCGACTCGGCCGAACCCGGCGAACCCATCTACCGTGTCGAGCACTCCACGCTGCGCGACTGCCAGACCTATTTCGACCGGTTGCAGCTGAAAGGGGCCAAGGCCGAGATCGCCGACAAGGTGATTCGCGAGATCCGGTCGCGGCTCAAGTTTCTCAACGACGTGGGACTGAACTACCTGAGTCTCGACCGCAGCGCCGACACGCTGAGCGGGGGCGAGGCGCAGCGCATCCGGCTGGCATCCCAGATCGGCTCGGGTCTGACCGGCGTGATGTACGTGCTCGATGAGCCGAGCATCGGCTTGCACCAGCGTGACAACGATCGCCTGATCGGCACCCTGCGCCACCTGCGCGACATCGGCAACAGCGTGCTGGTGGTCGAGCACGACGAGGACGCGATCCGGGCCGCCGACCACGTGATCGACATGGGCCCGGGCGCCGGCGCGCACGGCGGCCGTGTGATGGCGCAGGGCACGCCCGCCGAGGTGGCAGCCAACCCCGAGTCGCTGACCGGCCGCTACCTGGCGCACGCCCTGCGCATCGCGGTGCCCGCACGGCGGCACCGGCTGGCGGACAGCGCGGACCCCCAGACGCTGCGCATTGCCAATGCGCGCGGCAACAACCTCAGGCACGTCAGCGTCGAAATCCCTGTGGGACTGTTCACTTGCGTGACCGGCGTGTCGGGCTCGGGCAAGAGCACGCTGGTCAACGACACGCTGTACGCAGCGGTCGCGCGCAAGCTCTACAACAGCCAGGCCGAGGCCGAGCCGCACGACGGCATCGACGGGCTCGACGCCTTCGACAAGGTGATCAGCGTCGACCAGACCCCGATCGGTCGCACGCCGCGCAGCAACCCGGCCACCTACACCGGCATGTTCACGCCGATCCGCGAGCTGTTCGCCGAGATGAACACGGCGAAGGAGCGCGGCTACGGGCCCGGTCGCTTCAGCTTCAACGTCAGCTCGACGGCAGGAGGCGGGCGCTGCGAGGCCTGCCAGGGCGACGGCGTGCTGAAGGTCGAGATGCACTTCCTGCCCGATGTGTACGTCGCCTGCGATGTATGCGGCGGCAAGCGCTACAACCGCGAGACGCTCGAGGTGCTGTACCGCGGCAAGAACATCACCGAGGTCCTCGATCTGACCGTCGAGGATGCCTATGCGCATTTCAGCGCGGTACCCAACATCGCGCGCAAGCTGCAGACGCTGCTCGATGTCGGGCTGGGCTACATCCGTGTCGGCCAGAGCGCCACCACGCTGTCAGGCGGCGAGGCACAGCGCGTCAAGCTGGCGCTGGAACTGAGCAAGCGCGACACCGGCCGCACGCTCTACATCCTGGACGAGCCGACCACCGGCCTGCACTTCGCCGACATCGATCTGCTGCTGAAGGTGCTGCACCAGCTGCGCGACGCCGGCAACACCATCGTCGTGATCGAGCACAACCTCGACGTCATCAAGACCGCCGACTGGATCATCGACATGGGGCCCGAGGGCGGGGCCGGCGGTGGGCAGGTGGTGGCGGCTGGCACGCCGGAGGCGGTAGCGGCAAACCCCGCGAGCTACACGGGGCGTTATCTGAAGCCGATGCTGTGACGGGCGCGCAGACGATAATTGCTCGCATGCGTTCCAGCTTGTCATCGGGTTCAGCGTCTTTCAGGCAGCGTTGGCGTCAGCCACCCACCTGACCGCCCCTCGGCGCCCGCTCGGGCGCGACAGAGCCCTCGCCCAGCTCGATGCACCCGCTGGGCCGCACCGCAAACACGCCAGAAATCAACAGGACTGAGCGCACATGCTGCTGATGATCGACAACTACGACAGCTTCACCTTCAACCTGGTGCAGTACTTTGCCGAGTTGGGTGAGGACGTCCGTGTCTTCCGCAACGACGAGCTGACGCTCGAGGGCATCAGCGAACTGCGGCCCGACCGTCTGGTGCTGTCGCCCGGCCCCTGTTCCCCGAACGAGGCGGGCATCTGCGTGCCGGCGATCCGGCATTTCACCGGCAAGCTGCCGATCCTCGGTGTCTGTCTCGGCCACCAGAGCATCGGTGCGGCGCTGGGTGGCAAGGTCGTCCGCGCCCATGTCCAGATGCACGGCAAGACCAGCGTGATTTCCACCGACGAGCGCGGCGTCTACACCGGGCTGCCGCAGAAGTTCACGGTCATCCGCTACCACTCGCTGGCGATCGAACTGGCGACGCTGCCCGAGATCCTGGAGATCACCGCGACATCGGAAGACGGCGAGATCATGGGCGTGCGTCACCGGGAGTTGGCCGGCACCTCGACGCCGCTCGAAGGCGTGCAATTCCACCCCGAATCCATCCTGACCGAGCACGGTCACGCGATGCTGAAGAACTTCCTGGATCTGAGAGCGTGACCTCGCGGGCCCGCCTGTCATCCTGAGTACCTTTCGGAGCCTGTCATGCCCATCACCGATACCGAGGCCCTCGCTCGCCTCGTCGACCATCGCGAGATCTTTCACGACGAGATGCTGACGCTGATGCGTCGCATCATGAGCGGCGAGATGCCGCCGGCGACGATGGCCGCGCTGCTGATCGGCCTGCGCGTCAAGAAGGAGACGATCGGCGAGATCACTGCCGCGGCTCAGGTGATGCGCGAGTTCTCGACGAAGGTGGAGGTCGCCGACAGGCGTCATCTGGTCGACATCGTCGGAACCGGAGGAGACGGCTCGCACACCTTCAACATCTCGACCTGCAGCATGTTCGTCGCGGCCGCCTGCGGTGCGCGCGTCAGCAAGCACGGCAACCGCAGCGTGTCGAGCAAGTCGGGCAGCGCGGATGTGCTGGAGGCCCTCGGCGTCCAGTTGGCACTGCCGCCCGACGCGATAGCTCGATGCATCGCGACGACCGGCGTCGGCTTCATGTTCGCGCCAGCGCATCACCCGGCGATGAAGAACGTCGCTCCGGTGCGACGTGAACTTGGCGTGCGCACGATCTTCAACATCCTTGGGCCTCTGACCAATCCGGCGGACGCACCCAACATATTGATGGGCGTGTTTCATGCCGATCTGGTCGGTATCCAGGCCCGCGCGCTGCAGCGGCTGGGCGCCCGGCATGCGTTGGTGGTGTATGGCCGCGACGGTATGGACGAGGTGACGCTGGGCGCGTCGACCCTGGTGTGCGAGATCAAGGGCGACGAGGTTTGCGAGTACGAGATCCACCCGGAAGACTTCGGGCTGGCGATGGCCAGCCACCGTGCTCTCAGGGTCGAGACCCCGGATGATTCGAAGCGCATGCTGCTGGCCGTGCTCGACAACCACCCCGGCCCTGCACGCGACATCGTGATGCTGAACGCGGGGGCCGCTCTGTACGCCGCAGATGTCGCGCCAAGCATGGCCGATGGCATCGCATTGGCTCGCGAGGCGCTGAGATCGGGCAGCGCGCGCGACAAGCTCCATGAGTTCGTCGGTGCCACGCAGGCGCTGGCTGCGGCCTGAGGATCGACGAGATGAGCAGTGACATCCTGAAGCGCATCGTCGAGGTCAAGCGCGACGAGATTCGTGCGGCGCGCGCCAGACGCGATCAGGCCTCGCTGCGGCGCGATGCCGAATCGCTGGGAGGCGTGCGCGATTTCGCAGGCGCGATGCGCGACAAGATCGCGGCCGGGCAGGCTGCGGTCATCGCAGAGATCAAGAAGGCCAGCCCGAGCAAGGGCGTGCTGCGAGAGCATTTTGTGCCGGCGGAAATTGCCGGGAGCTATGCGCGCGGCGGGGCGGCCTGCCTCAGCGTGCTGACCGACGTGCAGTTCTTTCAGGGCGCCGCTATCTATCTGGAGCAAGCCCGGGCGGCCTGTGCGTTGCCGGTTTTGCGCAAGGATTTCATGGTCGATCCGTACCAGGTCTTCGAGGCGCGCGCGATGGGCGCCGACTGCATCCTGCTGATCGCTGCATGCCTCGATGATGCGGAAATGATGGATCTCGAAGCGCAGGCGCACGAGTTGGGCATGGCCGTGCTGGTCGAGGTGCACGATGGTTTCGAACTGGATCGCGCGCTGTCGCTGAAGACGCCGCTGGTCGGCATCAACAACCGCAACCTGCGCACTTTCGAGGTGACGCTCGACACGACGCTCGGCTTGTTGAAGCACGTGCCTGCCGACCGGCTGCTGGTGACCGAGAGTGGCGTGCTGGCACGCGCCGACGTCGACCGCATGCGCGCTGCCGACGTGTCGGCTTTCCTGGTCGGCGAGGCCTTCATGCGCGCAGCCGATCCAGGGCAGGCGCTCGCCGACTTGTTCGGGTGACGCGTATCGCGGCATCGGATTGCAGTCGGGCATTTCTGGCTCACCGATGAATACTGCCCCGCGCCTCGCCGAGTCGATCGACGTGCTGGTCGATCGGTTGAGAGGCGACTGGCGGCCGTGCGTCGAGGCCTGGCGCAGCAGCGCCGGGGGGCGAGCATTGATCGCACGCATCGATGCACTCGTGGCGAGCGGAGTGACGGTCTATCCGGCACAGGTGTTCCGTGCGCTGCAGACGACGCCGCTTGCCAGCACGCGCGTGGTGATCCTCGGCCAGGACCCGTATCACGGGCCGGGGCAGGCCGAAGGGTTGGCTTTTTCTGTTCCGCCGGGGGAGCGCATTCCACCGAGTCTGCGCAACGTGTTCAAGGAGTTGCAGCGCGATCTGCGCGTGACGCTGCCGGCCGGCGGGCACCTGGGCGGCTGGGCCGATCGAGGAGTCCTGCTGCTCAATACGTGCCTGACGGTCGAGGCGAGTTCGCCGGCGAGCCACGCGAAATACGGGTGGCAAGCGCTCACTGACATGATCATCTCGACCGCGGCGAACGATCGCAAGCCCAAGGTCTTCATGCTCTGGGGGGCTCATGCCCAAGCCAAAGCGCACTTGATCGATGCGGCGCAGGCCGGCCATCTGGTACTGCAGTGCAACCATCCGTCGCCGCTGGCGGCCTCGCGCCCACCGGTGCCTTTCGTCGGGTGCGGGCATTTCTCGTCGGCCGTTCGATTTCTCGAGCGCTGCGACGTTGGTGCGTCAGGGGCTGCCGGTGCGACGGACATCTTCGATCTGCGTTGAGGCGGTCGCCAGCAGCAATTTGCCGTGATAAACTCTTGGGCTCGCCGCGGAGGGGTGGCCGAGTGGTTAATGGCAGCAGACTGTAAATCTGCCCTCTAACGAGTACGCTGGTTCGAATCCAGCCTCCTCCACCATGGCGAAAAGAATAGTTTTGACCCTCTCGGGCCTTGGCTCGAGGAGGATCGGGCGGGAGTAGTTCAATGGTAGAACCCTAGCCTTCCAAGCTAATGACGCGGGTTCGATTCCCGTCTCCCGCTCCAGGGTTCGGGCCGGTTTCCATCTGGATCCGATGAGGATCGGGGTGCGGGCTGGCAGACAAGTTGTAGGTTAGGCCCATGTGGCTCAGTGGTAGAGCACTCCCTTGGTAAGGGAGAGGTCGCGCGTTCGATCCGCGCCATGGGCACCAAGAATTTTTGACATCGGTTGTGAATCTTCAGTCTCGTATTCGAGGAGTTGAGAATGGCAAAAGGCAAATTTGAGCGGACGAAGCCGCACGTGAACGTGGGGACCATTGGGCACGTGGACCACGGCAAGACGACGTTGACGGCGGCGATCACGACGATCCTGTCGGCGAAGTTTGGCGGT
>JAGNWJ010000155.1 GCA_017986065.1 Rhizobacter sp. | reverse complement strand
CCGCCGTACTCCCACATCGCCTCGAACTCCTCCCACCAGTTCTGCCACGCGAAGGCCGGCGGCTGGATGGGCATCTGGAAGCCGAACTCGGTGCTGTGCATGAAGGCGGGCCAGTCGTCGAGGCCCCAGTGCGACGGCAACTCGAGCAGCCGGCCGCGATCGCCCTGCAGCAGGTAGGGCACGTCGTCGCCCATCAGCGAGGCGTCGTACTCGATGCCGTGCTCGATCAGCAGGTCGGTCGAGCGGTGCGAGAAGTTGTAGAGCGGCGCGCGCCAGCCGGCGGGCTTCTCGCCGGTGATCTTCTGCACCGACTCGAGGCTGCGCTGCAGCCAGAAGCGCTCTTCGTCGTCGGTCAGCTCGTTCGGGTGCTCGTGCAGCCAGCCGTGCGACGACACCTCGTGCCCGTCGCGCACCATGGCCTCGACCGCATGCGGATACCGTTCAGCGCACCAGCCCGGCACGAAGAAGGTCTGCCGGATGCCGAAGTGGCGGTAGGTGTCGAGGATGCGAGGCAGCGCCACCTCGGGGCCGTATCGCAGCAGCGAGGCGGTGGCGACCATGCTGTGGGCCTTGTCGGGGTACGACAGGTACAGCAGGCTCTCGGCATCCATGTCTAGCGTGAAGGCCACCGCGCAGCGCGCGCCATCGGGCCAGGGAACCGGGTTGCTGATCATCAGTGACCTCTGAGTTTGATGTGCCGGCTCACACGACCGTCATGAACGACACACCGTGGGCGCCGATGAAGCCGTCGGCGCGACGCGCCCCGGCCCCGGCTGCGGGCGTGCCGTAGTGGTCGGAGGCGACGCGCGCGACCCGGTTGCGGTGCCAGGTGGCCAGCAGCTCCGACAGCGGCATCACGCAGGCCGCCTGCCGGCCGAACAGCGCCTCGTGCGCGGACGGCAGCCGGTACCACGGCACCGCGGCCCGCTCGTGGTGGGCGTTGTGATATCCGAAGTTGAGGGTCAGCAGATTCAGCACCGGCCAGCGCACCGAGACCAGACTCGAATAGGTGTTGGCCTGTTCGTAGGCGCGGTCGCGGCCTTCCATCGGCACCGGCTGGTCCTGCTCGACGAAGTACTGCTCGAAGGTGTGGTGGAACGCGTCGAAGAAGTTGAGCACGTGCAGCAACAGCAGATAGGCCAGCGCATACAGCGCCAGCGCCCGGGGCGACCACGCAGCCAGCGCGATCAGCAGCGTGCCGCGCAGCACCAGCATGGCAGCCGCCCGCTGCAGATGGCGGCGCTGCGACGCCACGAAGAACGGGCGCCACACCACCTGCAGGTGCATCAGCACCTCGGTGGCCGGCACGTAGGCCCACTCCAGCGCCTGCAGCAGTCGCCGCACCCCCGGCCGGCGCTCCATCAGCCCCTTGAAGTCGAAGCAGGTCACGTCGGCGCGGTCGCGGTGGTGGCGCAGGTGCAGCTGGCGGATGCGCTCGAACGACGCATAGCTCGCCCCGGCGATGAAGCCCACCCACTCGCCCACCCAGCGGTTGGCCGCGGGCGTGCCGAACAGGGTGTTGTGGGCCGCCTCGTGAATCAGGTAGGCCGCCAGCACCATGGCGTGCACGCACAGCACGACGCCGATCGCGTTGAACAGGATGGGATCGGCAGCCATCAGCCAGAACGACGCCGCCCAGGCGCCGGTTGTCCAGCACAGCACCGCCGTGTTGGGCACCGCGCCCTCCGCTTCGCGAAAGAGGGGAGGGGTCCGGGTGGTCGTCGATGTCATCGTGGTGCGCGCTGCTTGTGCCTTCAGCACAACTAGCAGGTGCTGTGCCATTGGCCGCACTCCGCTGCCTGCGCGACGCTGCCGAAGTCGAGGTCAACCCCGAGGCGCGAAAGCGCCCCTGGGTTCAGCTGCCGCTGCCGGCCAGTTGGTCGTCGCCGCGGCTGGGCACCAGCGACGGCCTGCCGACGATCAGCGGGTCGACCGGGCCGATCGCGGCCAGGTCCCTGGCGCCATAGGGCATGCGGTGCAGCAGGTAGCGCAGCGCGTTCAGCCGCGCGCGCTTCTTGCAATCGCTCTTGATCACCGTCCACGGCGCGTCGGACGTATCGCAGCTGAGGAACATCGCTTCCTTGGCGCGGGTGTAGTCATCCCACTTGTCGAGGCTGGCCAGGTCGATCGGGCTCAGCTTCCACTGCTTGAGCGGATGCAGCTTGCGCTCCTTGAAGCGGCGGCGCTGTTCCTCGCGGCTGACCGAGAACCAGAACTTGAACAGGTGCACGCCGCTGCGCACCAGATGGCGCTCGAACTCGGGTGTCTGTCGCATGAACTCGTCGTACTCGGCAGGGCTGCAAAAGCCCATCACCCGTTCGACGCCGGCGCGGTTGTACCAACTGCGGTCGAACAGCACGATCTCGCCGCGCGTGGGCAGGTGCTCGATGTAGCGCTGGAAGTACCACTGGCCGCGCTCGACTTCGCTGGGTTTCTCCAGCGCCACGACGCGCGCGCCGCGCGGGTTCAGGTGCTCCATCATGCGTTTGATGGTGCCGCCCTTGCCGGCCGCGTCCCGCCCCTCGAACAGGATCACCACGCGCGCGCCGGTGTCCTTGACCCAGGCCTGCAGCTTGAGCAGCTCGACCTGCAGGCGGTACTTCTGGCGCTCGTAGGTCCGGCGCGACAGCAGGTTCTTGTACGGGTAGCGGCCATCGCGCCAGCCGGCGGTCAGCTCGATGTCGGCGTCGGCGTCGAGCGTCGGTGTGGCATCGGGCTTGAACAGCAGGCGCTTGATCGCCTTGACATCGTCGGGCGACGCGCTGGCCAACAGCGTCTTCAACTCGGCCACCGCCTGGTCGGGCGATTCGTCACGCGTGTGGCGGGCCAGCACGTCAGACAGTGCCATCTCCTTCTCGGTGCGGGCGCCGGTGGTGGCGCGCGAGACGGTGTTGGCCTCGATGTCGCGCTTGTTCAGCGACGGCGCGGTGTCGCCCGCCGCAACCGGGCGGTTCACGGCCTGGGCGCGGCGCGCCTTGCCGGTGGGCGACCTGGCCGCTGCCAGCGCCTCCGCTGTCAGCGCTGCGGCGGTCGTCTTGCGCGCGGGCCGCGCACGGGCTGCGGTCGGCACTTTGGGGTCGGTCGAATTCTTGGCCATGCCGTGCTCCTGTGACAGATCTGTGAACCTTTGATGATCCCGCGATTGCATCGGTGCAGGTGTTGAGCGATGTCAACCCAGCGTGGTGCCGCA
>JAGNWJ010000075.1 GCA_017986065.1 Rhizobacter sp. | reverse complement strand
GCCAGCTCCGACCTGCTCGACAGAACTGCTGATCAGCGTCTTGATTTCCCTGGCGGCCTGCGCGCTGCGCTGTGCAAGGCTGCGCACTTCGCTGGCGACAACCGCAAAGCCACGGCCCTGTTCGCCGGCTCGTGCCGCCTCCACCGCGGCATTCAATGCGAGGATGTTCGTCTGGAAGGCAATCCCGTCGATCACGCTGATGATGTCAGCTATCTTGGTGGCCGACGTTCGGATGCCGTCCATCGTGCTGACGACCTCGTTCATCAACTGGCCCCCGCGGCTGGCCACGCTGCTGGCGCTGACCACGAGCTGGTTGGCCTCGCGAGCGCTGTCCGCGTTCTGCTTGACGGTCGCAGTGAGTTGTTCCATCGAGCTGGCGGTTTGCTGAAGATTGCTTGCCTGCGTCTCGGTGCGAACAGACAGATCGGTGTTGCCGGAGGCGATCTCGCTGGCAGCCACCTGCACCTCCTCGGCCGAGGACCGAACCTCGGCGATGGTCGACTGCAACTTCTTGCGCATCGAATTGAGTTCGTAGTTGAGCCAGGCAAACTCATCCTTGCCGACCGATTTCACCGATGTCGCCAGATCGCCCTTGGCGATGCGGGTTACCGAGGCCACCAGCGCTTCCACCGGCATGCGGATTCCACGCTCGGTCATGACGGCGAGCCCCCAGACCAGCAACAGCGTCACGCCCACCATGATGCCCAGCGTCCATTGAGCCTGCGTCGTGACCGCCGCCAACGTTTCAGCAACGGCGCTCCCTTTCGAGCCATCGGCGAGCTGCGCAGCCACCTCGTGGCGCATGTTGTTCAGCAGCAGCAAGCTGGATCCAGCCTGCGCGATGAACAGCAACCCGATCAGCCCGAATGCCGCCGCGATGCGCGTGGTCAGGCGATAGTTGAGCAACGTGAACATTCCCTCTCCTTCGTCGTCGATGACACCGCAGCGGGCGGCGCACAAGCTTCACAGCGAATCATCGTTCGGGACTGGACTGCTATTCCGGCGACCGGTGAGCGGACTCCACGCGCATCACGTCAGAGGAGATGCGGCAATGCGGGCCACGCCAGAGATGTTTCGGCGCGAACCGAGAAGAATTTAGAAGAATTGAATACGGGTTTCAGCTGAGGCGAGCACGGTGGCGCGCAATCTGGGTCCGAACCTGGGCCGGCGCGGTGCCACCCAGCACGTTGCGGGCATTCAACGAGCCACGCAGCGTCAGCACCTCGAACACGTCCTCACCGATCGTCGCGTTGAAACCTTGCAGCGTCGCCAACGAAAGTGCACTCAGGTCGACGCCCTGCCCGATCGCATGCTTGACGGCGTGGGCCACGGTCTCGTGTGCGTCGCGGAACGGCAGTCCCTTCTTGACCAGGTAGTCGGCCAGGTCGGTCGCGGTGGCGTACCCCCTCAGTGCCGCACGCTCCATTGCCTCGGGCTTGACGATGATGCCCGCGACCATCTCGGCCATGATGCGCAAGGTGTCGCGCAGCGTGTCCACGGTGTCGAACAAGGGCTCCTTGTCTTCCTGGTTGTCCTTGTTGTAGGTCAGCGGCTGGCCCTTCATCAACGTGATGAGTCCCATCAGGTGACCCACCACCCTTCCGCTCTTGCCACGAGCCAGCTCGGCCACGTCAGGGTTGCGCTTCTGCGGCATGATCGAAGAGCCGGTGCAGTACCGATCGGCCAGATCGATGAAGCCGAAGTTCTGGCTCATCCACAGGACCAGCTCTTCGGCCAGGCGGGAGATGTGAACCATCGCGATCGCCGCGAAGGCGCTGAACTCGAGCGCGAAGTCGCGGTCGCTGACCGCGTCGAGGCTGTTCTGGCAGACACCATCGAAGCCCAGCGTGCGCGCGACCCGTTCACGGTCGAGCGGGTAGCTGGTGCCGGCCAGTGCGGCAGCGCCCAGCGGCAACAGGTTGACCCGCTTGCGCACATCGGCCAGCCGCTCGGCATCGCGCGCAAACATCTCGACGTAAGCCAGCAGGTGATGCGCAAAGCTCACTGGCTGCGCGACCTGCATGTGGGTGAATCCGGGCAGGATGGTCTCGACATTCTTCTCGGCCACGTCAACCAGCGCGGACTGCATGGCACCCAGCAACGGCAACATCGCGTCGATCTCGCCGCGCAGCCAGAGGCGAACGTCGGTCGCCACCTGATCGTTGCGCGAGCGACCGGTGTGCAGGCGCTTGCCGGCGTCGCCGACCAACTGAGTGAGGCGTGCCTCGATGTTCAGGTGCACGTCCTCGAGGTCCAGCTTCCATTCGAAGCGGCCGGCCTCGATGTCCTCGGTGATCTGTGTCATGCCGCGCTCGATGCTGGCGCGGTCCTCGATGCTGATGATGCGCTGGTGGCACAGCATCTCGGCATGCGCCAGTGAACCGGCGATGTCGGCGCGCCAGAGGCGCTGATCGAAGAAGACGCTGGCGGTGTAGCGCTTCACCAGATCGCTCATCGGCTCGGAGAACAGCGCCGACCAGGCTTCGGATTTCTTGTCGAGTTGGTTGGACGACATGGGCTTGCGACGAATCGCGATGCGTGTCGTCGGCGTTGTGGTGGCAGGGTTTGTAGACAATCAGTCCAGCACGATCGATTCTATCGATGACCCCTGTGACGCCCGCCAACCCAGACGACCCCACATCGACGAACCTGTCGGGGTTCGGCGCGCTGACGACTCCGGAGCGCCCACCCCGGCCCGAACCCACGCTGTTCGACGTCTGCCATGTCGGCGTGGTGCTGCGCGCCACGCTGTTCGTTCACGCGGCGCTGGCCACCGGCGTCCTGTTCGTCGCGCCGACGATGCGCGGCTGGGCACTGCAGTTCGCCCTCGGCGCGGGGGTCGCCATGCCCGCCGTGCTCGCATGGCTGATTTCCGCCTGCGCGCTGAAGGCTCCGTTGTCGCGCATGTCAGCGGCAGGACAGGCCTCGGTTTCTGCCGTGCTCGGTGCGGCCTGCGGCGGCGCGGGCTGGGCGCTGGCAATGCAGGCCGGGCCGGGCGATCTCGAGCGCATCGGACCGTTCGCCCCGACCGCCGCCGGTGCCGCGCTGGCGCTGGTGATGCACCAGTGGCTGCGGATGCGGGCACTGGCGCGCACGCCCGCAGACACCACGGCACAGCTTGCGGAACTGCAATCGCGTATCCGCCCGCACTTCCTGTTCAACACGTTGAACTCGGCCCTCGCTCTCGTTCGCCTCGACCCGCAGCGCGCCGAGCACGTGCTTGAGGATCTGGCCGAGTTGTTTCGCGTTGCGCTGACTGAAACCGGTGGGTCGGTCACGCTGGATGAAGAGGTCGAGCTGGCGAAACGCTACCTCGCAATCGAGCAGATTCGCTTCGGCAGCCGCCTCGCCGTCACCTGGGACCTGGATCCTGACGCCGGTTCGGCGCGCATGCCGCCGCTGCTGCTGCAGCCCCTGGTCGAGAACGCGGTGCGGCACGGCATCGAGCCCGCAGATGACGGCGGCACGATACGCGTGCGGACCCGCGCCAAGGGCGATCGCGCCGTGATTTCCATCGCCAACAGCGTGACCGGCATGGCATCGCGTCCCGGCCAGGGCATCGCGCTGCGCAATGTGCAGGACCGCCTGCGCCTGATGCACGATGTGAATGCGCAGTTCGAAAGTCGCCGAGATGGTGACGCTTTCCGCGTGCAGATCGTGGTGCCCCTATGAATGACGCTGCACAGAACTCCACCGGGCTGCTGCGCGTGCTGATCGTCGACGACGAAGAGCTCGCCAGGCTGCGACTGCGAGCGCTGATCGATGACTGTTCGCAACCTCGCGCGACCGTGGTGGGCGAGGCAGCCAATGCAGCGCAGGCGCTGGTCTGGCTGCAGAGCCACGGACAAGGCCCGGCTTCGCCAGGATCCGGCCGCGCCTGCGATCTGGTGCTGCTGGACGTCCAGATGCCCGGCCGAGACGGCACCCAGCTGGCCGAGGAACTGCGCGCCCTTCCGCTGCCGCCGGCCGTCGTGTTCGTCACGGCGCACGCCGGCCACGCATTGAAGGCCTTCGACCTGGAAGCGGTCGACTACCTGACCAAGCCGGTGCGCCGTGAACGCCTGCAGCTGGCCCTGCAGCGGGTGTCGGCCCGCCTCGGTCAGCCAACCACCGTACCGGGCGAACTGGGCTCGCAGCCCGACCCGGTGCTGATCGTCAGCGAGCGCGGACGGGTGGTTCGGGTGCCGGTCGGCGAAGTTCTGTACCTGAAGGCCGAACTGAAATACGTCACCTTGCGAACCGCCAGCCACACGTATGTGCTCGACGACGCGCTGAGCGACCTTGAACAGCGCCTCGGCGAGCGCTTCCTGCGCGTGCACCGCAACGCGCTGGTAGCGCGCTCGGCGATCAGCGCGCTGGAGCGCCGAACGATGACCGACGGCGACGGTGACGCCAGCGACGAAGGACACGGCCCGAACGAATGCTGGGCTGTGCGAGTCGCCCCGGTCGATGAGTGGCTGGCCGTCTCGCGGCGCCAGGCCAGCGCGGTGAGAGACGCGCTGGCAGCCAGCGGGCTTTGATTCCAGACGGGACGAGGAACGCGGGAAGAGTCTTCAGCCGGTGTTGCGCAAGCCCGCCGCCACGCCGTTGATCGAGATGTGGATGCCGCGCTGCATCCGCTCGATGCCCGGGTCGCCCTCGCGGCGCTGGCGGTGACGGCGCATCAATTCGACCTGGAGGTGATTCAGCGGATCGAGGTATGGGAACCGGTGCTGTATCGACCGCGCCAGCGACGGGTTCGATGCCAGCCGGTCCTTGTGGCCGGTGATCAGCGTCAGCGCATCGTTGGTGCGTGTCCACTCGGCCTGTATCAACGCGAAGATGCGCTTGCCGAGCTTCTTGTCCTCGACCAGTTCGACGTAGCGCGCAGCGATGCCCAGGTCGCTCTTTGCAATCACCATGTCGAGATTCGAAAGCAGCGTCTGGAAGAAGGGCCACTGCTTGTGCATCCGCTGCAGCAGTGCGAGACGCTCCTGGCGCGTGTCGGCATCGGTGGTCAGGAATTTCTCGATTGCCGAGCCGAACCCGCACCAGCCCGGCAGCGCGACGCGGCACTGGCCCCAGCTGAACCCCCACGGAATCGCGCGAAGGTCCTCGATCGCGTTGGTGGCCTTGCGGGCCGCCGGGCGCGAGCCGATGTTGAGTCCGGCAATCTCGCGGATCGGCGTCGCGCTGAAGAAGTACTCGGTGAATCCCGGCGTTTCGTAGACCAGCTTGCGATAGGCGGCATAGCTGGCCTCGCTGATCGCAGCGGCGGCGTCGAGGAAGCTCTTCGGTGCGCCCTGTCGGCTGGCCTTCTTGGTATGCAGCAACGTCGCCTCGAGCGTGGCAGCCACCAGCGTTTCGAGGTTGCGCCGGCCTATCTCGGGGTGCGCGTACTTCGAAGCAATCACCTCGCCCTGTTCGGTCAGGCGTATCTGCCCGTTCACCGTGCCGGGGGGCTGAGCCAGGATGGCCTGGTAGCTCGGGCCGCCACCGCGACCTACCGTGCCACCGCGACCATGGAAAAGCCGCAGGGTGATGCCGTGGTCGCGGCCGAGTTCGGCAAACAGTTCGACCAGGGCGATCTCGGCTCGGTAAAGCTCCCAGCTGCTGGTGAAGCTGCCTCCGTCCTTGTTGCTGTCGCTGTAGCCCAGCATGATGTCCTGCTCGGCGAAGTCTCCCAGCTTCGATCGTTTGACCAGTGCTGTGATGCCCGGCAGGCCGTAGAAGGAACGCATGATGGGCTCGGCGTTGCGCAGGTCACCGATGGTCTCGAACAGCGGCACGACGATCAGGTCGGCGACGGCAGCGTCATCGAGCGTGCCGCGCATCAAACCGGTTTCCTTCATCAGCAGCAGCACCTCGAGCAGATCGCTGGCCTCTTCGGTGTGCGAGATGATGCAGTGGCGCAGGGCATCGGGCCCGTAGCGTCGGCGCATTTCGACTGCCGCCTCGAAGATCGCCAGTTCACCGATCGCCAGATCGCTGTAGGCGGCGGCGCGCACCCGCAGCGGACGCGCATCGTCGAGCAATCGCAGCAGCAGCGCGCGTCTGGCAGCCTCGTCGAGGGCGGAGTAATCGGGCTCGATCTTGGCCACCCGCATCAACTCGGCCAGCACCGCCTCGTGCTTGTCCGAGCTCTGACGCAGGTCGACGGTGGCAAGGTGGAATCCGAACACCTGCACCGCCCGCATCAGCGGGCGCAGACGCGGCGCGGCCAGCGCCTGTGCATGGTGCGCATTGAGCGATTCCTCGATCACCCGCAGGTCGGCCAGGAAATCACTCGCCGACAGGTAGGCGTTCTGCGGCGGCACCGCATGGCGCAACGCCTCGGTGCCGGTCAGGTCCTGCAACGTGGCCGCCAGACGAGCGTAGATGCCGACCAGCGCACGGCGGTACGGCTCGTCGTCGCGGTGCGGGTTGTGGTCGGGCGACGATTCCGACAGTTCATTCATTGCCGCAGTGACCGGCGCCAGCGTCGCCGAGATCGACAGCTCGCCGCCGAGTTGGTGCACTTCGGTCAGATAGAAGCGCAGCACCGTCTCGCTCTGCCGCGCCAACGCAACCTGCAAGGTGCTGGCGGTGACGAACGGATTGCCGTCGCGATCGCCGCCAATCCAGTTGCCCATGCGGAAGAAGCTCGCGATCGGGTGGCCGGGCAGCGCGGCCTCGATATCGCGGTACATGCGCGGGATCTGCCGCAGGAAGGTCGAGTGGTAATAGCTCAGCGCGTTCTCGATCTCGTCGGCCACGGTCAGCTTGGTATTGCGCAGCATCCGCGTCTGCCAGAGCTGGGTGACGCGGGCGCGGATCAGCGCCTCGTTGTCGGCGCGATCCCGCGCGGTGTGTATGTCGTCGCGGTGCTCGACCAGTTCGGCAATGGCACGTTCGGCGTCGAGGATGCTCTTGCGCTGCACCTCGGTCGGGTGCGCGGTCAGCACCGGCGAGATGTAGGCATGGTCCAGCGTGCGCACGATGTCGGCGGCGCGGACGTCGGCGGCGGCCAGCCGCTCGAATGTCATCGCGAGCGAGCCTTCGCGCAACTCGCCCTTCTGCTCGTGCAAATCGCGCAACCGCACGTTGTGTCGGTCTTCGGCAATGTTGGCCAGGTGCGAGAAGTAGCTGAAAGCGCGGATCACGCTGACCGTCTGGTCTCCCGACAGGTTCTTCAACAGCCGGTCGAGCGCACGGCCGGCCTGCGCATCGCGCTTGAGCCGGTAGCCGACCGACAGCTGCCGCACGCGCTCGATCAACTCGAACGCGTCCTTGCCTTCCTGCTCGCGGATGACGTCGCCAAGAATGCGGCCGAGCAGCCGGATGTCCTCGACCAGCGGGCGGTTCTTGTCGGCAGCGTCAGCGTGGGGCGTTTTCTTCGGCATGGTGGATGGACTTCGCGGTCGGGTTTCGAAATGGGGCGCGCAGGGCGCGGGCCGGACCTGGATTGGGGGAGTCCAGAAGGCGTTGCAAGACTCGCGCCTGCTAGCATCTTCCTATGACCTCACACATCATCATCGCCACCCGGGAAAGCCGCCTCGCGCTGTGGCAAGCAGAACACGTTCGCGACCTGCTGGGCAGCCGTTTCGGACTCCGCGTCGAATTGCTCGGCATGACCACGCGCGGCGACGAGATCCTCGACCGAACGCTGTCCAAGGTCGGAGGCAAGGGCCTGTTCGTCAAGGAACTCGAAACCGCGCTCGAGGAAGGCCGGGCGCAACTCGCAGTGCACTCGCTCAAGGACGTCCCGATGGACCTGCCCGACGGCTTCGAACTGGCCGCGGTGCTCGAACGCGAAGACCCTCGCGATGCCTTCGTCTCCAACACCCACGCCTCGCTGGCCGATCTGCCCCATGGCGCGAAGGTAGGCACATCGAGCCTGAGGCGCGTCGTGCAACTGCGCGCCTTGCGCCCCGACCTGCTGGTCGAGCCCCTGCGCGGCAACCTCGACACCCGCTTGCGCAAGCTCGACGAGGGCCAGTACGACGCGATCGTGCTGGCGGCCGCAGGCCTGAAGCGCCTGGGCCTGGCCTCTCGCATCCGCAGCGAGTTCGATACCGACCAGATGCTGCCCTGCGCAGGTCAGGGTGCACTCGGCCTCGAGGTACGCAGCGATGCAGCCGCCCTGCGGACGCAGCTCGCCACGCTCGCGCACGCACCGACCGCGCTGGCAGTGCATGCCGAGCGGGCCGTGTCGCGCGCACTCGGAGGCAGCTGCAGCATGCCGCTGGCGGCGCACGCGGTGTGGGCCGGGAGCGCGCTCAGCCTGCGTGCTGCGGTCGGTCACCCCGAGAACCCCGATGCACCGCTGCTGCGCGCCGCTGTCAGCGCAGAGGTGCAGACCGAGGAGCAGGCCCGCGCGCTGGGCGAGCAAGCCGCGGCCGTTCTGCGCGACTCGGGTGCCACGCTGTATCTGGCTGCGGTAGTCACCCACTGATCGAGCCGTCAGCGGCACGTGCCCATCACTGCCGATCCAGACGCTCCAGAGCCGATCCATGCGCGTCATCGTCACCCGCCCTGCGGCACAAGCGATGCCCTGGGTCAGGTCGCTCGAGAAGCATGGCCTCGAGGCAGTTGCCTTGCCGCTGATCGACATCGGACCGGCTCTCGACACGCGATCGGTGACCGAAGCCTGGCAACAGCTGGGCCAGGCGCGCCTGGCGATGTTCGTCAGCGCCAATGCCGTGGAGCATTTCTTTGCGCTTCGGCCGATCGACGCCGTCTGGCCGACGAACGTGCAGGCCGGCTCTCCCGGTCCGGGAACGACGGGCGCACTGCTGGATGCAGGGGTGCCGTCGTCACTGATCGTCGAGCCGGCAGCAGACAGCGCACAGTTCGACTCCGAGTCGCTGTGGGAGCGCCTGCGTGACCAGGATTGGCGCGCCGCACCGGTGCTCGTGGTTCGCGGCGATGGCGGGCGAGACTGGTTGGCCGACACCTTGCGAGCGCACGGCGCCGAGGTGAGTTTCGTTTCAGCGTACCGTCGAACCGCACCGTCCTGGAATGACAAGATGCAAACACTGCTCAGCGAGGCCCTGACCCGACCCGACGAGCATCTCTGGTACTTCAGCAGTTCCGAATCGATCGACCACCTGATGGACCACCTGGCGAATTCCCGGCAGCAGCCGACCCCGAGCGCACCGATCGGACTGCCCGTCGGCGCCTGCGCGCTGGCCACGCACCCGAGAATCGCCCGCCGCGCCGAACAGGCCGGTTTCGCGCCGGTCTGGCTGTGCCCGCCGACGCTCGCCGACGTGGTCGCCTG
Source organism: Rhizobacter sp. (assembly GCA_017986065.1). Classification (GTDB taxonomy): domain Bacteria; phylum Pseudomonadota; class Gammaproteobacteria; order Burkholderiales; family Burkholderiaceae_C; genus PBB1. Next base: position 2,629 of record JAGNWJ010000075.1, on the reverse strand, counting down.
CATACAATCCGCCGCACCGTGACCGACCACCCCACCGCAGCAGTTCCAGCGGAGCCAACCACCCCGTTGCCCGAGGCCAAAGCACCATCTCCAGCGGGCGCGTCCGTGCGCCCGGAGACCTCTTTCGGCGCCATGCGCTGGTGGTCTGCGCTGGCCGCGGTGCTGGCCGTCATGGCCGGAGTCAGCCTGGTGATGGCCTGGAAGACCCAGCAACGCGTCAAGTCCGTGGAGCAGCAGCTCGTGCGCCGGCTCGAGGACAGCCAGTTGCAGGCCAGCGAAGCGCGCTTGCTGGCCAAGCAGTCGCAGGACAGCGTGCTGGCCGCGGCGGCCAAGGTCGCGCTGCTCGAAGCCCGGGTCGCTGAAGTGGCGGTGCAACGCAGCCAGCTGGAAGATCTGATGCAGTCGCTGTCGCGCTCCCGCGACGAGAACATGCTCGTCGACATCGATGCCGGCATCCGTGTGGCGATGCAGCAGACCGCCATCACCGGCAGCGCCGAACCCCTGGTGGCGATGCTGAAGCAGGCGGACGAACGGCTGGCTCGGTATGACCAGCCGCGGCTCGAAGGTGTGCGGCGCGCCATTGCCCGCGATCTGGACCGCGTCAAGGCCGTGGGCGTGATCGACGTTCCGACGCTCAGCATCAAGATCGACGAGGTCGTTCGGCTGATCGACGAATTGCCCCTGCTTTCCAACGCCGAACAGCGCCCGGCTTCGCCCAGGGCAAAGGCGATTGCTGCTGCAGCGTCGTCTGCCGCTGCGGTGGTCGCCGCATCGGGTTCGGCGGCGGGCGTTCGCGCGGCATCGTCACCGTCAACGGCCTGGTGGCAGACCTGGGACGGCAGCTGGGCCGCGATCTCCGAGCGGGTGTGGAGCGAGGTGAAATCGCTGGTCAGGGTGACTCGCATCGACCATCCCGAGTCGATGCTGCTGTCACCGGACAATGCCTTCTTCGTGCGCGAGAACGTGAAGTTGCGCCTGTTGAACGCCCGGCTGGCCCTGCTGAGTCGCCAGTTCGACACAGCGCAAAGCGACCTGCAGGTGGTGCAGACCGCGCTCGACCGCTACTTCGACCGCAGTTCACGACACACTGCGCTCGCGACCGACCTGGTGCGGCAGGTCGCCACGCAGGCCCGGCAGGTCACGGTGCCCAAGCCGGACGACACCCTGGTCGCGCTGGCTGCCGCGACTGCCGGTCGCTGACAGGCGACGAGCAGCGATGCGCTCCGTCATCTGGTTCGTGCTGCTGTTCGGCGCTGCCGTCGTGGCCGCTTCGACCCTGGGCGCCAACGATGGCCTGGTCAGCGTCTACGCGGGTACCTGGCGCTTCGACATATCGCTGAACCTCTTCCTGCTGCTGCTGGTGGGCAGCTGCTTCGCCCTGGTGTCGCTGATCCACGCCGCGAACAGTCTGATCGGCCTGCCCGAGCGGGCGCGGCTGTGGCGAGTCGCCCGCCGGGAACGCACGGCGCAGGCGGCACTCCGGGAAGCGCTCGCGCAATATTTCAGCGGCCGCTACAGCCGTGCCAAGGCCGCCGCACAGCAGGCCCTGGCGATCCAGGACGACACCCCCGAACTGAAGCCGGACACCGAGTTCAGCGTGCTCGGCCTGCTGCTGGCCGCTGGCAGCGCGCACCGTCTGCAGGATCGCGCCAAGCGCGACGAGCACCTGGCTCGCGCTTTCAAGTTGGCGCAAGGCAACACGGCGGCACGCTCGGCAGAAGAGGGTGCGCGCCTGATGGCGGCCGAATGGGCCATTGAAGACCGCGATGCACCTCGCAGCCTGATCCTGCTTTCCGAGCTGCCGCCAGGCGTGGCGCGTCGCACCCAGGCTCTGCGCCTGAAGCTGCAGGCCGCGCGGCTCGGACAGCAGCCCCAGGAGGCCCTGAAGACCGCTCGTCTGCTGGTCAAGCACCAGGGCCTGTCTAAAGCCGCCAGCCAGGGACTGTTGCGCTCGCTGGCCTTCGAATGTCTCGATACCGCGCACGACATCGACCAGCTCAAGCGGATCTGGCTGTCGCTTGACGCTGCCGATCGCCGCGACAACTTCGTGGCCGCGAGGGCAGCGGTGCGCGCAGCGCACCTGGGCTCGACCGATGAGGCCCGCAGTTGGCTGCGCCCCGCCTGGGACCGCATCGAGGAAACCTCGGACGACGAACGTGCGGCGCTGTCGCACGCACTGGTTTCGGCTGTTGCCGGGATCGGCATCGACTGGCTGCAGCGACTCGAATCGGCGCGGCTGGCCTTCCCACGGGACGCCGCAGTGGCGCATGCGGTCGGCACCGCGCTGGCCGAGCGCCAGCTCTGGGGCAAGGCCCGCCAGTTGCTCGAAACAGCGGCTGCCGATGCCGATCTGCCGATCACGGCCAAGCGCATGGCCTGGCTCACGCTGGCGCGGCTGGCCGAAAACGAGGGTCAGCCGGAACGCGCCGCCACCAGCTATCGAAACGCAGCATTGCTGAGGTGAAAAGGCCTCCGGTACTGCTATACTCGTGGGCGTTGCGGCTGTAGCTCAGCTGGATAGAGTACTTGGCTACGAACCAAGGGGTCGTGGGTTCGATTCCTGCCAGCCGCACCAGTCAAATCAAAGGGTTAGCTCTCACAAGGAGCTAGCCCTTTTCGCTTTCTGGGC
>JAGNWJ010000074.1 GCA_017986065.1 Rhizobacter sp. | reverse complement strand
TGCGTGCCATGCGCAGCACCCGGTGGTGACTGCGCGCCGACCATGCCAGTCGTGAAGCCGCCGTTGTCAGGAAGCGAGATGCCGAGTCGTCGAGCCGGCAGTGGATGTCCAGGGCCTCGCCCCACAGGGTCGAGTTCAGGTCCCCCTGCCGGGCGAACTGCAGCTGCTGCGCGACAGCCACGCGCGCGGCCACCGCGGCCGTCGGTTCACCATCGGGCGCAGCGGCCAGTGCGTCGGCCGACAGCGCGGGCACCTCGACCTGCAGATCGATGCGGTCGAGCAGCGGGCCGCTGATGCGACCCTGGTAGCGGCTGACGGCGTCCGGCGTGCATCGGCAGGATCGCAGCGTGCTGCCGTGGTGGCCGCAGGGGCACGGATTCATCGCGGCCAGCAGCTGGAATCGCGCCGGGAACTCCGCCTGTCTTGCCGCACGCGAGATGACGATCCGGCCGGTTTCGAGCGGCTCGCGCAGGGCCTCCAGCGCCATGCGCGGGAACTCGGGCAGTTCGTCGAGGAACAGCACGCCTTCGTGCGCCAGCGAGATTTCCCCGGGGCGAGGCGGCGAGCCGCCTCCGACCAGTGCCACCGACGAGGCGCTGTGGTGCGGACTGCGATAGGGCCTGCGCGCCCATTGACTGGCGTCGAATGCGCTGCCGTTCAAGCTGATCACCGCAGCGGATTCCAGCGCCTGAGCCTCGGACAGCGCCGGCAGCAGCCCGCAGAACCGGTGCGCCAGCATCGATTTTCCCGTGCCCGGCGGCCCGGTCATCAGCACGCTGTGTCCGCCGGCGGCAGCCACCTCCAGCGCACGCTTGGCGGCGGCCTGACCTTTCACATCGCGCAGGTCGATGGCTGCAGCGTGCGGCTGCTCGCCCCGGGTCGCGAGCAGCGAGCAGGCCACGGGCAGCTCGACCCGCAGTTCAGCATCGACAGGCAACAGCGAGCGCACGACGTCCAGCAGGTGCATGGCACCATGGATCCGCAGCCCAGGCACCAACGCAGCTTCCTGAGCGCTCGTTTGAGGCAGAACCAGTGCCCGCTCCGAAAACCCGCGCTTGAGCGCGAGGGCCATGGCGATGGCACCTCGGATCGGTCTCAGATCACCGGCAAGGGACAGTTCACCGGCGTATTCCGCCTGGGCCAGTCGCTGTGCGTCGATCTGGCCGCTGGCGGCCAGGATGCCGAGCGCGATGGGCAGGTCGAAACGCCCCGACTCCTTGGGCAGATCCGCGGGAGCCAGATTCACCGTGATGCGCTTGTTGTGCGGAAACTCCAGGCCGCTGTTCTGCAATGCGGCGCGAACGCGCTCGCGAGCTTCCTTCACCTCGGTATCGGCCAGCCCCACCAGCGTGAAGCTGGGCAAACCGTTGGCAAGGTGAACTTCCACCGTGACGGGCGGAGCGATCAGGCCATCGAGGGCGCGGCTGTGGACGAGAGCGAGGGCCATGATCGAGCGATCGTGGCATTTGCAGGCGTGTGGCGACTCCCCCGGAGGAGGGTTCAGCCCGAAACGGCACCACGAAGGTGCGCATATTGCGTAATCGCCCCCAAACAGGGCGATCCGGTGCTGCGTCTATTGGTGTTTACCGCTTGTTTCTCATGGTGTTGGGCCGGGCACGGTTTCTGCAGACCGTCAGCAGGCATCGCCCTCCCTCCACTCTCAAAAAGCGAAACCCATGAACAAGACTCAAATTGCCCTCGCGACCGCACTGCTGGCCTCGGTGTCGACCCTCACCTATGCAGCCGATGCTGCACCTGCTCCTGCTCCGACGCCGGACTGGACGATCACTGGAAATGCGGCGCTGTCCAGCGACTACCGCACTCGCGGGATTTCGCAGTCCGACCGGCGTGCGGCGTTCTCGGGCGGATTCGATGTGGCGCACAGCTCCGGCTTCTACATCGGCAACTGGAACTCGAACATCGACAGTGATTTCTACACCGGTGCCAACCTCGAACTCGACTTCTGGGCCGGCTACAAGGGGTCCGTCGAGGGCATCGGCTACGACATCGGCGTCTTCTACTACTACTACCCAGGCAGCGATCGTCAGGGCGCTTCAGGTATCGACAACAAGGAGATCTACGTCGGCACCAGCTACGGCCCGGTCAGCGCCAGGCTGTACTTCCCGATCGGCGACTTCTTCAGCGCCCAGCGGCAGAAATTCGGCAATGGCAAGGATGCCGAAGGCTCCTACTACCTGGACGTTGGAGGTTCCTACGATCTGGGCAACAGCTTCGGCCTGATCGGTCACTTCGGCTATCAGAAGCTCAAGGGCGCCGCCAAGCTGCAGGAGATCGGCAAGAGCAAGTTCGAGAACGACATCATCGACTGGAAGCTCGGCGTCACGTACACGTTCAGCAATGGTTTCGTGGCAACGGTGACCTACATCGATACCGACATCAAGATCGCTGGTCCTTCCGGCAAGAAGATCAGCGGGCCCACGGGCGTCTTCAGCATTTCCAAGACGTTCTGAACGCCATCAACCCTTAAAGGAGAACGCCATGAAGATGGTGACAGCCATCGTCAAGCCCTTCAAGCTTGATGAAGTCCGTGAGGCACTCAGCGCCATTGGCGTGCAGGGCGTGACGGTGACCGAAGTCAAGGGTTTTGGCAGGCAGAAGGGCCACACCGAGCTGTATCGCGGCGCGGAGTACGTGGTGGACTTCCTTCCTAAAGTCAAGATCGAAGCCGCGGTCGACGACAGCATCGTCGACCGGGTCATCGAGGCCATAGAAAACGCGGCCCGCACCGGAAAGATCGGTGACGGCAAGATTTTTGTGTCTTCGCTTGAGCAGGTGGTCCGCATCCGCACTGGCGAGACGGGCAAAGACGCGCTCTGAAGCCCAACCGAGAAAGACCAGCCCCATGAAAAAACTAATTGCTACTCTCGCCCTCGGACTCGCGGTCCTGGGCTTCTCCGTCGCGACTTTCGCGCAAGACGGTGCAGCGTCCGCTCCCGCGGTGGCAGAGGCCGCGGTCATGGCGACCGAAGCGGCATCTGCAGCTGCAGCTGCTGAGGCTGTGGCCCCGGCTCCTGCCGAAGCTGCGGCGGCCACCGAGGCGCCGGCAGCCGCACCGCCTGTGCCGAACAAGGGTGACACCGCCTGGATGATGGTCTCGACGATCATCGTCATCATGATGGCGATACCCGGCCTTGCGCTGTTCTATGGCGGCCTGGTCCGCAGCAAGAACATGCTGTCGGTGCTGATGCAGGTGATGGTGACGTTCTCGATGATCGTCGTGCTGTGGTTCGTCTACGGCTACAGCCTGGCGTTCACCGAAGGCAACGCCTTCTTCGGCGGGCTCGACAGGCTGATGATGAAGGGCGTGTGGGACAACGCAGCGGGGACCTTTACCAATGCGGCGACGTTCAGCAAGGGTGTCTACATTCCGGAGATCGTCTTCGCGGTGTTCCAGGCATCGTTCGCTGCCATCACCTGCGCGCTGATCGTCGGTGCCTTCGCCGAGCGTGCGAAGTTCTCGGCGGTGCTGTTGTTCATGGCCCTCTGGTTCACCTTCAGCTACGCGCCGATGGCCCACATGGTCTGGTTCTGGATGGGTCCGGATGCCTATTCCAGCAAGGAAGTCGTCGATGAGATGACGTCGAAGGCCGGCTACATCTGGCAATCCGGCGCGCTCGACTTTGCTGGCGGCACCGTGGTGCACATCAATGCAGCCGTCGCCGGTCTGGTCGGTGCGTACATGTTCGGCAAGCGCGTCGGCTATGGCAAGGAGGCGTTCACGCCTCACTCGCTGACGCTGACGATGGTCGGTGCTTCGCTGCTGTGGGTGGGCTGGTTCGGCTTCAACGCCGGCTCCGCTCTCGAGGCCAACGGCTTTGCGGCCCTGGCATTCATCAACACCTTCGGCGCCACTGCAGCTGCAGTGCTGGCTTGGTGTGCAGGCGAGGCCCTGATGAAGGGCAAGGCGTCGATGCTGGGTGCAGCTTCCGGAGCGGTGGCGGGTCTGGTCGCCATCACGCCGGCTTGCGGCAACGTGGGTATCGGCGGTGCGTTGATCATCGGTGTGATCGCCGGCTTCGCATGCCTGTGGGGTGTCAGCGGCCTGAAGAAGATCCTCGGTGCCGACGATTCGCTCGACGTGTTCGGTGTTCACGGCGTGGGCGGCATCCTCGGTGCCTTGCTGACGGGCGTGTTCAATGCACCGAGTCTCGGTGGCCCGGGCTACGTGGCCGACTGGGTCACCGTCGCGATGGTGACGCCAGCCGACTATTCGATCGCTGCCCAGGTCTGGATCCAGGCCAAGGCTGTGTTGATCACCATCGTCTGGTCGGGCGTGGTGTCGGTCGTCGCCTTCAAGGTCGTCGATCTGCTGATCGGCCTGCGTGTGCCGGAAGACGAGGAGCGCGAAGGCCTCGACATCACGTCACACGGCGAGACGGCCTACCACCAGTGAGCCCCCTCGGTTTCGGAGCACCCGCCTGAGCTTCCGGGTGCCACCGAACCGGGAGCAAGAGCCGCCGCAAGGCGGCTCTTGTCTTTTGTGTGTCCGTTTGCCCTCCGTCGGGTCGATCGCTGCAGTCTCGCAGCTGAAAATCGCCAAGCCGAGTATCGTTATCCGTCAATCGCAAAACGGGCTCTTGCCATGGTTCCTCATCTCATCACTGCACTGACCGGCCCGATCAACGAACTGGAACAGCGGATCCTGGAGTCGCTGCCCGCCATCGAGCGATGGTTCCGGCTCGAATGGATGGAACACACGCCGCCGTTCTACACGTCGGTGGATGTGCGAAACGCCGGCTTCAAGCTGGCGCCGGTGGACACCAACCTGTTTCCCGGCGGGTTCAACAACCTGACCGCCGAGATGCTCCCCCTGGCGGTGCAGGCGGCGATGGCCGCGATCGAGAAGATCTGCCCCGAGGCGAAAAACCTGCTGCTGATCCCGGAAAAGCACACCCGCAACACCTTCTATCTGGCCAATGTCGCGCGGCTGATGCAGATCTTCCACATGGCCGGCATGAACGTCCGCCTGGGCACGCTGGACGACACCATCACCGTCCCGACGCCGATCGAGCTGTCCGACGGCACCCAGTTGACGCTGGAGCCCCTGGTCCGGAACCGGGGTCGCCTGGGGCTGAAGGATTTCGACCCCTGCACGATCCTGCTCAACAACGATCTGTCGGCCGGTATCCCGAAGGTGCTCGAGAACCTACACGAGCAGTACCTGTTGCCGCCGCTGCATGCCGGCTGGGCCATCCGCCGCAAGACGAACCATTTCGCCGCCTACGAGGAAGTGGCCAAGAAGTTCGCGAAGCTGCTGGGCATGGACCCGTGGTTGATCAATCCGATGTTCGCGCGTTGCGGCGAAGTGAATTTCAGCGACGGGACCGGCTCCGAATGCCTGATGAGCAATGCCGAGGCGCTGCTCGCCAAGGTCAAGCGCAAGTACAAGGAATACGGTATTCAGGAGAAGCCGTTCATCATCGTCAAGGCCGATGCAGGCACTTACGGGATGGGCATCATGACCGTGCGCGACCCGAAGGAGCTGGCTGAACTGAACCGGCGCTCGCGCAACAAGATGAGCGTCATCAAGGACGGGCAGGAGGTCAGCGAGGTGATCCTCCAGGAGGGCGTGCCGACCTACGAGCGCGTCAACGACGCCGTCGCCGAGCCGGTGGTCTACATGATCGACCGCTATGTGGTGGGTGGCTTCTACAGAGTCAACGCCGAGCGTGGGATCGACGAGAACCTCAATTCACCCGGCGCGAGCTTCGTGCCGCTCGCCTTTGCAGAGTCGAACCAGCTGCCCCGGCCGGGCGTCAAGCCGGGAGCCAGCGCACCCAACCGCTTCTACATGTACGGCGTGATCGCGCGTCTGGCGATGGTGGCGGCGAGCTACGAGCTCGAAGCCACCGATCCCGACGCTGAAATCTACGAGTGAGGCGCGCGGCCACAGTTGCTGCACCGCAACATTCCTGGGTGTAAGACCCGCTTTTGCCGGGTGCGCATCCCGAGGCAAAGGTATCGCGGGGAGCACAATCCATGGTCGTTTCGTACACGCTCTGGCCGGCCTGACGCCGGTTCATCTTGACTCCCCATCGCCCCGCTTCCAGCCTTGCAGCCCTGACCCTGGGCGCCATCGGCGTCGTTTACGGAGACATCGGCACCAGCCCGCTGTACGCGCTCAAGGAGGTCTTCGCTCACGGCCACGTGCCGCTGACTCCGGACAACATCTACGGTGTGCTGTCGCTCGTGTTCTGGACGCTGAGCATCGTGGTGTCCGTCAAGTACGTGATGCTGATCCTGAGAGCCGATAACAACGGCGAGGGTGGCTTGATCGCGATGTTGGCGCTTGCTTCGCAGGCGGTGAGGGAGCAGCCCGTGCTGCGCCGGCGCCTGCTGCTGCTGGGCATTTTCGGCACTGCGATCTTCTTTGGCGATGGCGTCATCACTCCGGCGATCTCGGTGCTGTCGGCGGTCGAGGGGCTGGAGGTCGCCGCCCCCGGGTTGCATCGCTATGTGGTGCCTCTGACGCTGGCGGTGCTGACGCTGTTGTTCATCTTTCAACGGTTCGGCACGGGCAGCGTCGGGCGCCTCTTCGGGCCGATCACCGTGCTGTGGTTCGCTGTGCTGGCGGCGCTCGGCGCTGTGCACATCGCGGAGAACCCGGCGATCCTGTGGGCGCTGAGCCCGCACCATGCACTGGGTTTCCTCGTGTCACAGCCGGCAATCGCCTTCATCGCCCTCGGTTCGGTGGTGCTGTGCGTCACGGGCGCGGAGGCCCTCTATGCCGACATGGGGCACTTCGGCAAGCGACCGATCCGGCTGGCTTGGTTCAGCCTGGTGATGCCGGCGCTGGTCATCAACTATTTCGGCCAGGGCGCGATGCTGCTGCTGCACCCAGAGAACGTCAGGAACCCGTTCTACGAGATGGCGCCGACCTGGGCGCTGTACCCGCTGATCGGCCTGGCAACCTGCGCCACCGTGATTGCGTCGCAGGCGCTGATCACGGCAGCGTTCTCGGTGACCAAGCAGGCCATCCAGCTCGGCTACCTGCCTCGCCTTCGCATCTCGCACACGTCCGTCAAGGAAACGGGTCAGGTCTACGTGCCCTTCGTCAACTGGAGTCTCTACGCCTGCATCGTGCTGGCGGTGATCGTCTTCGGCTCTAGCAGCAAGCTGGCCGGCGCCTACGGCATCGCGGTCACGATCGACATGCTGATCACGACGACGATGACCTTCTTCGTGATCCGCTACGGCTGGAAGTACCCGTGGTCGTTGTGCCTGGCTGCCACCGGCTTCTTCTTTGTCGTCGACACGGTCTTCTTCGCTGCCAACGCGGTCAAGCTGTTCGACGGCGGCTGGTTCCCGGTGGTGCTCGGTGCGCTGATGTTCACGCTGATGATGACCTGGAAGCAGGGCCGTCGCCTGATGCGCGATCGCATGCGCGACGACTCGATCGATCTGAAGAGCTTTCTCGACGCGGTGTTCGTGAGTCCGCCGACGCGGGTGCCCGGCACGGCAGTGTTCCTGGTCAGTGAGCAGGGGTTCACGCCGAATGCACTGCTGCACAACCTGAAGCACAACAAGGTGCTCCACGAGACCAATCTGTTCGTGACCGTCGAGCACCTCGAGATCCCTTGGCTGAGCTTCGACAAGCGCTGCAAGATCGAGTCGCTCGGTCGCGACTGCTGGCAGGTGACGATGAGCTTCGGCTTCAAGAACGATCCGGATGTGCCGGAGTCGCTCGAGTTGCTCAAGCTGCGCGGCGTCGCGCTCGACCCGATGGACACCAGTTATTTCCTGTCTCGCGACATCGTGATTCCCACGCTCGGCCACGGCATGGCGATGTGGCGCGAGAAGCTGTTCGCCAGCATGCACCGCAATGCGGCAGCGGCGGCCGACTTCCTCAGGCTGCCCGCCAACCGAGTGGTAGAGCTGGGTTCCAAGGTCGAAATCTGAGCGGGCGGCCGGCCTCTGAGGGGGTGTTCTACCCGGCCGCCGCGTTGCTCTGAGTGCGCCAGGGCGGGTTGTGCAACAGTGGCGACCGACATCTCCAAGCCTCCCGAGAAAGACGATCCCATGAAGCTGCTGTTCGTCGCCGACGCGCTCGAAGGTTTCAACACCGCGAAGGACACCACCTTCTCGATGATGCGCGAGGCCGCTGCCCGCGGACACGCGCTGCTCGCCTGTCAGCCCAAGGACCTGATGTGGCAGCGCGGCGGCCGGGTCACCGGCTTCGTGCGCGAGATCACGCTGACACCGGACGGCCCCGCGTGGTTCTCCGCCCGCCAGCAGCCGCCCGACGAGATGCCCATCGCGCTGGCCGACGTGGATGCAGTGGTCATGCGCAAGGACCCGCCCTTCGACAGCGAGTACTTCTATGCCACCCATCTGCTTGGTCAGGCCGAGCGCGAGGGTGCGCGCGTGTTCAACCGTCCAGCCGCGCTGCGCGATCACCCGGAGAAGCTCGCGATCCTCGAGTTTCCGCAGTTCATCGGCCCCACGCTTGTCACCCGCGATGCGGGCGACATCCGGCGCTTCCATGCCGAGCACCGTGATCTGATCCTGAAGCCGCTGGACGGCATGGGCGGCATGGGGATCTTTCGTGTCGGCCCCGATGCGTTGAACCTCGGCAGCATCATCGAGACGCTGAACCGGCATGGCGCGCAGACGGTGATGGTGCAGAAGTACCTGCCCGAGATTGCGCTGGGCGACAAGCGCATCCTGCTGATCGACGGCGTGCCTGTGCCGCATGCCCTGGCGCGCATACCGCAAGGCAGCGAGATCCGCGGCAACATGGCCGTGGGCGGCAAGGGCGTGGCGCAGCCGCTCGGCCCGCGCGACCGCGAGATCGCCGAAGCCATCGGCCCGGTGCTCGCCGCTCGCGGCTTGCTGCTGGTCGGCCTGGACGTCATCGGCGACTGCGTGACAGAGATCAACGTCACCAGTCCGACCGGTTTTCAGGAGATCACGAAGCAGACAGGTTTCGATGTGGCGAAGGTGTTCATCGATGCGCTGGAGGCACGCCTCGCGGCGTGAGCCGCACGACGTCCTGAATCGAGGCCAGCGCGCGCGCGCTGGCGAACTGTCGCGCCTCACCGCTGATCGGATCGACGAAGCTGATCGCGCGCGCCAGCAATTGAAGAGGTCGTTCGTGGTCGTCGGTGTCGGCGGCCTGCAGCGTCGGATACATGCGGTCCCCGGCGATCGACATGCCGATCGCGGCGCAGTGCACGCGCAGCTGGTGGGTGCGTCCGGTCAGCGGGGTCAGTCGGTAGCGCGCCCATTCGTCGCCCGCCTCGAGCACTTCGAAAAGCGTCTCGGAATTCGGTTCGCCGGGCACCTCGCGCATGCGCAGGAAGTGGTCGTCCTGCGCCAGCCGACTGCGGTGCCTCAATGGAAAGGAGCGTTCCGGGCGCCACGGCGCGATCGCCTCGTACTGCTTCATGACCTCGCGTTGTGCGAACAACGACTGGTAGGCCCCGCGCGTGTGCGGCTTCACCGTGAAGACAACGACGCCAGCGGTTTCGCGGTCGAGCCGGTGGACCGGCGCCAGGGTGTCGATGCCGAGACGGCGCTTCAGCCGCACCAGCAGTGTCTCCTGCAGGTGGCGGCCGCCGGGCGTGACCGGCAGGAAATGCGGCTTGTCGGCGACCACGAGCAGGTCGTCCTGGAACAGCACGATCTCGTCGAACGGCACGCGCGGCTCGTCAGCGATCGAGCGGTAGTAGTACAGCCGCAGTGACACCCGGTAAGGCCTGCCCGGCTCGACAGCGACGCCGTGCTCGTCGACGAACTCGCCTTGCTGCATCCGTGACCGCCACGTCTCGGCCGAGACCGCCGGAAACCGATCGACCAGGAAGTCGCCAATCGTCGCCCATGGCCCCGGCGGCAGCGCGACGCAGCTCGGACCGACGCCGTCTTTTGTCGGCAGCGGCGCCGGGGCGGTCACGTTGCCAGCTTGGCGGCCGTGCCAGTCGGTCCGGCGAGCGCATCGGATTGCCCTGCGCTTGCCAGTTGCCGCGCCCGCCTCAGCCGCCACACTTCGTCGGGGTCTTCTGCGTAGACCTGCTCGGCCGTCGTGCCGGTTTCCCGCAGGTGGGTGTCGAGCGCGATGCGGTTGTCGAAGACGAAGCACTCGCCTTCCCAGTCGCGTTCGGCGTCGGGCATGTCGGCGAAGAAGTTGAGGATGCCGCCTTCGAGTTGCAGCACGGGCACGCCGCGTTCCTCGAGCCAGGCGCTGGTCTTCTCGCAGCGGATGCCGCCGGTGCAGTACATCGCGACCCGCTTGCCTTCCTCCTTCCAGGTCGGCAGCTGCGCCTCCATGTAGGCCGGGAAATCACGGAAGTTGCGCACGCCCGGGTCGATGGCGTTGCGGAAGCGCCCGAGCCGGAACTCGAAGTGATTGCGGTTGTCGATCACGACGACGTTCGGGTCGTCGAGCAGGTCGCGCCATTGCTGCGGCGTCACCTGATGGCCGATGTGGCCGACGGCATTAACGCCCTCGACGCCCAGCGGCAGGATTTCCCGCCGACCGTGCACCTTCATCCGCTGGAACGGCGGCGTGACGCAGGGGCTGCGCTTGAACGCGATGCCGGTGAAGCGTCCTTCGAGCCGCGGGTCACTCGCCAGGGCGGCGCGGAATGCGTCGAGCGCTGCAGCCGAACCGGCCAGCGTGCCATTGATGCCCTCGCTGGCGACCAGCAGGCTGCCGGTCAGCGCGGATGTCAGGTCGCGCAGCGTCGCAGCGGTGGCATCGATATCGGCGACATCGACGAATTTGTAGAAGGAGTCGTGAAAGATCGCATCGGGGTCCATGACGACATTTTCGACCTTGCCGTGGCGCTGGTGGCGGGACCGTATCAGGGTCGACCCTCACAATCGAGGCATGGCTGTCCTCTCCCTCTCCAATGCCCACCTGGCCTTCGGCCACGTGGCCCTGCTCGATAACGCGGCGTTCTCGCTCGAAACCGGCGAACGGCTCGGCCTGATCGGCCGCAACGGCGCCGGCAAGTCGTCGATGCTGAAAATCATCGCCGGCCTCGAGAAGCTCGACGACGGCCTGCTGCAGATGACGCAGGGCGTGCGCATCTGCTATGTGCCTCAGGAGCCGGTGTTCGAGCCCGGCCACACCGTGTTCGATGCGGTCAGCGAAGGCGTGTCCGAGGCACGCGCGGTGCGTCAGGCCTACGAGGAACACGCCGACGGCGTCGACCTCGACGCGCTGCAGACCCGCATCGAGGCGCTCGATGCCTGGAACTGGGAGCAGCGCGTCGACACCACGCTGGCGCAGCTGCACCTCGACGGCACGCGCGAGATCGGCCAGCTGTCGGGCGGCATGAAGAAGCGCGTCGCGCTGGCGCAGGCGCTGGTTGCGGTGCCCGACGTGCTGCTGCTCGACGAGCCCACCAACCACCTCGACCTCGACTCGATCGCCTGGCTCGAGGAACTGCTGCGCGGCTTCAAGGGCAGCGTCATGCTGATCACGCACGACCGCGCCTTCCTCGACGGCGTGGCCACGCGCATCATCGAGCTCGATCGAGGTGTCATCCGCAGCTATCCCGGCAACTTCAGCGCCTACGAGCGGATGAAGGAAGAGCAGCTTGCGTCCGATGCACTGGCCAGCGCCCGTGCGGACAAGCTGCTGGCCCAGGAGGAGGTGTGGATACGCAAAGGCGTCGAAGCCCGGCGCACACGCAGCGTCGCGCGCATCCAGCGCCTCGAGGTCCTGCGCGATCAGCGTCAGAAGCGTCGCGACTCGCTCGGTCAGGTGCGACTGGAAATCGACTCGGGTGCACCCAGCGGCAAGATCGTCGCCGAACTCAGGGACGTGTCGTTGAGTTTCGGCGACAAGGTCATCGTCAAGGAATTCAATGCCACCATCCTGCGCGGCGACAAGGTCGGCCTGATCGGGCCGAACGGCGCCGGCAAGACCACGCTGCTCAAGCTCATCCTCGGCGAACTGCAGCCCGACAGCGGCACGGTGCGCCAGGGCAGCAAGATCG
>JAGNWJ010000154.1 GCA_017986065.1 Rhizobacter sp. | reverse complement strand
CCACCCGTCCGCCGTCAGCAGGCCGGTGCTCCAGGCTCCGAGCCGCACCACCTCGCCGCGACCGAAACTCGGCAGCCAGTTCAGCGTGACCGAGAACACCATGATCAGCCCGATGCCGATCAGGAAGGTCGGAAGCGACACGCCGAGCAACGATACAGCCATCAGGCAGTGCGCCCAGAAACCATCACGCCGCAGCGCCGCATAGACACCCAGCGGAACTCCCAGCGCCAGCGCCAGCACGGCGGCCACCAGCGACAACTCCAGCGTCGCCGGAAGACGCTCGGCAATCAGAGATGAAACCTGGCGGCCCTGCCTCAGGCTGAGCCCGAAATCGCCCTGCACCGCGTTGCCTACGAAGCGGACGAACTGAGCGGGGGCACTCTGGTCCAGACCGAGATCGCGACGCAACTGTTCACGTTGTCCGGGCGTCGCGTCCTGCCCAAGCAGATTCGTCACCGGGTCGCCGACGAACTGGAACAGCACGAACGACACCAGCGCCACGGTGAGCATCACCAGAACCGCCTGGGCGAGGCGGCGAACAATGAAGACCATCATGGAGGAGGTGGGGTGTCAGACGGAATTCAGCAAGAAGCGCAGATTCTGGCGCGCGGCCACAGAAACTGCTTCTCAGCGCATGGCGCCGTCGCGACCGGAAAACCTGACCTCGCCATAGTAGGCACGCACAGTGGTGCGGGTGTTGTCGCTGTCAGTCATCAAGGCCACCGATACCAGGGCGCCGGGCTCCTCACCGAAGGCCCTGCGGTAATCGCCCAAGACGTCCCGTTCATGGAACCGCCAGATCGATGTCTGATCCGAACCTGAATCGACGACGATCTTGCGGATGCGGTCGGTGCGCGCGGACAGGATCACCGATTCGAGCGGCGCCCGGCTGTCCCAGACATACATCAGCGTGGCATACGGAGGTTCCTCGCCGATCACGGCCTCCAGCAGGTCGAACAGCATCCGGTTCTTGAAGGACAGCTTGCTGCGGTCGCCATCGAACGCGAGGACGATGCGCACCGGTGCATCCTCTGAACTCTGAACGCTGAGGTCAGCGGTATCGATGAGCTTCGGAACCATCCAGGAAAACGAGACGCGCCCGAGCTTTTGAGGCTCGATGCGCATCGCCCGCCGATACAGGCTGACCGCGTTGTCGGCATCGGCCTGTATGACCGGGCGGCCGTCGATGACGCTGCGGACATATCGCGTCTCGCGCTTGGTTGGCAGCACGAAGGGCTTCCAGGCCACGTCGGACTGTGCTGGCGCTTGCGGCGGCGGCACGTCGCGCATGGATTCGCAGCCAGCGACACCCAGCCCCAGCACCACGGCGACGACGCGGACCGCAGCGCGAGCACCGCCCCGGCGCCGAACTGCGTTCACGGCATCAGAACCGATGACGCAATCCAAGCGCGAGGCTTGTCGAATCACGGCCAGCATGCGAAGTGACACCTCCCAGGTAACCACCGCCGCCCGGCGCGGCCTGCCCCAGCCCGGTGTTGTTGAACCGGGTGGCGATGGCGCTGAGGTCGGTGCGCTTCGACAGCGCGTAGCTGTAGGCCACGCCAAAGGATGCGACATCGGCGTTGGCTGCCTTCGAATCGTCATAGAGATTGCCTGCCACGTAGACCGTGCTGGGTCCGCTCACGCGCTTGTAGCCCAGGTGATACAGCTTCGCGTCCTGCTTGAGTGCGTCTGTGTAGCCCGCCTGGACCAGCGCAGCCAGCGCCGGACCAATCAGCGGTGTGATCGGAGCAGCAATACCCGAAACGGCCGACGGGTGACCATCCCTGATCGAGGCCGCCGACGCATAGAACTGTCCCGAGCCGAGGTTGAGATATGCGCCGAACACGAGGCTGGCGAGCGACTGCTGCCCCTTCTCGTTGCGACGGTTGTTGTAGGCCACGCCAAGACCAAAGGCATCACTGCGATACATGCCGAGCACCCCAGCAAAACGGCCGGTTTCCGTGGTCTTCTCGTCGAAGCCGTACATCATGGATGCGGTCCATGGTCCCTGTTGAAGCCGGTACGCCAGCGCATTCGAACTGCGGATGTCGATGGCATAGGGCACTGCGGCGATCTGGCCTGAAGACAAGGACGACTGTGCAGACAACGCATCGAAAGTGCCTGCCAGTTCATAGCCCGGCGTGTACATGCGGCCTGCGAGCACGGCACCCACCGGAGTGACCAGGCCCACATAGATCTGGCGATCGAAGAAGTTGGGGCCGGCGGCATGCACATTGATGCCCACACGCGTGCCGATACCGGCAGACACCTGGTTCAACAGGGGCTGCAGGGCTGCCTGCTGTGCCGCTGGCAGGGAAGGCAGCAAGTGGCGTGCGAAGGTGGCCCGGTCAGGCAACTGCCCGCGCGAGGGCGGTCGATTGCTGATGCCGCCCGTGTCGGCTTCGAGCCTGTTCTCCAGCGTGAAGATCGCTCGGAAACCATTCCCGAGGTCTTCGTTGCCGCGCAGACCGATGCGCGAGCCCTCCATGATTCCGCTGGAGAGTTGCGTCACGCTGCCTCCCTTGACCCCACTGACCCGGGTCACGCCAGCGTCCACGATGCCGTAAAGCTCGAGCTTGCTTTGCGCATGGCCGCTCGACTGGACAGAACCCAGGAGGGCGAAGACAAGGAGATGGCGTTTCATGAAGGTCTTTCGCGACATGCCGGCTGCGCTGCGGCAGTGTGTCATCGACCAGGGCAAGCTCGCGGACGATGTTGCACGAGCAACACGAGCGGTTTCCCCAAAAAATGAAGCCGCCTTTCGGGCGGCTTCATTTCCTTAATGCGCCAGCTGCACGCCGGCCTTCGATCAGAAGTTGTGACCCAGACCGAGAACGTACTCGTTGCGTCGGGCAAAGTTTCTGTTCAGATCGCCGCTGCGCTCGGTGACAGCAGCGTAGACGCTGGTTCGCTTGGAAAGCGCATAGGCCGCCGACAAGCCATACTTTTCTTGATCCAGATCGCTCAGAGCACCGGTGCGGTCCACCGTCGAGGAGGTGTACTGCGCCTTGAAAGTGAAATTGCCGTAGGGCACTTTCACGC
This sequence comes from Rhizobacter sp., assembly GCA_017986065.1. GTDB lineage: Bacteria > Pseudomonadota > Gammaproteobacteria > Burkholderiales > Burkholderiaceae_C > PBB1. The sequence goes on along the minus strand of JAGNWJ010000154.1, from coordinate 198 downwards.
CGACGTTGTAGGCATCGTGGTCGGTACCCTTCGCGAACGTGGGGGCAGCCAGTTGCGGGCCGAAATCTGAGGTGTTCTGGTATGCCGCGTAGACGGTTGCCAGGCCAAAGTTGTAGTTCGCACCGACAGTCACGGCCTTGTTGTAGCTGCCCGAAACCACGCCACCCGAAAACTCCTCGTACGACACGGCCGCATTGA
>JAGNWJ010000153.1 GCA_017986065.1 Rhizobacter sp. | reverse complement strand
TACAGGACATCGTCCGGCAACTGCGGCTCCATCGCCTTCTTCAGCAGGAACTTGCCTTCCTGTCCACGGACTTTCATGGACGACGGCAGGGTCGCCAGCCACTCGATCAACTTGTGGTCCATCAACGGCTCGCGCACCTCGAGCGAGTGGGCCATGCTGGCGCGGTCGACCTTGGTATTGATGTCGCCGACAAGATAGGTCTTCAGGTCCAGGTACTGGATCAGCGCCAGCGGGTCTTCGGTACGGGCGCGTCCTGCATGGAAGTCGAAAACCTCCTGCGCGCTGTAGCCGGCCAGTTCACGCTTCAATGCCGGGCTGAAGAGTCTGGCGCGCATCGGGCCGCGAAGGATCGACACCGAATGAAAGTAGGCTTCGACAGCGGTACGCGACATGCCCTCGAAGGTGGTCTTGGCGCGGAACACACGCGGAGCCCAGTCAGCCTTCGGGTAGACACGACCCAGCCATCCGAACAGAGGCTGGCGGATCCCGGCAGGCAACGCCGAGCGCATGCGTTCTTCCATCAGGTGCAAGCGATAGCGCCGGTAGCCGCCGAAAGTCTCATCGCCACCATCTCCAGACAGCGCCACGGTCACGTGCTTGCGCGCCAGCTGGCACACGCGGTAGGTCGGGATGGCGGAACTGTCGGCGTAAGGTTCGTCGTACAGGCGAGCCAGGGTGTCGATGAGATCGAAATCATCGGACTTCACCGTCTCGACACGATGGTTGGTGGCGTAGCGCGAAGCCACCATGGCGGCGAATTCGCTCTCGTTGAATTTCGGATCGTCGAACGCGATGGAGCAGGTATTGACCGGGCCGTCAGACAGACCGGCCATCGTCGCCACCACCGCGCTGGAATCGACGCCGCCCGACAGGAATGCGCCCAGCGGCACCTCCGAAATCATGCGCAGGCGCACGGATTCCTGAAGCTGCCGCTGCAGTTCAGCGCAAGCGTCCTCCTGGCCAATCGGGTTGTCCAGCGTGAAGTTCACGTCCCAGTATTCACGCGGCTCACGCACCGGCTCGCCGCGACGGATCGCCAGCGCGTGCGCAGGCGGCAGCTTGCGCGCCTGGCGAAACACGGTGCGGGGCTCGGCAACGTACCCGAGCGCGAAATACTCCTCGATGGCGAGCGGATCGATGTCGCGTTTCAGGGCGCTTCCGTGCGGTCCCCGGTAGGCCAGCAGCGACTTCAGCTCACTGCCGAAAAGCAGCGTGCCGTCGTCCAGCAGCGCGTAGTAGAGCGGCTTGACGCCCATGCGATCGCGAGCCATGAAGAGCGTCTGGCGATTGCGGTCCCACAGCACGAACGCGAACATGCCACGAAAGCGTTCGACACAGGCCTCGCCCCACTGCTCCCAGGCATGCACGATGACCTCGGTATCGCTTTTCGTGTGAAAGCGATGCCCGGCAGCCTGCAGTTCAGGGATCAGTTCCTGGTAGTTGTAGATCTCGCCATTGAAGACCACCACCACCGAACCGTCTTCATTGAACAGCGGTTGCTGACCCGTGGCCACATCGATGATCGACAGGCGCCGGTGGCCAAAACCCACGCCCGGCTCGATGTGCAGGCTGCCCTCATCGGGGCCGCGATGCAACTGGGAGTCGTTCATGCGCTGCAGCGCAACTCGGTCGGGCTCGCGTGAACCCCGAGTGTCGAAGACGCCGGTGATGCCGCACATGCTGTTCAGTTCCGATTCACGTCGTGAGGTCCTCTTTCCGCAAGCAACTGCTCATAGAGGCGTTGATATGCACCCACCATCGCCGGCAGGCTGAACTGCTGCTCCACGCGGCTGCGCCCTGCTCCGCCCATCGCCAGGGCACGGGCCGGTTCGGCAGTCATTCGAAGCAATCCGTCGGCCAGCAACTCGGCATTGCCCGCAGCCACCAGATCGCCGGTGCTGCCACTGAGGACCAATTCGGCATTGCCGCCGACATCTGTAGCCAAAACGGGCAGACCGCAGGCCATGCACTCAAGGATGGTATTCGACACGCCCTCTGCCAAGGAAGGCAGAACGAAGCAATCGAGCCCGCGCATGACATTTGGCACGTCCGCCCGCTCGCCAGGCAACCAGGCCAGATGACCCACACCCGCCGCGTCCAGCAGCGCCTGCGACTCAGTACGCAGCGGACCTTCGCCGACCATCACCAGACGCATTCGATCGCGCTGCTCAGGCTGCAGCTGCAGCGCACGAACGAAGGCCTGAGCAAGCAGCGTCTGCGCCTTGACGGTCTGCATGCGACCGACGGTTCCAAACACGAACAGCTCCGGACCCGTGAAAGGGCACCCGGGGATGTCCGGACGCGGCCCGCTGCGCGGATGAAAGCGCTGGATGTCGACGCCGTTGTAGATCTGCGCGATGCGCCGGTCCGGTACACCGACCTTCTGATGGAGATAACTGCCCAGGTCACGCGAAAGTGCCACGTAGTGGTTCACGAAGGGCCGGTAGACGCGACGCATCCACTGATACCGGCGCCGCGTGCCATCGAGATCATCGACATCGCGGCCGTGCTCTCCATGGATTCGAACCGGCACGCCTGCCAGCGTAGCCGGCACCTGACACTCCAGGGCCGCCAGGTTTCGGGTGTGCACCACCGCGGGCCTCAGTTCCCTGAAGAGACGCTGCAGCCTGGGGTAGAGCTTCACGCCGTGTCCCGGTGCCTTGTGCAGGGAAATCAGGGCCACGTCTTCACGTTGGATGCGCGACGCAAACTCGGGGACCACGTCAGTGAGGGCCACCACCGCATGCCTGAACGCCGACGCAGGCATGTGGTTGATGAGGTTCACGACCCCGTTCTCGAGGCCACCGGTGTCGAAACGATAGACGAGGTGCAGGACCAGCGGACGCGAGTCAATGCCGTTCATCGAAGGTTTCGCCCCATGCAGTTCAGCGCTGCCGCAATTCAGCGAGCGTCATGCGTCTGCAGCAGCAGTGCATTCAAGGGAATCAGGTTGTCCTGGACAAATGCCTTGAGCGTTGCGTTCGAGGCTTCCACGCTGTCGCCATCCGCATACAGGACGATGGCTGCGCCTTCGTCGCCGCGGCCCTTCAGGCGCGCCAGCCCTCCGAGGATCTTGGCGCCGACATCGCCAGCGACGAACTGCCCGTCGATCCAGTAGACGCGCCAGACGACGAGGTGCGGCCGACGCTCGGTGGCGGACTGTGACCTGCCGAGGATCTCAGCCGTTCTGAAGCTGACGGCCTGCGTCCCGACGGTCTGGCCGACAGGTCCGCCAGCCATCAGATTCCAGTCGTCGCTCCGCATCGGCACCAGCACATTGGTCGA
>JAGNWJ010000073.1 GCA_017986065.1 Rhizobacter sp. | reverse complement strand
GCCGATGCAGCCCGGGAGATCAAGGCGCTGATCAGCGCGAGCGTCGACCGCGTCGAAGCAGGAACCAAGCTGGTCGATGACGCCGGCAAGACGATGAGCGACATCGTCAGCGAGGTGAAGCGCGTTTCCGACCTGATCGCCGAGATTTCCTCGGCCACGCAGGAGCAGGAAAGCGGCATTTCCCAGATCGGGCAGGCCATCGGAGGCCTGGACGAGATCACCCAGCAGAACGCCGCGCTGGTCGAACAAAGCGCGGCGGCCTCGGACAGCCTGAAGCTGCAGGCCGAGCGCCTGGTGGAGGCGGTCAGCGTGTTTCGCTGACCCCGCCGTGACCGCGATTCTTCAGTAGCTGATGAAGTACCGGTATCCGCGGTAGCTCAGCACCGCGGTTCGCAGCTTGATCTGCTGCAACGTCACCTCGGGCGTCAGCTTGTCGCCCTCGTGGAAGAGGGCCCCGTTGACGATCAGCATGCGGCTGGACGCGTTCTCCGAATACGTCGCCCCGCCGATGGTCAACGTCGGCAGGCTGCCTCGAATCTCGTCGGGCAGTTCCTTCACCGCATAGACGCGCTCTTCGCCAGCCTCCGAGCCTGGCGCAGTCGTCTCGGGCCGGGCCGACGAAGCGGCCACCGCAGGCACCGTGGTGGCGCTGCGAGCGTCAGGCACCACCGTGCGCGGCTGCGGCCTTGCCACAGCAGGCGCCGCAGTCGGGACGCCCACAGAGACGTCCGGCCGGCGCGTCGGCGTCATCGGTGGCTGAACCGGAACAGCAACCGGTGCAACGGGCTCGGGCAGGCCAGCGGGCTGTGCCACCGTGGTGGCAGGCCCCACGTCACGAGGGGTCGGCTGCGCCGCCGATGTCGGCATGGGATCGGTGACAGAGGCGCCTGGCCTGGCTGATGACGAGCCGGCAGGCTCCGGTGCAAACCACCACGCCCAGGAGGCAGCCAGCAAGGCCAGCAGCACGACCGCGGCGATCCCGACGCGCACGGCAGGGTGACGGGTCGATTCCCGCCCGGCCAACGCGTCGTGCGGTACGTGAATGTTCGGAACCGCTCCGCGGCTGCGTTCGGATTCCGCGCGCTTGAGCGCATCGAGGATGTACGACATGTTCGGTTCAGCGGCCCGTCGCGTCACCGAGCAGGCGAGGCTCGTCGACCCCGCTGGCCCGGTTCAGTTGCATGAAGGTGGTGGGCCCGACGATGCCGTCGGACTGAAGGCCCTGGGCTCGCTGGAATGCGGACACCCGGGCGTGCAGGCCCGCGTCGAATTCCTGCAGGCCGACCGGAGCGCCCTCGCCTGACAGCGCTGCGAGCCGGGATGCCAGCGCTTCGACCACGGGACCGGAACTTCCGCGCTGGATCGGCGCGCGATAGGTCGGCGGAGCGCGCCAGAAGGTCGCGAATTCGCCGCGCCAGGAATTGGCCAGCACGGTCAGCGGTACGGTCATCACCACATCGCCGGCAGTCAGCGTGGCCGCATCCGCTCCGATCCCCGTGAGCAGCGCGTAGGCAGGCTGGTCGCGGGGATCCCGCAGCGTCAGGATGCCCGGGCGATCCAGCTGCCGGATCACCGCCAGCGTCGTCGTCGTGCGGTAGCAGGGCAACTGCTGCGCCTGCATGCCCGGGCACGGATCGCCAGCTCCCGGGCCCGCATCGACATGCCAGAGCGAGGCCAGCTCACGCCAGGCCTCACCCTCGCGACGCGTCAGCAGGCTGAAAGAGCTGTTCACATCGAAGGGCACCGCGCTGGCAGGCGCCGAGGCGGGCAGCGCACTCGATGGCGCGGACGCCGCGGAGGAAGGCGCTGAAGCGGCAGCTGGCGCCGAAGCCGCCGAGGAAGCCGAAGGCGCGCTCGCCGGCGGCTGCAGCGGCACGGACCTGTCGAACCAGAGCCTGGCCCCGGCATACGCCGCGACCATGCCCACGAGGCCCGCCAGCAGCGCCGCGAGCAGCATCTGCCGCCGCGACACGGTCGGCCCGGCCGACCGCGACTCCGCGGCATCGAACACCTCGCGCGCCGCCTTGTGGACGATGCGCCGATCGACCACCGCCTGGCCGCTCGCATACGCGCCCAGGAGCGCGCGGTCGCACAGGAGGTTGATGCGACGAGGCACGCCGGCACACAGGCGATGGATGCGCCGCAAGGTGTCGTCGGCAAACGGAAGCGGTCCGGACCGGCCGGCCACCGAGAGGCGGTGGCGGATGTACTGCGCCGTCTCGGACTCGCTCAACGCCTCGAGATGGAAGCGTGCGATCACGCGCTGAGCCAGCTGCTGCAGGCCCGGCTGCGCCAGCATGCCGCGCAGTTCGGGCTGGCCGATCAGGATGATCTGCAGCAGCTTGCGCTCGCGGGTTTCCAGGTTGGTCATCAGCCGCAGCTGCTCGAGCACATCGGCCGACAGGTTCTGGGCCTCGTCGATGATCAGCACGTTGTTCTGACCCGCCGCATGAGCCTTCAGCAGGAAGGCATTGAGCGGATCGAGGTAGTCGGTGACGGTCGCCAGGCCCGGCTCGCGCCGGGCGTAGGCGACACCGAACTCGTCGCACACCGAGCGCACCAGCTCGATGGCGGTGAGCTTCGGGTTGAAGATGTAGGCGACGTTGCAGTTCTCGGGGATCTGCTCGAGGAAGCAGCGGCACACCGTGGTCTTGCCAGCGCCGATCTCGCCGGTCAGCAGCACGAAGCCGCCCCCGCCACCCAGTCCGTACAGCAGGTGAGCCAGCGCCTCGCGGTGCCGCTCGCTCATGAACAGGTAGCGGGGATCCGGAGCGATCGAGAACGGCTCCTGCTTCAGCCCGAAGAATTCGATGTACATGGTGGAGAGAATAGCGGCCTATGCAGCGCTATCCGTACATCGACATCCTGCGCGGCATCGCCGCGCTGCTCGTGATCTGGTATCACGTCATCGAGAACAGCGGGTGGACGACCTTCGCCTACAAGGGCTTCTCGCGTCTGCCACGCATCGGCTGGCTCGGCGTCGATCTGTTCCTGGTGATCAGCGGCTTCGTGATCGCCAAGGCCGCCATCGAGGCGCACGCCACGAAAGCGAACTGGCAAGGCTACTTTGCCGAGCGACGCGTGCGCCGGATCCTTCCGCTGTACCTGGCCACGCTCGTCTGCTACGTCGCCATGGTGAATCCCGATGTGCTCAACCATGAATGGGACTCGTTCGATCACGTCGCATCGCACCTGTTCCTGATCCACAACCTGTGGCCGTTCACCTCGGGATCGATCAACGGGCCCAACTGGTCGGTGGCGCTGGAAGCCCAGTTCTACATGCTCATCGTCCTGGTGACGCCGTGGCTGGCGCGCACCACGTGGTGGCGTGTGCTGCTGACGTGGGTCACGATTGCGGTCGCCTGGCGATACATGACGACGCTGGTCTGGGTGCCGGGCCTGAGCGACGTGAACGATCAGCGGGTCGCGGCAACGCAGCTGCCCGGAACGCTCGACCAGTTCGGCTTCGGCATCGCCCTGGCCAAGCTGGCCATCTCGGGGCATCTGAAATTCACGCCGCGGCGCTTCGCGGTGGCCCTCGTGATCGCGCTGCTGGGGCTCAACGCAGCCTGGTTCATCTTCTGGCCACGCGCGAACTACTGGTACTACCCCGCGATGATCAGCCTGTGGCGCACCCTGCTGTCTGCAGGCTTCGCAGCGTTGCTCGCCTGCGTGGTGATGATTCCGTGGAAGGCAGGCTGGTTTTCATGGCCTTTCCGCTATGTCGGACAAATCAGCTACGGCTTGTACCTCTGGCACATCCCCGTGCTGATGACCTTGCTCGAGAGAACCCCGTGGAAGGGATACACCCTGCTGTGCGTCACCCTCGTGCTGACGTTCATCCTGGCAGCCCTGTCGTGGCACGGCTTCGAGCAACTCTGGATGAATCCCAGAAAGCGCGCGGCCCCAGCGGCCACCGAGCGCGACTCACCGGGCTGAGGCTTCGGCCTCGGAGCAAGGCGGTCTGCCGAGTCCGGGCCGCTGGCTGAAATCAGCCCAGCGCCGCCACGATCTCAGGCGGCGCCTGAACCAGTTCGATCAGCACACCCTCGCCGGCCACCGGGAACTCGTCGTTGCTCTTCGGGTGGAGGAAGCAGATGTCGTGACCTGCCGCGCCCTTGCGGATGCCGCCCGGCGCGAAGCGCACACCGTTGGCAGTGAGCCAGGTGACGGCAGCCGGCAGATCGTCGATCCACAAGCCGATGTGGTTCAGCGGCGTCGTGTGCACCGCCGGCTTCTTCTCCGGATCGATGGGCTGCATCAGGTCGACCTCGACCTTGAAGGCGCCGCGACCCATCGCGCAGATGTCCTCGTCGACGTTCTCGCGTTCGCTGACGAAATTTCCGGTCACCTCGAGTCCGAGCTTGTCGACCCACAGCGTGCGCAACCGATCCTTGCTGGGCCCGCCGATGGCGACCTGCTGGATACCCAAAACCTTGAATGGACGTGTACTCATCAAAACGTTCCTTTACGCGCAAGCGAAGCGATGCGCCTCATCAAGCCACGCCCGCGGAACCGGCTTGGCCGGGCCGCCAGGCGGCGCCCCTCGGGGGCCGTGCCCGGACGCAACCAGTCCGGTGAACTGGTTGCGCCTGGAGAGGGGCTGGGCCACTGGCCCAGCGCGGCCTGCAAGGCGCGAGCGCAGCGACTGGGGGGCCCTATTCAAACCGGATGATCACCTGATCCACCGCCAGGCTCTCGCCCTTCGCAGCCTTGACCTCGGCCACCACGGCATCCTGCGTGGCGAGCAGGATGTTCTCCATCTTCATCGCCTCGATCACCGCCAGCTTCTCGCCCGCCAGCACCTTCTGACCGGGCTTGACGGTCACGTCGACCAGCAGGCCCGGCATCGGGGAAAGCAGGAAACGCGACAGATCCGGTGGCGCCTTGAAAGGCATCAGCGCAGCCATCTGGGCGGCAAACGGCGACACCACCTTGGCATCGATCTGGGTGCCGTTGTGGATCACCCGGTAGGCCAGCCCGATGCGCTCGATCTGGGCGCAGAACGGCCGACCGTCGATGCTGCCGTGGATCACCATTTCGCGCAGTGGCGTGTCGAAGCAGATCAGGTAGCTCGCTCCGCCAAGCTCAACGCGGAATCCGCTGCCCTCGGGCACCACACTCACCGGCACGTGATCGGACTGGCCTTCGCCATCGCTGGTGATCACGACCGACTCGGCCTTGATCACGAACTCGTGTCCCGGCAGCTGACCGGTGATGCGCGCCGAACGGTCGAGGTGGATGCGGTTGGCCACCGCCGCCAGTGCGCGCAGCAGCATCGGATCGGTCTGCGGCAGCGCGGCGGCCGAGAATCCGTTCGGATACTGCTCGGCAATGAAGCCGGTGTTGAAGTCGCCGGCGACGAACTTGGGGTGCGCCAGCAGCGCCGCCTGGAACGGGATGTTCGAACTGATGCCCCGGATCGCGAAGGCGTTCAGCGCCTCGCGCATCTTCGCGATCGCATCGAGCCGGTCGCGGCCCTTGACCACCAGCTTGGCGATCATCGAGTCGTAGTACATCGGGATCTCGCCGCCGTCGATCACGCCGGTATCCACGCGCACGCCACCATCTTCCGGAACCTCACCGCTCGCGGTCCAGGTCTCGGTGGGCGGCGCGAACTTCACCAGTCGGCCGGTCGATGGCAGGAACCCGCGGAACGGGTCCTCGGCATTGATGCGGCATTCGATCGCCCAGCCGTCGCGCTTGATGTCCTCCTGCGTCAGGAACAAGCGCTCGCCAGCGGCGACGCGGATCATCATCTCGACCAGGTCGAGCCCGGTGATGCCCTCGGTCACCGGATGCTCGACCTGCAGCCGGGTGTTCATCTCCAGGAAGTAGAAGCTCTGGTCCTTGCCGACCACGAACTCCACCGTGCCTGCGCTCTGGTAGTTCACCGCCTTGGCCAGCGCCACAGCCTGTTCACCCATCGCCTTGCGGGTGGCCTCGCTGATGAACGGGGACGGCGCTTCCTCGATCACCTTCTGGTGACGGCGCTGGATCGAGCACTCGCGCTCCCACAGGTACACGGTGTTGCCGAAAGCATCGCCGAGCACCTGGATCTCGATGTGCCGCGGCTCCTCGACGAACTTCTCGATGAAGACCCGGTCGTCGCCGAAGCTGTTGCGCGCCTCGTTGCGGCACGAGGTGAAGCCCTCGAAGGTCTGCTTGTCGTCGTAGGCCACCCGCAGGCCCTTGCCACCGCCACCGGCCGATGCCTTGATCATCACCGGGTAGCCGATGCCCCGGGCGATCTCGACGGCGTGCTCGGCGGTGTCGATCGCGGCGTTGTAGCCGGGGATGGTGTTGACCCGGGCCTCGCCGGCCAACTGCTTCGAGGCGATCTTGTCGCCCATCGCCGCGATGGACGCGTGCTTCGGGCCGATGAAGACGATGCCCTCTTCCTCGACGCGGCGCGCGAACTCGGTGTTCTCGCTGAGGAAGCCGTAGCCGGGATGCACCGCCTGCGCACCCGTCTGCTTGCAGGCGGCAATGATCTTGTCCATCACCAGGTACGACTCGCGCGACGGCGCCGGCCCGATGTGCACCGCCTCGTCGGCGAGCGCGACGTGGCGCGCGTCCTTGTCGGCATCGGAATAGACGGCCACCGTGCGGATGCCCATCTTCTTCGCGGTCTTGATCACCCGGCAGGCGATCTCTCCACGGTTCGCAATCAGAATTTTTGTAAACATCATCAACTCTCTTTTTGGTGCCACAGGCAAGCGAAGCGAGGCCTACTTAAAGCAACCCGCGTGGATCCGGCTCGGCCGGGCCAGTGCGGGGCGCCCCTCGGGGGCAGGAGCACAGCGACTGGGGGGCTCCGTCAAAGTGGAATATTGCCGTGCTTGCGCCACGGGTTCTCGAGCTTCTTGTCGCGCAGCATCACCAGCGAGCGGCAGATGCGCTTGCGGGTTTCGTGCGGCTGGATCACGTCATCGATGAAGCCGCGAGCGCCGGCGACGAACGGGTTGGCGAAGCGGGCCTTGTACTCGGCCTCCCTGGCCGCCAGCTTCTCCGGATCGCCCTTGTCCTCGCGGAAGATGATCTCCACCGCCCCCTTCGCGCCCATCACCGCGATCTCGGCGTTGGGCCACGCGAAGTTCACATCGCCGCGCAGGTGTTTCGAGCTCATCACGTCATAGGCGCCGCCGTAGGCCTTGCGGGTGATGACGGTGATCTTGGGCACCGTGCATTCGGCGTAGGCATACAGCAGCTTCGCACCGTGCTTGATGATGCCGCCGTACTCCTGGCTGGTGCCGGGCATGAAGCCGGGCACGTCGACGAAGGTCAGGACCGGGATGTTGAACGCGTCGCAGAAGCGCACGAAACGCGCGGCCTTGATGCTGCTCTTGATGTCGAGGCAGCCGGCGAGCACCAGCGGCTGGTTCGCCACCACGCCCACGGTCTGCCCTTCCATGCGCACGAAACCGATGATGATGTTCTTCGCGTAGTCGGGCTGCAGCTCGAAGAACTCGCCGTCGTCGGCGGTCTTCACGATCAGCTCCTTCATGTCGTAGGGCTTGTTCGGGTTCTCGGGCACCAGCGTGTCCAGCGACAGGTCAAGCCGGTCCGCCGGGTCATTGCTCGGCCGCGCTGGCGCCTTCTCGCGGTTGTTGGTCGGGATGTAGTTGAAGAACCGGCGAAGCATCAGCAGTGCGTCGACGTCGTTGTCGAAGGACAGGTCGGCCACGCCGCTCTTCGTCGTGTGGGTCGTCGCGCCGCCCAGATCCTCGGCGGTCACTTCCTCGTGAGTCACCGTCTTCACGACCTCGGGACCGGTGACGAACATGTAGCTGCTGTCCTTCACCATGAAGATGAAGTCGGTCATCGCGGGCGAGTAGACCGCACCACCGGCACACGGGCCCATGATCATGCTGATCTGAGGCACGACCCCGGAGGCCATCACGTTGCGCTTGAAGACCTCGGCATAGCCACCCAGCGAAGCGACGCCTTCCTGGATGCGAGCGCCGCCGGAATCGTTCAGGCCGATGACCGGTGCGCCGACCTTCATCGCCTGGTCCATCACCTTGCAGATCTTCTCGGCATGCGACTCGCTCAGCGCGCCGCCGAAGACGGTGAAATCCTGGCTGAACACGAAGACCAGCCGGCCGTTGATCATCCCGTAGCCGGTGATCACGCCGTCGCCCGGGATCTTGTTGTCGGGCATGCCGAAGTCGGCACAGCGGTGCTCGACGAACATGTCCCACTCCTCGAAGGTGCCGGCATCGAGCAGCAGCTCGATGCGTTCGCGAGCGGTCAGCTTGCCCTTCTTGTGCTGGGCGGCGATGCGTTTCTCGCCGCCGCCGAGTCGCGCCAGGGCGCGCTTCGCGTCGAGCTGTTCGATGATGTCATGCATGGTGGGTCGCTCCGTAGGCGTTGCAGGCGTCGGCCTGCGTCAGGGGTTCGGGATGGGAATCGATGTCTCGAATTCGTTGAGCAGCACCCGCGCAGCCGCGGAGGGCGCCACACGGTATTCGCGCACGTCGGTCAGAAGTCGGGGCAGAAGGGCACGCACGGCCGGATGCTGCCGGAAATCGGCCTGCAGCCGCGCCTGGATCAGCTCCCACATCCAGGCCATCGCCTGCTGCTGGCGCCGCGCGTCGAATTCGCCCGTGGCGCGACGCAGCGCATGGAATCTCTCGACCTGCGCGATGAAGGTGTCGACGCCCTCGCCCTTCAGCGCGCTCAGGCGCATCACCTGGGGCGACCAGTGATCGACCGACGCCGCATGATGCGGGTCGTTCGGTGATCCGGGTGGGCTGTAGACGCGCAGCACACCGGCAATCTGCGACTCGGCACGTGATGCGGCGAGCGGGTCGATGTCGGCCTTGTTGATCACCACCAGGTCGGCCAGTTCCATCACGCCCTTCTTGATGGCCTGCAGGTCGTCGCCGGCATTGGGCAGCTGCAGCAGCACGAACATGTCGGTCATGCCGGCGACCGCGGTCTCGCTCTGGCCGACGCCGACCGTCTCGACCATCACGACGTCGTAGCCAGCCGCCTCGCAGACCAGCATCGCCTCGCGCGTCTTCTCGGCGACGCCACCGAGCGTGCCCGATGCCGGGCTGGGCCGGATGTAGGCCGCGGGGTGCACCGACAGCCGCTCCATGCGCGTCTTGTCACCGAGGATCGAGCCGCCATGAACACTCGACGACGGATCGATGGCCAGCACCGCGACGCGATGGCCGCGCTCGATCAGCGCCAGCCCCAGCGCCTCGATGAAGGTCGACTTGCCGACCCCGGGCACGCCGGAGATGCCGAGGCGCATCGCCTTCCCGGTGCGGGGAAGCAAGGCGTTGAGCAGCGCATCGGCGCGTGCCCGGTGATCGGCACGTGTCGATTCGAGCAGCGTGATCGCCTTGGCGATCGCGCGGCGCTCTCCAAGGCAGACGCCGCCCAGCAGTGCCTCGTCGACAGGGTTCGGGCTCACGGGTTCGCGCAGGGCTTCGTCAGGGTCAGACCGGGCTCGCGATCCGGCGCGTCAGGCCTTCGCCGTGGCGAGGCTGTTGCGGATCTGCTCCAGCACGTCCTTGGCGCTGGCCGGGATCGGCGTGCCGGGACCGTAGATGCCCTTGACGCCGGCCTCGTACAGGAAGTCGTAGTCGGCGCGGGGGATGACGCCACCCACGAACACGATGATGTCGTCGGCACCCTGATCCTTCAAGGCCTTGATGATCTCGGGCACCAGCGTCTTGTGGCCGGCGGCCAGCGTGCTGACACCGACCGCGTGGACATCGTTCTCGATCGCCTGGCGGGCACATTCCTCGGCGGTCTGGAACAGCGGGCCCATGTCGACGTCGAAGCCGAGGTCGGCGTAGGCAGTGGCCACCACCTTGGCGCCGCGATCGTGACCGTCCTGGCCCAGCTTGGCGATCATCACGCGCGGGCGGCGGCCTTCGGCTTCGGCGAACGCGGCGATTTCCTGCTGCAACTGGGCCCAGCCCTCGGCGCTGTCGTAGGCGGCGGCGTAGACGCCCGTGACCTTCTGCGTGTCGGCGCGATGGCGCCCCCATACCTTTTCCAGCGCATCGCTGACCTCGCCCACCGTGGCGCGCACGCGCATCGCGCGGATCGCCAAGTCGAGCAGGTTGCCAGAGGCCGGATTCCCGGCACATTCAGTCAGCGCGTCGAGCGCCGCCTGCACCGCCGCGCCGTCGCGGCTCGCACGAATCGCCTTCAGCCGTGCAACCTGGTTCTCGCGCACGGCGACGTTGTCGATGTTCAGCGTATCGATCGCGTCCTCGGTGGCCAGCTTGTACTTGTTGACACCGACGATCACGTCCTGACGCGAGTCGATGCGCGCCTGCTTCTCGGTCGCGCTGGCCTCGATCTTCAGCTTGGCCCAGCCGCTGTCGACGGCCTTGACCATGCCGCCCATCGCATCGACTTCCTCGATGATCTTCCACGCCGCGTCGGCCATGTCCTGCGTCAGCTTCTCCATCATGTAGCTGCCGGCCCAGGGGTCGACGACGCTGGTGATGTGGGTCTCTTCCTGGATGATCAGCTGCGTGTTGCGTGCAATGCGTGCGCTGAACTCGGTGGGCAGCGCGATCGCCTCGTCCAGCCCGTTGGTGTGCAGGCTCTGAGTGCCGCCGAACACCGCAGCCATCGCCTCGATGGTGGTGCGCACCACGTTGTTGTACGGGTCCTGCTCGGCCAGGCTCCAGCCCGAGGTCTGGCAATGCGTGCGCAGCATCAGGCTCTTCGGGTTCTTCGCGTTGAAGCCGCTCATGATGCGCCACCACAGCAGCCGCGCCGCGCGCATCTTGGCGATCTCGAGATAGAAGTTCATCCCGATGGCCCAGAAGAAGCTGAGCCGGCCGGCGAACTCGTCGACATCCAGTCCCTTGGCCAGCGCGGTCTTCACGTACTCCTTGCCGTCGGCCAGCGTGAAGGCCAGTTCCAGCGCCTGATTGGCACCGGCTTCCTGCATGTGGTACCCGGAGATGCTGATCGAGTTGAACTTCGGCATCTGCCTGGCCGTGTACTCGATGATGTCGCCGACGATGCGCATGCTCGGCTCGGGCGGGTAGATGTAGGTGTTGCGGACCATGAACTCCTTGAGGATGTCGTTCTGGATGGTCCCGCTCAACTGATCCTGCGCAACGCCCTGCTCCTCGGCCGCCACGACATAGCCCGCCAGCACCGGCAGCACCGCGCCGTTCATCGTCATGCTCACGCTGACCTTGTCAAGCGGGATGGCGTCGAACAGGATCTTCATGTCCTCGACGCTGTCGATCGCCACGCCCGCCTTGCCCACGTCGCCCGTGACGCGCGGATGGTCGCTGTCGTAGCCGCGGTGCGTCGCCAGGTCGAATGCAACGCTGACGCCCTGCCCGCCTGCCGCCAGGGCCTTCTTGTAGAAGGCGTTCGATGCCTCTGCTGTCGAGAAGCCGGCGTACTGGCGGATCGTCCACGGGCGCACCGCGTACATCGTGGCCTGAGGCCCGCGCAGATAGGGCGGGAAACCCGGCAGGGTGTCGGTGTTCGGCAAGCCCTTCAGATCTGCCGCTGTATAGAGCGGCTTGACCACCAGGCCTTCCGGCGTGTGCCAGTTCAGGGCATCCACCTGCCCGCCCGGGGCAGACTTGGCAGCGGCTTTCTGCCAGCTTCCCAGCGCATCGGAGTTGAGGTGCGTGGTTTCAGACATGGGGGCTCCGTTTGGCTTGGCATGACGCATCAGCGACGCCTCGGAACTGTAACTTTTCCGGGGTCACATCATGCATAATTCAAAACTGAATTATAAACTGAAGTTCAGTTTCTCTTCGCGTTTTCCCGGGGCGAGTGCTGTACGCTCCCGCCGCGTGAATCAACCCACAGGCATCTGCGCATGAGCCCGCTCGACGCTCCGGATACACCGAAACCTGCTGCAGCGGCACGCCCGCCCGCTGCCGGCGGCGAAGAGTTGCCGGACCGACTGCGACTGCCGTCGACCGCGCTGTACCAGCAAGTGGCGGAGCGTCTGCGGTCGCGGATCATGTCGCACACGCTGGCCCCGGGCAGCTGGATCGACGAACAGGCCCTGGCCGCCGAGTACGGCACCAGCCGCACCCCGCTGCGCGAGGCACTGAAGGTGCTCGCGGCCGAAGGGCTGGTGACGATGAAGCTGAGGCGCGGCGCCTACGTCACCGAAGTGTCCGAACGAGACCTGACCGAGGTGTTCCACCTGCTCTCGTTGCTCGAGTGCGATGCGGTCGGCGTCGTGGCCACGCGTGCGACCGACGCGCAGCTGGCCGACCTCGCGGCATTGCACGACCGGCTGGAGGCAGCGGCCAACGACGCGGAAGCGTTCTTCACTGCCAACGAACGCTTTCACATGCGCCTGCTCGAGATCGCCGACAACCGCTGGCGCAACCAGATGGTGGCCGACCTGCGCCAGGTGATGAAGCTGAACCGCCACCACTCGCTGCTCAAGGAGGGCCGGCTCACAGCCTCCCTGCAGGAACATCGGGCCATCATGGCTGCGCTGACGGC
>JAGNWJ010000152.1 GCA_017986065.1 Rhizobacter sp. | reverse complement strand
GCCGGCTACGAATCGTTCAAGCATCTCGACCTGGGCGACATCCTGGGCGCCGAGGGCTCGCTGTTCAGGACCAAGACCGGTGAGCTCTCGGTGCGCGTGACCACGCTGCGCCTGCTGACCAAGAGCCTGCGGCCGCTGCCCGACAAGTTCCACGGCATGAGCGACCAGGAACAGAAGTACCGGCAGCGCTATGTCGACCTGATCACCGACGACACCGCCCGGGCGCGCTTCGCCGCGCGCAGCAAGGCACTCAGCTCGATCCGCCAGTTCATGGTCGACCACGGCTTCATGGAGGTCGAGACGCCGATGCTGCACCCGATCCCGGGCGGCGCCAACGCGAAGCCGTTCGTCACGCACCACAACGCGCTCGACCAGCAGATGTTCCTGCGCATCGCGCCCGAGCTGTACCTGAAGAGACTCATCGTCGGCGGCTTCGAGCGTGTGTTCGAGATCAACCGCAGCTTCCGAAACGAAGGCATCAGCGTCCGGCACAACCCGGAATTCACGATGATGGAGTTCTATGCGGCCTACTGGAACCACCACGACCTGATGGACTACACCGAGCAGGTGCTGCGCCACGCGGCGCGCGGCGCAACCGGCTCGGCGACGCTGACCTACGCGGGCAGGACGGTCGATCTGGATGCGCCTTTCACGCGGATGACGGTGCGCGAATCGCTGGTGGCGCATGCGGGCCTGACCTTCGAGGAAGCCGGCGACGCAAAGGTGTTGCACGACCAGCTCAAGTCGCTGGGCGAGGAGCCGCCTGCCCACTGGAAGCTGCCCGAATTGCAGTTCGGACTGTTCGAGGCGGTTGTCGAGGAGAAGCTCTGGGATCCCACCTTCATCATCGACTATCCGGTCGAGGTGTCTCCGCTGGCCCGAGCGTCCGACACCAACCCGGCGATCACCGAACGCTTCGAGCTGTTCATCACCGGCCGCGAATACGCCAACGGATTCAGCGAACTGAACGACGCCGAAGACCAGGCGGCACGTTTCCACGCGCAGGCAGCCAACAAGGAAGCCGGCGACGAGGAGGCGATGTACTACGACGCCGACTTCATCCGCGCGCTGGAATACGGCATGCCACCGACCGGAGGCTGCGGCATCGGCATCGACCGCCTGATGATGCTGATCACCGACAGCCCGAGCATCCGCGACGTGATCCTTTTCCCGTCATTGCGCAAGGAAGCCTGACGATGACCCAGCGGCTGTCGACTCTGGAGGAAGTTGAAGCCGCTGTCTGGGACGAGTTGCAGCGCTGCGTGCGCGCCCGCGGCCATGCATGGCGCACCTGCGTGCTCGCGTCGTTGGCGCCGGATCAAGCCGGCCAGCCGGTTGCCGACGCCCGGCTGGTCGTGCTTCGCGAAGCCGACACGGTGGCCAGGCAGTTGCGGATCTACACCGATTCACGCGCACGCAAGGTCTCGCAGTTGCGCAGCAATCCGGTCGCGACACTGGTCATGTGGTCGGCCGAGCTCGGCTGGCAGTTGCGATGCAGCGTGGTCTGCAGCGTCGAGGACGACGGGCTGGCCGTGTCGTCGCGCTGGACCCAGATCCGGCTGTCGCCAGGCGCGCAAGACTACCTTTCGCCCACGGCACCGGGCACGCCCCTGGCGGGACACACGCCAGCGGCAGCACAGCGCGAGCATTTCGCGCTGATCACGGCCACCATCACCTGCATCGACTGGATGGAACTCAATGCCGACGGCCACCGGCGTGCCGTGTTCGGCGACGGCCCTGCGCGCTGGGTTCAGCCCTGAAGTTCCAGGCAGCCCGCGTCAGCGGTGCTTGAAGTCGGGCTTGCGCTTGTTGACGAAGGCGTCCATGCCTTCCTTCTGGTCCTCGGTCGCGAACAGCGAGTGGAACAGCCTGCGCTCGAAGGAAATGCCATCGGCCAGCGTGCCCTCGAAGGCGCGGTTGACGCACTCCTTGGCCATCATCACGCTCGGGCCGCTGTAGTCGCAGATGTTCTGCGCGGCCTCCAGTGCCACCGTCATCAGATCGGCAGCGGGCACCACGCGCGACACCAGTCCGCAACGCTCGGCCTCGGACGCATCCATCATGCGGCCGGTCAGCACCAGATCCATCGCCTTGGCCTTGCCGATCGCGCGTGGCAGGCGCTGAGTGCCGCCGGCGCCCGGGATGATGCCGAGCTTGATCTCGGGCTGGCCGAACCTGGCCGTGTCGGCCGCGATGATGAAATCGCACATCATCGCCAGCTCGCATCCACCGCCCAGCGCAAAGCCGGACACCGCCGCAACCACCGGCTTGCGGATGCTGCGGATCGCCTCCCAGTTGCGCGTGATGAAGTCGCCCTTGTAGGCGTCCATGTAGCTCAGTTTGGCCATCGCACCGATGTCGGCACCGGCAGCAAACGCCTTTTCGCTGCCGGTGATGACGATGCAGCCGATCCCGGCATCGGCGTCGAAAGCCTGCAGCGCGGCGCCCAGCTCGCTCATCAGGCCGTCGTTCAGCGCGTTGAGCTGCTTCGGCCGGTTCAGGGTGATGCGGCCGATTTTCAACGGGCCGTCGCCGCAGGTGTCGACGAGGATGAATTCATGGGTCATGGGCATCTCCTGAACAGGTAATTCGAATCTGGCCGGTGATCATGGCCCGGCAATCTGTGGCCGACGCTCGATCATCAGGTCGACGTAGGTGTCGGTGTTGGTGTCCTGCTGGATCCGGATGCGCACCGGCAGATACCGCAGGCTCGGCGCGAACCAGACCTGCGCCGACAACTCGTCCTTCTTGCGCGATTCGCGGCGCGGCTGAAGCGGCACGGCATCGATCGCGCCGAAGGGGGTGTACAGCACCTCGGCTTCGCGCACGTCGTAGGTCCAGACGCTCATCCGGCGGGGCAGCGCGAGCGGCATCTCCACCGTCCCGCCGGGCTTCAGCATTTCGGGGTGGCGGGAGAACAGATACGCGAGCTGAACGAACTGACTGGCCGTGTCCTGCACGCCGGCCAGGCGCTCGACGCGCTGGCCGCTGTTGAGAACCACCGCATCGGGCTCGAGCATGACCTGGGCGCGCCTTCGATCGCGGAACATGGCCTTGCTGTCCTCGTCGTAGCGCTCCGGATAGAGTCCCGCGTCGGTCAACTGTCCTTCGCTGGTCATGCGGCGGGACAGGATCGGCGCGAACGCCGGGCCCACGAGCACGTCCAGATGAACCTGGTAGCGCGCGCCCTCCCGCACCCAGTCGACCGTGGCGCTGCCGTAGACCTCGCCGCGGTAGTTGCCGGTCAGCTCGTAGGTGATCCGGGTGGAAGGCGGCCAGGAGTAGGTCTCGGCGGCGGCCGAAGCCGCGGGCGCAGCGGCCGCCAGACCGCTCGCGGAATCGGCAGGCGAAGAGGCCGCCGGCGCCGCCGGAGATGTCGGCCCGATGACCG
>JAGNWJ010000072.1 GCA_017986065.1 Rhizobacter sp. | reverse complement strand
GCGGCGATGTGATGGACAAGATGGGCTATCCCAAGGGCCTGATCCGCTATTCCACCGAGAACGGTGTCGCGCTGGGGTGGACGCGCCTGCAGATGCTCAAGCGCGCCCTTCGGCCGCGCGTGCTGATCTATGGCGCAGTGCTGTTGTCTGCCAGCGCTGCGTTTGCGACCAGCATGGCGCTTCGCAGTCCGTTCAAGTTCGACGTGGTCAAGGACCGAGGTACCCTGGCCCGCGTGGTCGACGACGGTGCAATAGAGAACGTGTACCGGATTCAGATCATGAATCGCACTGAAGTTCGACAGACCTACCGCGTGACCGCCAGTGGAATCGACGGTCTGGTTGTGTCCGCAACGACGGCGAGCGCCGGTCCGGCCAGCGTCGCATCCGTGGTGGTCAGTTTGCGACTGGCTCATGCCGATGCACAACCCCTCCAGCGCACATCGACGCCTGTCATGTTCGAAGTTGCGGCACTGGACTCGCCAAGCTCCAGCGCTGCTGGTTCTGTGGCCGTTCAGCGCGAGAAATCCACCTTCTTCGTGCCTCGTTGAAACGCTGATCCCGGCTTCGGATATCGGGCGCCTCGCCAGTCAAGCCACCGCTTTGACTGCACTGGTGGCGGGTTCGGCGCGATGCGGAAATCCCGACTCGCCCAGGCAAGTTGGCGGGTTAGGCCTGACTGCGCCCCTGCAGGGAAGGCAGGGCCGCGACCTTCGATTGACGTGCACAGCTTGCGGGTGAGCTTGGAGATGGGCTCCCTGTGCTGGTGGAGGTAGGGAACGGTTCGAAATGCTGTGGAAGTCGGAACCATGACGAAGCCTCGCGCCTGTCAGGATAGGAGCCCCGTTGTATCCGGGAGGAAGCCGTTCCCTGTCAATTCCCTGTTCCCAGGCGCCGCTTCCGTTCGTCTACGCACAGACGGTCCCCTGCTGCGGGACTACCTTGCGAGAGACGACGTCGGCGTCTCGCAGATCAGATCACTCGAAACCCCATCGAGCACTGCGATGACACTGGCCCGCGCCAACTACTGGAGCAGGCATGAAGGGTTACGTGCAAGACATCGAGGCCATCGCCATCGGCAACGAAGACTTCCGAAAGGTTCTGTACACCGCGAGCAACTGTCAGCTCGTCGTCATGGCGCTGAAGCCCCAGGAAGAAATCGGTGCCGAGGTCCACAAGCTGGACCAGTTCTTCCGGGTCGAGGAGGGGCACGGCGAGGCGGTGCTCGACGGCGTCCGGACCGCGATTCAGGCAGGCTCCGCCGTGGTCGTCCCGGCTTGCGCCAGGCACAACATCATCAATACCGGCAGCGAGTCCCTGAAGCTGTACACCATCTATTCGCCGCCCAACCACCGCGACGGCGTGGTTCATCACACACGGGCAGACGCAGAAGCGGACAGCGAGCACTTCGACGGCAAGACCTCGGAATGATGCGGAGGAACGCGCCGCTTCGCTCAGGCCGGCTGCGATGAAAAGGCTGGCGTGCTCGCGTTGACGGCACCGCTGCGGTCTGAACTGGATCGCTGAGGGGTCAGTCCTGCAAGCGTGGTCATCGAGCCGGCGGGCTAGGAGCCCGCAGGTTGATAGAACTCCCAGGGACTGCGCTGCTGCTTGGATCGGTACATGGCGGCATCCGCGTGTGCCACCAGCACGTCCGCGGTCTTGCCGTGATCGGGGTAGAGCGCGATTCCGATGCTCGGCGTGATGGCAAGCTCGAGACCGTTGACGGCGATGGGTCGGGCGAGCGTCGTGCGCAGCTGGGCTGCGATCCGGGCCACGTTGTCGCGCCCCGCAGGATCGATCAACAGGTACAGGAACTCGTCGCCACCGTTGCGGCAGACCGTGTCCTCGTCGCGCACATGGTTCAACAGCCTCTCCGCCACGATCGCGAGCACCGTATCGCCAGCGGCATGGCCGTGTGTGTCGTTGACGGCCTTGAACTGATCGAGGTCGAGAAACATGACGGCGAGCGTCCAGCCGTGTCGCTCCGCGCCCGCAATGGCCTGGGCCAGCCGGTCATCGAAGAGCGTCCGGTTTGGCAGGCCGGTCTTCTGGTCGTGCATGGCCCGTCGGCTTGCCGATTGCTCGGCCTCGCGCGAAGTCGCCAGAGCGGTCCGGGACTCCCGCAGCGCCTCGTGAGACCGGCTCAAGGCCTCTTCCACTTCCTTGACCTGCCCGAGGCCCTGCGCCAGGTTGTCGGTGACCTGCTTCAGGTCGTCGGCGCACTCCTGCACCTGGATCTCGACGGCCACGCTGTTCTCCAGGGCCTCGGCGGCGGGCAGCATGGTTTCGCCCTCGGTGATCCGTTCCTTCACGATGTCGTTGGCCGTCGCGAGATCATCTGCACACGCTTCCACCTTGGCCTTGACCTCATGGCTCTGGTCCAGGGCCGCCTCCAGGGCGTTCAAGGTGCTCGAGGGCAGGGGTGGTTCGTGTGCGGAAGAGGTCATGGTGTCGCCTGGAGCGTGGCCATGTCGATCACGAAGCGGTACTTCACGTCGCTCTTGAGCATGCGTTCGTAGGCGGTGTTGATGTCCTTCATCGCGATCATCTCGATGTCGGAGACGATCCCGTGCTCGGCACAGAAGTCGAGCATTTCCTGGGTTTCCCGGATGCCGCCGATCAGCGATCCGCCGAGGCGGCGGCGCTTGAAGATCAAGCCGAACACGTTCGGCGCCGGGTGCGGATGCTCGGGGGCGCCGACCAGGGTCATCGTGCAGTCGCGCTTGAGCAGCGCGATGAACGGGTCCAGGTCGTGCTGGGCGGCGACGGTGTTGAGGATGAAATCGAACGAGCTCTGGTGCGCCGCCATGGCCTGCGGATCCGTCGAGATCACCACTTCGGCGGCGCCGAAGCGCCTGGCGTCCTCGACCTTGCTGGCCGACGTGGTGAACAGCACCACGTGCGCGCCCATCGCGGCGGCGATCTTCACGCCCATGTGCCCCAGCCCACCCAGGCCGACGATGCCGACCTTCTGGCCCTTCTCCACGCCCCATTGACGCAGTGGCGAATAGGTCGTGATGCCCGCGCACAGCAGCGGAGCGACGGCTTGCAGGTTGTCCTTGTGGCTGATCCTGAGCACGAACTTCTGCTTCACCACGATCCGGCTGGAATAACCGCCAAAGGTGTTCTCTCCGCCGAACACCGGGCCGTTGTAGGTGCCTGTGAAGCCGTTGTCGCAGTACTGCTCCAGCCCTTCGCCACACGATGCGCAATGCAGGCAGCTGTCGACCATGCAGCCCACGCCGGCCATGTCGCCGAGCTTGAACCTGGTGACGTTGGCACCGATGGCACTGACGCGGCCGACGATCTCGTGGCCGGGCACCGAGGGGTAGAGCGTGTTCTTCCACTCGTTGCGTGCGGTATGCAGGTCGGAGTGGCAGACACCGCAGTACAGGATGTCGATCTGCACGTCGTCCGGCCCGGGCGCACGGCGCTCGATGCTGAAGGGGGCGAGTGGGGTGCTGGCGTCCTGGGCCGCGTAGGCGAGTGTGGTCATGGGAGCTCTTCCTCTTCCGGTGGGTTCAGGCGAACCGGCCTGATTGATGATGCAGGGTGTGAACTGCGCGCAGCAGGGTCGCGAGGCAGGCTCTGCCGCCGACCGCGACGTCGTCGCGCATCATCACCGGAGCAGGGCAGCCTGCACCAGCGCGTTGGCGGCATGCCCTGTCAGCGGTCACGGCAGGTCATGTCCGCAGGAACGACAGCAGTGCGTCATTGAATTCCCGGGCGTGAGACACGTTCAGCCCGTGCGGCGCACCGCTCACAGTCACCAGCTGGCTGTGGCTCACCGCGCGGTGGGTGCGCTGCCCTGAGCCTGCGATCGGCACGATCGCATCCGCGTCGCCGTGGATCACCAGCGTGGGCACGCTCACCTTCTTCAGGTCTTCGCGGAAGTCGGTCGTGCCGAAGGAGTCCATGCACGCCAGCGCCGCATGCTGCGCCGACTGCTGGCACAGGGCAATCGCCTCGGCGCGCTGCGACTCGCTGACCTGCAGCGTGCCGTGGGCCGAGAAGAAGTCCCGGGTGAACTGGTCGAAGTAGGCACCGCGATCCTGCTCGAGTGATTGCCGCTTCTGTTGTGCCTTCTCGGGCGCGAGCGGCCCTTCGGGGTTGTCGGCCGTCTTCAGCAGATACGGCGGCACGGCCGCGGCAAACACCACGCTGTGCAGACGCGATTCGCCGTGACGCGCGATGTAGCGGGCCACTTCGCCGCCGCCCATCGAGAAGCCCACCAGCGTCACGTCCTGCAGTCCGCACCGGTCCATCACGCGTTGCAGGTCGTCGACCAGGGTGTCGTAGCTGTAATCCGATGCAGGCTTGTCCGAACGACCGAAGCCCCTTCGGTCATAAGCCACCACGCGGTAGCCGTCGGCGCGCAACGCCGCCACCTGCAGCTCCCAGGCCTGGGCCGTCAGTGGCCAGCCATGGATCAGCACCACCGGTCGGCCGGCACCACCACTGTCCTCGATGTGAATGCGCACGATGTGGTCGGGTGCGGCGCCGGCGACGCCCGATTCCTCGGGGTTCATGGCGGATCCCGCAGCAGCGCCACCGAGTGCGCCGGCAACGGCACCCATCGAGGCCCCTACCAGCACCCCCACCGGGCCGGCCATCATGATTCCGATGGCGGCGCCCGTGGCCGCACCGGCCACGACGCCGCCGCCCATCAGCACCGAGCTGGCCTCGCGCTCGGCTTCCTCGGGGTCCAGCGCAACCTGTGCCCCGGGGGTCGGGTCCTGCGACGGGATGCCGTGGCCTGGGCGGGCCTGCCGGGCCAGGTCTTCGTCGGTGGCTTCGGGGTTGGACGGCGCGGTGGTGGATGGATTCATGGCCTCTCCTAGGGAAATTGGTGCTGCAGCGAGCAGGTGCTCGGGCAACAGATCCTTGTACGGCCCCTGTCGCAGCGCCCACGCCGTCCTGCAGGCCGAGACGCTGTAGGACAACGTTCAGTGAGCGGTTTCAGCTTCTGGTTCCGGCGGGGCTTTCGCACCGCGCAGTGGCGGATTGGAGACTGCACGCTGCGCTTGCGCCCATCGGTGCGGCAGCGCACAGAACTCCGCGGGCCTCTCATTCAAGCTGAGTGCGCCGCCCATCTGGATCCACGATCGAAGGACTGCACCATGAGCCCACACCTCACCGTTCGGATCTTCTACAGACTGTTGAGACTTGGCGCCACGGCGGAAAGACCTCGCAGCGCCGACTGCCGTGACGGGCCCGGTGTGGGTCAGGGTCCGGCGGCCTCCGCCCGACTCGGGCCCTTGCACACCGGACGCTCGTCATGACCCGCGCCACAGGTGCGCGGCGACATTCCGACCGCATGCCCCACGAGGAGTGGGATTCGCTTTGCGCCAACGTTGCCGGACGGTTGCGTGGCAGCGCGGAGCATCCCGCCGCAGCGCCTGTGCGCGAGGAACTCATCGCCTGCGCGCAGGACCTGGAAGTGCTCCGTGCGGCCCTGCTTCAGGAGCAGGGCCACCTGAGCCGCATCGAAGCCGAGCTGAATGAGGCCCGCGCCACGCTTGCGGTGGCGCACGCCCGCGAGCGGGATGCGCAATACATGGCCCAGCATGACAGCCTCACCGATCTGCCCAACCGCCGCCATTTCTGCCGCAGGCTGGACGATGCCCTGAGCACCGCGCCCACGCGTCCGCCGACGATGGCCGTGCTGTTCCTGGACCTGGACGACTTCAAACCCATCAACGACGCCCACGGCCACGAAACGGGCGACGAGTTGCTGCGCATCGTCGCCCAGCGCCTGCGGCGCATGGTTCGTGACGGCGACATCGTCTGCCGCCTGGGTGGCGACGAGTTCGCCTGCCTGCTTTCGCAGCCCAGGGACCGTGCCGAGCTCAGCCGCCTGGCCCGTCAGTTGCTCGAAGCCATAGCGGCGCCGCTGCAACTGGGCGGCATAGAGATCAGGGTGTGGCCGAGCATCGGCATCGCGGTCTGTCCGAACGATGGCGACACCGCCATCACCTTGCTGCGGCGCGCGGACGCCGCCATGTACAGAGCCAAGCGCGGCCGGCTGGGCTACGCGTTCTTCGACAGTCGGTCCGATGTGACGGCGTCTGAAACGGGCGGTCTGCACTGATCGTCAACGAAGAGCGGTCTTACTCATTTGAAATGAACTGCGTTCAAAGGGGAGTGGCCTTCCTCGACATGATTGCCGTGGTCGCATCCGAGGAGGTTCCTGAGCGAAGCGAGAACCTGGCGCTTCGCAATCTCAACAATCAATTCATGAACGGGCAGATCTCGGTCAGGCGCATCGGGTCGGCGTCGGCAAACACTTCAAGCTTGAAATACATCCTGACACCGAGGGCAAGCTGATCGATCTGGCCAGCTGTTTCATCTCTTGCGCAAGCAGTCACGCAGTGAACCGATGGCAACGATCCAGATTGGCGCGGGATGCCGGCGCAGAGTCATCTCGGGCACCCCGACTTCACTACCGGCAAGCGCAATCGCATCAGCAGGGCGTACTCCCGGCAGCAGATCCAGCCCGCTCAGCGAGCAGAGGAAAACTCCTCGAAGGCAGCAATTGCGCTGGCTGCATACATCACCGACGGACCACCGCCCATGTAGGTCGTGACTCCCAGCGTCTCATCGATCTCTTGCCGTGTGGCACCCAGCTTGACCAGGGTCTGCATGTGGAATCCGATGCAGGGATCGCACCTCGCGGCGACGCTGAGCGCCAGAGCAATCAACTCCTTGGTCTTCTTGTCGAGAACGCCATTCGCGGTGGCCGCGCGCCCCAGCTCACTGAAGCTCTTCATGACATCCGGCGTGCCGGATTTCAAGCTTGCGAGGCTTGCGGAAACCGATTGAGTCAGGTCGCGGTAGCTGACTGGTTGACTGGACATTGTTGACCTCCATGGGATCTGATGAATCGGGCTTCTGGTTCGGGTCGGGCCCGGGCCAAAGGGAAGGTAGTCAGGCGCAACTGCGACCAGCTGCTGCGTCGATCGGCATTCCTCGATTCGTTTGCCGCTGCGCTTGAGCTGTGGCTGAGTCTGCAATTGAGTTCATCTCAGGTCGAGGCCGGTCGAGTCGAGGAGGCCGCAGGATTGATGTTTCGTCGAGTAGCGCGAATGTCCTGATTTTGCGCGTACATTGGTAAGTATTCAATAACTTACGAGTTGAGGTGACCTTGCAAACTCGGCTTCCCACGCAGGAGCGCCAAGCGGACATCGTGACCGCAGCGCTGCGACTCGCGCGCGACGTCAGTCCCGCCTTGATCACTACCACCGACATTGCTGAGGCTGTCGGAGTCACGCAGGGTGCCGTGTTCAAGCACTTTCCGACCAAGGACGCGATCTGGTTGGCCGCCATGCGGTGGGTGCGCCAGACGTTGCTGCATGGGTTGGAGACAGCCGCCGGCCAAGCGGCCACTCCCGTGGATGCGCTGTCCGCCATGTTCCGCGCGCATGTCGATTTCGTAGTCAGGCATCCCGGTGTCCCGCGGCTGATCTTTCACGAACTCCAGCAGCCCAGTGACTCGGATGCCAAGCTGGAAGTGCGAGCCGTGCTGCAGAGCTATCGCAAACTTCTGTTGGGGGTCCTGGGTCAAGCTGTGCAGCAGGGTCAGGTGGATGCGGATCTGGATCAGGAGGCTGCCGCCACCACCTTTGTTGGTTTGATCCAGGGATTGGTCATGCAGTCGATGCTTACAGCCCGCCCGGGCGCGACACGCCAGATGGCGGATCGTGTCTTCGCGCTCTATTTGCGCGGTCTGGGCGAGGTATCTTGAAGCTCTCGTCGATTGGCATTCGTCGGGTCGTCCTGGGCTCGTTGGCTTTGGCGCTGACTGGGGCGATGGCGTTCGTCTTCATGCGTTCGGGGCCCCTCGCGCCCACACGCGTGACGGTTGTTCAGGCGACCGAAGGCCGCTTGACGCCTGCGCTGTTCGGAATCGGCACGGTCGAGGCTCGGCGCAGCTACCTGATCGGTCCGACCCTAGCCGGCCGAGTGCTGTCGGTGGCCGTCGATGTGGGCGACTCGGTGAAAGCGGGGCAATTGCTCGCCGAGATGGATCCCGTCGACCTGGCAGAGCGCGCCGTTGCTCTGGATGCATCCATAGCCCGCGCCGGCAGTGCCATGGCGGCTGCCGATGCCCAGCGTCGTGATGCGCAGGCCAGACAGGAACTGGCAGTTGTCAATGCTCGCCGCTACGTCGCATTGGGAGCGCAGAACTTCATCAGTACAGGTGCTGTCGAGGCCCGCCTGCAGGAGCAGGTGTCCGCCGAGTCGAACCTCAATGCAGCCGATGCCAACCTGGCCGCTGCGCGCCACGACCGGTCGCGCCTGGTCGCCGAACGCGCCGGGTTGGGGCAACAGCGCGCCAACGTTCGCTTGCTGGCGCCGCGCGATGGCGTCGTGACCAGTCGCGATGCCGAGCCTGGATCCACCGTAGTTGCGGGTCAGGCGGTGCTGCGTCTAATCGAACCGTCGTCCCTTTGGGTCCGGGTGCGTCTTGATCAGGGGCGATCGATGGGACTGAGCGTCGGCCTGCCCGCGCAAATCACCATGCGTTCGAAGCCGGGTCTTGCACTACCGGGCAAGGTTGCCCGTGTCGAAGCCGTCAGCGACAGCGTGACCGAAGAGCGTGTTGCCGAGGTGAGCTTCGACCAAATTCCCGACAGCCAGTCAGTGGGTGAACTTGCCGAGGTGACGATCTCCTTGCCCGCCACATCCATCGCCGTGCTTCTTCCCAACGCTGCCATCAAGCGCGTGCGCGGGCGGACCGGCGTGTGGATCATCGACGACGGCGCACTGCGGTTTGCGCCGGTGCGCACAGGCCAAGCGAGCCTGGATGGCCGGGTGCAACTACTTGAAGGCGTCAAGTTGGGTACGACGGTCGTCGTGCACAGCGAGAAGGACATAGGTGCCCACAGCCGCATCAAGATCGTCCCGGCCCTCGTGGCAGGCACGCAGTGATCAGTCTGGCTGGCCGCGACATCCTGCACTCGTGGGGCAAGTTCGTCCTCACGGGTTTTGGGCTGGGCCTGCTGATCGGAGTGACGCTGACCATGGCGGGTGTGTACCGCGGAATGGTCGACGATGCACGTGCGCTGCTGAACAACAGCAGCGCCGATCTGTGGGTGGTGCAGCAAGACACGCAGGGTCCCTACGCCGAGTCGTCCAGCCTGCGCGACGACGTGGTGCGCAGCGTACTCGGCATACCCGGCGTTGAGCGTGCCTCGAACGTGACCTACCTGACGATGCAGGTGCGGCGCACCAACTTGGATGGCGCAGGTCCTGCGGCTGCGGGAGACGACGTGCGCGCCATGGTCGTGGGTTTCGAACCCGGCCAACTGGGCGAGCCGGGCTATCTGCTGGCCGGGCGACAAATCACGCGCAGCCACTATGAGGCCGTGGCCGACGTGCGTGCGGGCTTCGTCCTGGGCGACCGCATTCGCATCCGGCGCCACGATTACACCGTGGTCGGCCTGACGAGGCGCATGGTGTCCTCCGGAGGGGATCCGATGGTCTTCATTCCACTGAAGGACGCACAGGAAGCACAGTTCCTGAAGGACAACGAGGCCATCGTCAACGAGCGCGCACGCACCGCCGCCAACCCGAGCCTGAACCGCCCGGGCGTTCCCGGGTTGCTGGAAGCGATTCAGGCATCGCAGGCGAACAACCGCAACGTCAACGCCATCCTGGTTCAGGTGCAGCCGGGCATCGACGCCGAGGCCGTGGCCGAACCTGTGCGCCGGTGGAAGCATCTCGAGGCATTCACGCGCGATCAGATGGAAGAGATCCTGATATCCAAGTTGATCGCCACATCAGCCCGGCAGATCGCCATGTTCCTGGTGATCCTTGCGATAGTCAGTGCAGCCATCGTGGCCTTCATCATCTACACGATGACGCTGGGCAAGATCCGCGAGATCGCCGTGCTCAAGCTGATCGGCACACGCAACAGCACGATCGCCGGGATGATCCTGCAGCAAGCGCTGGGGCTGGGGATCATCGGATTCATCGTCGGCAAGGTCTCGGCGACCTTCTGGGCCCCGGTGTTCCCGAAGTACGTGCTGCTGGAGTCGGGCGATGCCGTGCGAGGGTTGGCTGCGGTGATGGTGATCTGCGCGCTCGCCAGCACACTGGCCATCCGGGTTGCGCTGAAGGTCGATCCGGCGGCGGCGATTGGAGGCTGATTTGTCCGCAGCTGGCATACGCATCGAAGGACTTCGAAAGCGTTACGGTGAAGGCGCCACCGCCTTCGATGCGCTGAAGGATGTCAACATGATCGTCGCGCCGGGAGAGGTCGTCGGCCTGATTGGTCCGTCGGGCTCAGGCAAGAGCACCTTGCTCAAATGCCTGGGCGCGGTCATCGAGCCCAGCGGCGGCAAGATGGTGCTGGGTGGCAACACCATCTACGACAACGGCTGGAAGATCCCCGACCTTCGAGCGCTGCGGCGCGACAGCATCGGTTTCGTCTTTCAGGCTCCTTACCTCATTCCGTTTCTCGATGTGACGGACAACGTGGCGCTGCTGCCTATGCTGGCGGGCCGATCCAATGCCGAGGCGCGCGCGCGGGCCCATGAACTCCTGGACGCACTTGATGTCGGGCATCGTGCACAGGCGCAACCGTCTGAGTTGTCGGGCGGGGAGCAGCAACGGGTGTCGATCGCGCGCGCGCTGGCCAACCGGCCGCCCGTGATCCTGGCTGACGAGCCCACGGCCCCCCTGGACAGCGAGCGTGCCTTGACCGTGGTGCGCATCCTCAACCAGCTGGCAGTGCAGCAGCACACGGCCATCATCGTCGTCACACACGACGAGAAGATCATCCCGACCTTCAAGCGGCTTTACCTGATCCGCGACGGGTGCACACATGAGGAGCGCGGCGAGGGAGCCAGCCTCTGAGCCGACCAGTCAGCCGGCCTGCGCTGCCATGCAGCGGCCCGAGGCGATCACTTTCTGTTACTGGAGTTCCGTCGTATTCATTGCGCAATCGCAAGGACACCACCTGCCCATCTGGTTAATGTCGATCTCCAGCATCGTCATTCCAGGAGCGAAACATGAGAACAGTTCGAACGGTCGTGATTGCCTCCCTGCTCGGCCTCTCGCTTGGCATCGCGTGTGCCCAGGGCGGTGGCGGCAAGGGTCCAGGCTCGGGCGCGGGTCCGATGGGGGCAGGGCCGGACGCAGGAGCGCCGGGCATGGGCATGGGTAGCGGAACTGGCGCCGGCAGGGCGCAATGGGGATCCGACTTCACCCCAGGTTGGACGCTGATGAGCCAGCAGGAGCGCAACGAGCATCGCGACCGCATGCGCTCCATGAAAAGCTATGAGGAATGCCATGCCTATCAGGCACAGCACCATGAGCAGATGGCGGCACGTGCCAAGGAGCGTGGTGGCGCAGCACCTGCCCAGCCCCGTCGTGATGCCTGCGCCGGGCTGAAGAAATGAGCGCCGGCAGCAAGCCGGCCGAAACCATCGCGCGGCGCCGGTGGTTCAACTCGACCTTGGCGAGCGTGCTGGTCGCTGGACTTGTCGCCTGTGGTGGTGGTGGAAGCGACAGTTCCCCCGTGATGGGCGTCGACGTCAACGGCAGCTCAACGATCAACGCCGAAGTGCTTGCGGCACAGCTGGTGACCTATCCGCTGGCGCCGCTGGCTGCCACTGAGGTTCAAAGCCTGCTGTTCATGCGCGAGGAAGAGCAACTGGCGCACGACGTCTATGCACTCAGCGCCACGCTGTGGGCACCCCCCATCTTCGCGAACATCAGTGCCAGCGAGGCAACGCATTCGGCCGCCATGAAGGCCTTGATCGACAGGTACCAACTCGTCGATCCGCTGGCGGGGCTGGCCGAAGGCACCTTCAAGACCCCGGCGTTCCAGGCGCTTTTCGATGCCTTGGTCGCCACCAGCCGGGTCAGCCTGGTCGACGCACTCAAGGTCGGCGTGGAGATCGAAGAACTGGACATCCGCGACATCACGGCGCAGAAGGTCGGCATTGACAATGCGGACATCCTGATGGTCTACGACCACCTGCTGCGTGGCTCGCGCAATCATCTGAGGGCATACATGAAGGTTCTGACCCAGCAGGGCGGAACGTACGTCCCCCAGTACATCAGTCAGGCCGAGTTCGATGCGATCGTGAACTCCGCCATCGAAACCGGTCCTTGATCCCGCTGCTGACCCTGGCCTAGCAGGGAACGACTTCCTGGCCGCTGCCGGAAAGTCGGATCAGCCGCGGTCTGAGTGCCCACTTCGGCCGTGCGTTGACGAGAGTCGCCGCGGACGCCGGATCATGGGTCTCGCCTGAATCGAGCATGCAGGCGTGCATGTTGAACCGAGCTTGCTGACCGGCGAGCTGAAGTGGCCCTTGAGGTCGCGCTCTTGTGATCCAGCAGAGCAAACCGGAGAAGCATGGAAACCTTCGGCTTGTCTCGTTCAGTGCGGCTAGTGGCCTACCAGAGCGTCACGCGATCCTTCGGATCGAGCCACATCGTGTCGCCCCTGCGGATCCCGAAAGACTTGTAGAAGCCGCGCTCGTGCCTGGCTGGGGCGCTCGCACGGTATCTGCCCGGCGGATGCGGGTCGCTCGCCGTCACCTGGCGCAGCCAGCCTTCGTGGGCCTTGTCCGCCCAGACCTGCGCCCAGGCGATGAAGCAGCGCTGGTCCGGGCTGAGCCCGTCGATCTTCACGTTCTCCTTCGGGCTCTCGTGCAG
>JAGNWJ010000071.1:1985-12879 GCA_017986065.1 Rhizobacter sp. | reverse complement strand
CGCCCTTCGCGGGCTATCGGTCGTTCTCCGAAGCAACCGTGGCGCCCTGGCGCGAAAGCAACGAGACGGTGCGGCAGCGCGGCGGCTGGCGCGCCTACGCGCGCGAGGCGAGCGGGCCCGCGGCTGCATCCGCTTCCGCTCCTGCAACGACCCCGGCATCGCCGGATGCCAGTCACCGGATGAAATGAGGCGACCCGCATGAACACCATCGCTCACCTCCATCGACCGGGGCACCTTGCCGCGACGATCGCGGCCTGTCTGGTTCTGGCGGGCTGCGCCTCGTTGAGCCCCGATTCAGGCTTCGATGCCGTCCAGCACGCCGCACGGGACCGGCTGGGCCAGGACGTGTCCTGGGTGCGTACGGACGCCGAGCGCATCGCCGCCGATCAGCGGGTTGCCGAGTTGCTCGGGACGCCGCTGTCGGCCGAGGCCGCGGTCCAGGTCGCCCTGCTGAACAACCGGGGCCTGCAGGCGTCGTTCGACGAACTCGGCATCGCCGACGCCGACCGCGTGCAGGCCGGCCTCCTGCCCAATCCGGGGTTCACCTTCGGGCGGCTGCGGCAGGGCGCCGGCAGCGAGATCGATCGCTCCCTGACATTCAATCTCTCGCACCTGCTGACGATGCCGATGGCACGCGATATCGCCGGGCAGCGCCTCGAGCAGACGCGCGGCGCTGCGATCATCAGCGTGCTGTCGCTGGCGTCACAGGTGCGCAAGGCCTACTACACCGCGCTCGCTGCCGAGGAATCCGTGCGCTACATGCTGCAGGTGCAGTCTGCTGCCGAAGCGGGTGCCGAGCTGGCACGCCGTCAGGCACAGACCGGCAACTGGAACAAGCTGCAGCAGGCGCGAGAGCAGGGCTTCTATGCCGATGCGGCGCTGAACCTGGCGCGTGCCGAGCAGGTGCGCGGCGAGGCGCGCGAGCAACTCACGCGGCTGCTCGGTCTGTGGGGGGAGCAGACCCGCTTCCGTCTCCCCGAACGGATGCCCGAACTGCCTGCATCGGCGAGCGAGTTGCCCGACATCGAACGCACGGCGATGGCGCAGCGCATGGATGTGCAGGCCGCCCGGCTGCGCACCGAGCAGGTGGCGAAGAGCCTGGGGCTGACACGCGCGACGCGCTTCGTCAACGCGCTGGAGCTCGGCGTGATGCGCAATTCCTTCAGCGAGGATCAGACCGAACGCGGCTTCGAGATCAGCGTCGAGCTGCCCTTGTTCGACTGGGGCACCGCGCGTGTCGCGCGCGCCGAGGCGATCTACATGCAGTCGGTGAACCGTGCGGCGCAGACGGCCGTCGATGCGCGCAGCGAGGTGCGCGGCGTGTATGCGAACTACCGCATCCGCCATGACATCGCCCGTCACTACCGCGACGAGATCGTGCCGCTGAAGAAGCGCATCTCCGACGAGAACCTGCTTCGCTACAACGGCATGCTGATCGGCGTGTTCGAACTGCTTGCCGACGCCCGCTCGCAGATCACCAGCGTCAACGGCTACATCGAGGCGCTGCGCGACTTCTGGCTGGCGCAGGCCGATCTCGACAGTGCGCAGCTCGGCCCGGTTGCCGGGTCGGGCCTGTCGCAGGCCATGTCTACCCCGTCTGCCGCCCCCGACGGCGCGGCGGGCAGCCACTGAATCGAGGCCACCATGTTTTCACGACGCCACTTCTTTCGCCATGCCGGAGCAGCGACGGCCGCTGTCACGGCGGCTTCGGTCAGCAAGGTCGCGATGGCGGCCCTGCCCGAGCCCGTGCTGCAGGACAAGCCCGACACGATGCCGCCGCTGGTGCCGAACAGCGGACGCCCCTACAACCCCGTCGTCACGCTCAACGGCTGGACCTTGCCCTGGCGGATGAACCAGGGGGTCAAGGAATTCCACCTCGTCGCCGAGCCGGTGGTGCGCGAGATGGCGCCCGGCTTCAAGGCGCACCTGTGGGGCTACAACGGACAGTCGCCGGGCCCGACGATCGAGGTGGTGGAAGGCGACCGCGTGCGCATCTTCGTCACCAACAAGCTGCCCGAACACACCACCGTGCACTGGCACGGCCAGCGCCTGCCCAACGGCATGGACGGCGTCGCGGGGCTCAACCAGCCGGCTATCCAGCCGGGCAAGACCTTCGTCTACGAGTTCATCGCGCGCCGTCCCGGCACCTTCATGTACCACCCGCACGCCGACGAGATGACGCAGATGGCGATGGGGATGATGGGCACCTGGATCACGCACCCGAAGCAGAAGCATCCGCTGATCGACGAGGTCGACCGCGACTTCGTGTTCCTGCTCAACGCCTACGACATCGACCCGGGCGCGTACACGCCGAAGATCATGACGATGCTCGACTTCAACCTGTGGAGCTGGAACAGCCGCGTCTTTCCGGGCATCGATCCGCTGGTCGTGCGCCAGCACGACAGGGTGCGCCTGCGCATCGGCAACCTGACGATGACCAACCACCCGATCCACCTGCACGGCCACGAGTTCATGGTGACCGGCACCGACGGCGGCGCGGTGCCGAAGACCGCCCGCTGGCCCGAGGTGACGACCGACATCGGGGTCGGCCAGATGCGGCAGATCGAGTTCGTCGCCGACGAGCCCGGCGACTGGGCCCTGCATTGCCACAAGAGCCACCACACGATGAACGCGATGGGGCACAACGTGCCGACGATGATCGGGGTCGATCACCAGGGCATCGCGAAGCGCATCACCAGTCTGATCCCCGACTACATGGTGATGAGCGAGCGCGGCATGGCCGACATGACCGAGATGCAGATGCCGATTCCCGACAACACCGCGCCGATGATGACCGGCGACGGCCCGGTGGGCTCGGTCGAGATGGGCGGCATGTTCAGCCTGCTGAAGGTGCGTCGTGACCAGAAGGCTGGCGACTACAGCGACCCCGGCTGGTATCGGCACCCGGCAGGCACGGTGGCCTACGAATGGAACGGCGCGCTGCAGCCTCCGCAACGCTCCGAGTCCCAGGGTGGGCAAACGATGCCCGCCAGGAACATGCCGGAGCAGGACATCGAAGTGCAGGTCCGCAAGCCCGCCATCAAGCAGGGCGGCCACGCCGGTCACTGACCGCCGCCTGTCTCGAATCCCTCTCGAAACGAAAAGGACACCCATGTCACTCATCAAGACCGCGCTGTTCGCAACGATGCTCGCGACTACAGGCTTCTCGATCGCGCACGAAAGTGGCGGGCATGCAAGGCATCGCGAGGCCGCCGAGAAGGCGCAGCAGGAGTGGGGCATCGCCGGCGAATCCAGGACCGCCACGCGGACGATCGAGGTGACGATGCTCGACGCGATGCGGTTCTCGCCCGATCACATCGACCTGAAGCAGGGCGAGACCGTGCGGTTCCGGGTTCGCAATGACGGACAGGTGCTGCACGAATTCGTCATCGGCACCCGGACGAAGAACGACGAGCACGCCGCCTTGATGGTCAGGTTCCCGAACATGGAACACGACGAGCCCTACATGGCCCATGTCCCGCCGGGCCAGACCGGCGAGATCGTCTGGACCTTCAACCGGGCAGGCGAGTTCGACTTCGCCTGCCTGATGGCCGGTCACTACCAGGCCGGGATGATCGGCAAGATCTCGGTGGCCGCGCGATGATGCGCCGTCGGCTGGTTTTGCAGGCAGCAGGCGTCTTCGCGCTGGGCGTGTCACCGATGGCGCGAGCCGGCGCAGACGGACCGCTCGTGACGGTGTGGAAGAGCCCGACCTGCGGCTGTTGCAAGGACTGGATCTCCCACCTGCAGGCCCACGGCTTCCGCGTTCAGACCCACGAGATCGGCAACACCGACGCCCGGGCGCGACTGCGCATGCCGCTGGCGCTGGGCTCGTGCCACACCGCCGAAGTGGCCGGCTACGCGATCGAAGGCCACGTGCCCGCGAGGGAGGTCCTGCGCCTGCTCAGGGAGAAGCCGCGCGACGTCGTCGGGCTGGCCGTTCCGGCGATGCCGCTCGGCTCACCCGGGATGGACGGACCGGAGTACGGCGGCCGCCGGGATCCGTTCGACGTGCTGCTCGTCAGGAAGGACGGCAGTGCGATCCCCTATCAGTCCTACAACCGGTGAATCGCCGCCCATGAAGAACCCAGCCCCCGCATTGCTTGCCGTGCTTTGCATGGCGCTCGCCGCCCCGCCGACCGCGCAAGCCGCCGGCGGTGAAGGCATGAACGTTGATCAGGGCGTGCCTGCTTTCGACCCGACTCCTGGCGAGGTGCGCAAGGTCGACAGGGAGGCCGGCAAGGTCACATTGAGGCACGGGGAGATCCGCAACCTGGACATGCCGCCGATGACGATGGTCTTCGCCGTTCGGGACAAGGCGAAGCTCGACGCGCTGAAGGCGGGCGACAAGGTGAAGTTCAGGGCGGTTGACGAAGGCGGCAAGCTCACCATCACGGAGATCGATGTCGTGAAGTGAGCCCGCGCCGAGCAGGCGCTTCGGTCGCGGGTGCTCTTCAGGCCGTCCGGGGCGGCACGCTGGTTTCGGAATCCTGCGGCATCGCTCGCCAGCGCCGCAGCAGCAGCGCGTTGCCGACGACGCTGACACTGCTGAGTGCCATCGCGGCGCCGGCGATCACCGGATTCAGCAGGCCGAAGGCCGCCAGCGGGATGCCGACGACGTTGTAGGCGAAGGCCCAGAACAGGCCGCGCCGTATCGTCGAATAGGTGCGCCGCGATACGTCGAGCGCGTCGGCGACCAGGCGCGGGTCGCCGCGCATCAGCGTGATGCCGGCGGTTTCCATCGCCACGTCGGTTCCGGTCGACATCGCGATGCCGACATCGGCTGCGGCGAGCGCCGGGGCGTCGTTGATGCCGTCGCCCACCATCGCGACGATCTGGCCGCCGGACCGCAGCGCCTGCACCGCCGCGGCCTTGTCGGCCGGCAGGACCTCGGCGCGAAACGACTCGATGCCGAGCTGCCGGGCCACCTCTTCGGCGCTGCCCTGGTTGTCGCCGGTGAGCATCACGGTGTGGATGCCGAGCTCATGCAGGCGTGCCACCGCAGCGCGCGCCGATGGCTTGACCGCATCGCCGAACGCGAGCAGGCCCAGCAGCTCGGCGGGGGCGCTGTCCCCGGCTGCCCTGCGCATCAACCAGGAAATCGTGCAGCCCTGGGCCTGCAGTCGATCGGCTTCGGTCGCCAGTGACTGCGCATCGAGGCCCAGCTCCCGCAGCAGCCGGCTGCTGCCCAGCGCCAGCACCTGTCCGCTCACCGTGGCTTCGATGCCGCGACCCGGCAGGGCGCGCGCGTCGTGTGCGCTCGGCGGGGTCAGTCCTTCGGAGAGCGCAGCGGCCGTCACCGCCCTGGCAAGCGGATGCTCGCTGGTGCGCTGCAACGCCGCCGACAGATCGAGCACCTGCTCTCGCGTGTGGCCGGGGGCAGGCTGCAACGCGACCAGCGCGGGGCGTCCCTCGGTCAGCGTGCCGGTCTTGTCGAAGGCGACCGTGGTCACCGAATGCGCCAGCTCCAGGGCCTGCGCGTCCTTGATCAGGATGCCCTGCCGTGCCGCGACACCGGTGCCGACCATGATCGCGGTGGGCGTGGCCAGGCCCAGGGCGCACGGGCACGCGATGACCAGCACGGCCACCGCGTTGACGATCGCCTGTTCCCAGCGGCCCGTTGTCGCCACCCAGCCGATCAGCGTCAGCAGCGCCACCGCCAGCACCACCGGGACGAACACCGCGCTGACGCGATCGACCAGCCGCTGGATCGGTGCCTTGGCGGCCTGAGCCGACTCGACCATGCGGATGATCCTGGCCAGCGTGGTCTCGGCTCCGACCGCCAGCGTCTTCAGGGTCAGCACGCCTTCGGCGTTGAGCGAACCGCCGGTGACCCGGTCACCGATGCCCTTGGTCACGGGCATGCCTTCGCCGGTGATCAGTGATTCGTCGACATGGCTGCGGCCTTCGGTGATTTCACCGTCCACCGCGATCCGCTCGCCGGGGTGCACCCGCAGCCGGTCTCCGACCGAAACCTGCCCGACGGGCACCTCGACCTCGATCTCCGCACCGGCATCGCCGCGCAGCACCTTCGCCGTGGCCGGTCGCAGCGCATTCAGGGCCCGGATCGCGTCGGTCGTCTGGCGCTTCGCGCGGCCCTCCAGCCACTTGCCGAGCAGCACCAGCGTGATGACTGCCGCAGACGCCTCGAAGTACAGGTGCGGCATGCCGTGGTCCGCGTGCTCGAAGAGCAGGTAGACCGACAGGCCGAAGGCGGCCGACGTGCCCAGCGCGACCAGCAGGTCCATGTTGCCGGCGCCGGCCCGCACGGCCATCCAGCCTGCGCGGTAGAAGCGCCAGCCCAGCCCGAACTGCACCGGCGTCGCCAGCATCAGCTGAAGCCAGCCCGACGGCATCCACGCCACGCCCAGGACCTGCAGCAGCATCGGGGCGACCAGCGGCAGCGTGAATGCGGCACTCAGCGCCACCGGCCACCAGGCGGGCCATCGCGGGACGCCCTGGCTGATCGGTTCGCCGATCTCGCGAGCGGTGTAGCCGGCCTTCTCGATGGCCGCCAGCAACGCCGCCACCGGCACGGACGGCAGCGCTTCGAGCGTGGCGCGTTCGGTCGCGATGTTGACCGACGCCGATGCGACCCCGGGCACCTTCAGCAGGGCCTTCTCGACGCGTGCGACACACGAGGCGCATGTCATGCCCTGCACCGCGAGCGTCGTGCTGACCATGGCCACGCCATAGCCCGCCCGGTGCACCGCATCCGCGACGGCCTGCGTGCCGACGGAGGCGTCGGCACGGACGCAGGCCTGCTCGGTCGCCAGATTGACACTGGCCTGCAGGACCCCCGGCACCTTCGCCAACGCCTTCTCCACGCGTAGCGCGCATGAAGCGCAGGTCATGCCGGTGATCTGCAGCTGGAGGGCGCTGCCCTGTTCCTTTGCCGAGGCGGTGGTGTTCATGGGCAGTTGTGCAGGCGATCATTCGAGGAGGGATCCTCGACAGTACATCCTGCGGGCCTTACCCTGCTCGTTTTCTGGAGATCGACATGATTGCCTACGAAGTCAAGGACATGACCTGCGGTCACTGCGTCAACGCCATCACCCAGGCGTTGAAGGCGGTCGACAGCACGGCTGAAGTGCGCATCGATCTGGCGCAGCATCGGGTGGAGATCGAGTCGTCGGTGGCTGGCGCTGCCAGCCTCGGGGACGCGATACGGGATGCGGGCTACACGCCTGTAGCCGTGTGATCCCGGACCCGTTTCACGTGATCGACCGGCCCGTTGATGCGCATCAATCGGCTCGAGGTCCTTCGGCCTAGCATGGAAAAGCAGGACGGTGGTCATGCGTTGAACCGCGCAGTGAGTTTCCACCGGCTGTCCCGCTGCCCGCCGTGGACTGTCGACACCGCGGCGCTCGGCCTCACAAGACTGGAGCTCCCATGACCTCGATCCGAAATCTCGCGCTGGCCGCTGTCGCCACGGCACTCTGTCTCGCCGGCCCCGCCGCCCGGGCGGCCGCCGATCATTCCTCGCACCATCCCGCCGCGTCTGCGTCGGCGCCAGGCGATGCCCAGGGTGCGGCTGAAGAGGCCTCGCGCATGGACGAGCACATGAAGCACATGCGCGAGATGCACGAGAAAATGATGAACGCCAAGACGCCCGAGGAGCGCAGCGCACTGCGGGCCGAGCACATGAAGGCCATGCAGGACGGCATGGCGAT
The DNA here is from genome assembly GCA_017986065.1 of Rhizobacter sp. Taxonomy (GTDB): domain Bacteria; phylum Pseudomonadota; class Gammaproteobacteria; order Burkholderiales; family Burkholderiaceae_C; genus PBB1. The sequence continues at coordinate 5,206 of JAGNWJ010000071.1, read as the reverse complement.
GATGGGTGGCGCCGGTGCCGGCGGCGGCATGCAGTGCCACGGCGCGAAGCAAGGCAAGGGCTCGATGCATGACAACATGGCCGCGCATCACGAGGCCATCGAAAAGCGTCTGGACATGATGCAATCGATGATGCAGATGATGCTGGATCGCCTGCCCGCGACGCCGGCAAAGCAGTGACCGACGGGCGACTCGACTCGCCCGCCACATCAAGGAGCCCTCCATGAAGATCGTTTTCGCCGCTGACGGCAGCAAGTGCACCAAGAAGGCATTGGCCTTCCTGGTCACACATGAGGGGCTGCTCGGTGAGCAGGGAGAACTGTTCGTCCTGAACGTGCAGGCGAAGCTGCCCCCGCACGTGAGGCGGGTGCTGGGGTCCGCAGCGATCACCGAGTACGCCAGTGACGAGGCTGAAAAGGTGCTCGTGCCGGTCCGGCGCTTCCTCGATCGTCACCCGGTTCGCTACCGCACCGCCTGGGTGGTGGGTACGCCCGGCGAAGAAATCGTCAAGGCGGCGAAGCGCGAAGAAGCCCACCTGATCGTGATGGGCACGCACGGGCTGGGCCTGATCGGTCGGGCGCTGATGGGCAGCGTTGCACAGCGGGTGATCACCGACTGCGACATCCCGGTTCTGCTCGTCAAGTGACCCTGTACTGACAGACGCGCGGCTCCCGCTGCGCTGCATCGCCGTGCCCCGCGCCCATGCTGGCGCGCATCCGCCGCGCGCGTCAGCGCCAGGAAACACTCCTGCCCGCATGGTGTAGGCCAAGGATTACAACAGGGCCTTGGCTTCACCGACATACGCGAAGACATGCCTGCGTGAAGCTGGCTGCTCGCACCCTGACAGGAGGGATGTCGCCATGGATGACCCGACGAGCTCCGGCCCTGATCGCTCCGCGATCCCGCGAGCGAAGTGCACTCTCGAGCACAACCCCCACGTTCACCCGCGACGACGCTGACACCGGCGTCTTCATCGACGCGCCGCGCTGATCACGCAGGCGGCGCGCCCCAGCGGCCGTTCGCGTCCCACGAGGACGAACTCGCGAACGACCTTCTCAACCTCAAGAGGAGTTGATCATGAAGATTCAAAGCCAATCCAGTGCCGAACTGATCCACCTGGCCCAGCTGATCCAGCCGATGGACACGGTGGCCATGCTGACCAGCCACGACGCCGATGGCGCGCTGGTCAGCCGGCCGATGGCCCCGCTGGAGATGGACGCACTCGGCGCCCTGTGGTTCTTCACGCACCGCCGGTCGGCCAAGATCGAGCAGTTGAAAGCGCTGAACCTCTGTTTCGTCGATGCGGAACGCGGCACCTATGTGTCGATGTCCGGACACGGCGACATCGTCGACGATCGCGAGCACGTGAAGCGCTTGTGGTCGCCGCTGGCGCGCCCGTGGTTCCCGCACGGCCCCGACTCCGAGGAGCTGACGCTGCTGAAGTTCACGCCGCACTCGGCGGAGTACTGGGACGCGGTCGACACCAAGATGGTGAGGCTGCTGGCAACCGCCGTCTCCGTGGTGGCTGCCCGACCGATCGGCCTGGGTGAGCACGCCCATCTCGCGCATCTGTGATCCCGGCGGTCTCGGGCGCCGGGCGATCGGCGAGCCGCAGTTCGGTGCGCAGGGGGCGGGCGTGAGTTCGACCCGCGTCGAATACGACAGCTTCGGCCCCATCGACGTGCCGGCCGAAGCGCTGTGGGGCGCACAGACGCAGCGCAGCCTGCGCTTCTTTGCGATCGGCGAGCAGCGCATGCCGCTGGCGCTGATCCACGCGGTGGCCTGGGTCAAGTGGGCGGCGGCTTGCGTCAACCGCGACCTGGGCCTGCTCGGCGAGTCCCGCGCGCAGGCCATCGCCGATGCGGCGCTGCGTGTCGCAGCAGGCGAGTTCGATGCTCACTTCCCGCTGTCGGTGTGGCAGACCGGTTCGGGCACGCAGACGCACATGAACGTCAACGAGGTTGTGGCTCATCTGGCATCGCAGGCGCTCGCGGGCGGTGAAGTCGGCGGGGTGGACGCCGCGGCGACCGCCGCGCGCGCGGTTCACCCGAACGACGACGTGAACCTCGGGCAGTCGTCGAACGATGTGTTCCCGACAGCCATGCACCTGGCGGTGGCCTTGCAGGCACGCGATCGGCTGCTGCCGGCACTGGCTGAATTGCGCGCCGCGCTGGCCGCCAAGGCGATCGCGTTCCACTTCGTCGTGAAGATCGGCCGAACCCACCTGCAGGATGCGACGCCGGTGACGCTGGGCCAGGAGTTCGGCGGCTACGAAGCCCAGCTCGCGCTGTGCCAGCAGGCGCTTCGCCATGCGCTGGTGGCGGTGCATGCGCTGGCGGTCGGAGGCACGGCGGTCGGTACCGGTCTGAACACACACCCGGAATTCGGCTCGCGGGTGGCGGCCCTGCTGGCGCGCGAGCTCGACCTGCCGCTCGTTCAGGCGGACAACCTGTTTGCGGCGATGGCCGGCCACGAGGCGCTGGTCGCCTTTCATGCGGCGCTGAAGATGCTGGCGATCGCATTGACCAAGATCGGCAGCGACATCCGCCTGATGGGCAGCGGGCCGCGTGCCGGGCTGGGCGAGCTGCGTCTTCCCGAGAATGAACCCGGCAGTTCGATCATGCCGGGCAAGGTCAACCCGACCCAGGTCGAGGCGCTGACGATGGTCTGCGCGCAGGTGATGGGACACGACGCGGCGATCGGATTCGCAGCCAGCCAGGGGCAGTTCGAGTTGAACGTCTACAAGCCGTTGATCGCGCTGAACACGCTCGACAGCCTGCGCCTGCTGACCGACGCGATGCACAGCTTCGACCGGCATTGCATTGCCGGCCTGTCGGTCCACGCCGAGCGCATCGAGCAGTTGCTCCAGGGTTCACTGATGCTGGTCACTGCGCTGGCCCCGCACCTCGGCTACGACCGCGCTGCGCAGATCGCCAGGAGCGCCCACGAGCACGGCACCTCGCTGCGTGAAGCGGCGCTGGCATCCGGCGCCGTGAGTGCCGAGGAGTTCGATGGCTGGGTCGATCCGCGCCGCATGCTGGGACCCTGATCAAGCGTTGGCGGGAGTCCGGGTCTTGCGTTCGCCACCGCACCGACTGCCTCGCTGCCTGCGACAAGCCGACCGTCGTCAACGTTCCGCCACCTGCAGTCGGAGTTCCCGGCCCGGCCGGCCCCCAGGGCGAATCCGGTGCCACCGGAAACCAGGGAGCCGACGGCAACAAGG
>JAGNWJ010000071.1:0-1885 GCA_017986065.1 Rhizobacter sp. | reverse complement strand
TGCCTCGCTGCCTGCGACAAGCCGACCGTCGTCAACGTTCCGCCACCTGCAGTCGGAGTTCCCGGCCCGGCCGGCCCCCAGGGCGAATCCGGTGCCACCGGAAACCAGGGAGCCGACGGCAACAAGGGCGCCACGGGCTCCACCGGCGACAGCTCCACGGTGATCGTGCTGCCTCCGGCGGCCTCGGCGCCGGCGAACTGATTTCGAACACCCTCAACCATCCCGGGAGAAGCACATGAGCGTAGGAACCATTCTGTTGATCATCCTGATCCTGCTGTTGATCGGCGCATTTCCGAGTTGGGGGCACAGTCGAAGCTGGGGCTACGGGCCCAGCGGTGGTCTGGGCCTGGTCGTCATCATCGTGCTGGTGCTGGTGCTGACCGGGCGACTGTGATGCCCGATGGGTTCGGCCGTCAGCCTCAGCGTTCCATGTTGAAACCTCGGGAGGTGCCGATGAGCCTGAACCCCATCCTGGTGATCTGCGCGGTGCTTTCGCTCGCCGCCTGCGGCGATGTAGCGAAGCTGCCGTTGTCGGCGGGCGTCGGTCCGCATCCCACCTTGCCGGCACCGCGGCCGGCGCTGATACCGACCGTGAACATCGCTCCGGCGGTGGGATGGCCGGAAGGCCTGACGCCGCAGCCCGCGCCGGGCACGCAGGTGTCCGCCTTCGCTCGTGACCTCGACCATCCTCGCTGGCTGCTCGTGCTGCCCAACGGCGATGTCCTCGTCGCCGAGAGCAATGCACCGCCCAGGCCGAGCGATGCCAGTGGCATCAAGGGTTGGGTGGCCGGGTGGGTGATGAAGCGCGCGGGTGCCGGCGTGCCCAGCGCCGACCGCATCACCCTGCTGCGGGACACCGACGGGGATGGCGTGGCCGACCTGCGTTCGGTGCTGCTGGAGGGGCTGCGCTCTCCCTTCGGTATGGCGCTGGTCGGTGACACGCTGTACGTCGCCAATTCGGATTCGGTGGTGAAGTTCCCGTACACCCCGGACAGCACTCGCATCACTGCCGGCGCCACCCACCTCGTCGATCTGCCGGGCGGTGCCATCAACCACCACTGGACGAAGAACCTGATCGCCAGTGTGGACGGCAGCAAGCTCTATGTGACCGTCGGCTCGAACAGCAACGTGGGCGAGCACGGCATGGACGCCGAGGCACAGCGTGCGGCCATCTGGGAAGTCGACGCCGCCAGCGGTGCGCACCGCATCTACGCCTCCGGCCTGCGCAACCCGAACGGTCTCGCCTGGATGGGTGCCCGCGCCGACGGATCGACCGCACCTGTGCTGTGGGTGGTCGTGAACGAGCGCGACGAGATCGGCAGCGACCTCGTCCCCGATTACCTGACCTCGGTGCGCGACGGCGCCTTCTACGGTTGGCCCTACAGCTACTACGGGCAGAACGTCGATGTGCGCGTGCAGCCGCCGCAGCCCGAGATGGTGGCGCGCGCCGTCTCGCCCGATTACGCGCTGGGCCCTCACACCGCCTCCCTGGGGCTGGCTTCGTCGGTCGGCACCAGCCTTCCGGCGCCGTTTGCGCACGGCATGTTCGTCGGCCAGCATGGCTCGTGGAATCGCGAGCCCCACAGCGGCTACCAGGTGGTATTCATCCCGTTCGACGGGGACAAACCCTCGGGCGCCGCGCCGGTCGAGGTCCTGACCGGGTTCCTGAACCGCCGGGGCGAGGCCCAAGGTCGGCCCGTCGGCGTGGCGCTTGACAAGAAGGGCGCCCTGCTGGTGGCCGACGACGTGGGCAACGTGGTCTGGCGCGTGAGCGCGAAGCCATGAGCCGCTACCTGCCCGCGTTCGCGGCGATCCTGCTGGTGATGATCGCGCTCGACGTCCTGTGGCTGGGCTTCATCGCCAAACCGATGTACCAGAACGGAAT
>JAGNWJ010000012.1:8829-48555 GCA_017986065.1 Rhizobacter sp. | reverse complement strand
TGCCGAAGCGAGAGCTCGAGATGTCGGCCTCGCTGCGCAGCCGCGCGGCCCCGCCGAAGACATGCCCGCTCGCATCGGCCCAGGCCGTCAGGCCCACCCAGCACAGGGCATAGATCAAGGGCGACGCACACAGCAGCACGCGAGTGCGTCGCGAGAGCTTGCGATCGAGCGCACCCCAGATGGCCAGTGCCAGCACGCCCAGCATGCCCGTGCGAGAGGCACTCAGCACCAGTCCGAAGATGAGAGCCAGCAGCCCGAGATACAGGCCGACCCGCCGGCCCGATCGCGCCGAGAACCAGCCTGTGCCCATCGATTCGGCGAGCCACAGCAAGGCGACCACCGACCACAGCAACACGCTGCTCAGGTGGTTGGGCTGCCGCAGGTTGCCGGAAGCCCGGCCCTCCAGCGCCGAGATGGCGATCCAGTGTCCATCGGCCCCTTGCGGAGCGAACACCTGCACCGCACCGATGGCCGCACTGAGGATGCCCGCCATCACCAGCGCGATGCAGAAGGCACGAAACGCCGCCGCACCCTGGCCCGCAGACATCGCGGCAGCACCAACGCAGGCCACCAGGGCCGCCGCCGCCAGCATGCCGATCGCCGACAGCGTCAGGGACGAGGGCAACCCGGTCACCATCCACGAGCCCGAACAGGCCGCCATCAAGAGCGCCACCGCAGCCAGCAGCGCCCGCAGCCCGGCGCCCCACCGCATCGACGGGGCTGAGGGGCCAGACACCAGACTCCATGCCAGAACGGCACAGAACAGACCCCAACCCGAGACCGCGGCTGCCTGGTTGAGAAAGGTGGCCGATGGCGGCAGGTTGACCGCCAGCACGGCAGGCGAAACCACCGCCAGGCAGGCAGCGATCGTGAGCCACGGGCTGCCAGGCGGCGAGGCCGGGCCGCGTTTCACCGACGAGGGATTCGGCTCGCGCCGACCCATCGAACTCACGCGGTCAGCAGGCGCATACGCCGCGAACTCGAAGTGGGTCTGCGGTGCCCGTCGGAATTTCTGCCATGTCGGTTCCTTTCGAAGACGGCGATCGTAATGCGGCCATCCCGCCCGAAGCCCCGGGCCGCGGCCAGCCCGCAACGGCTCAGAAAAAGCCTTCGACCGGCAGGTGGCCCACGACGCGTGCGCCGGGGGCCGCGATCAGCGAGACCCAGCTGGCCTGGCGCGACATCAGCGGCAGGAAGCGCAGGGACTCGGTCGGCTGGCCTGCCGACCGCGCGATGCGGGCCACGTCGGCGGCCAGCTGCGGATACTGGGACAGCAGCACCGACACCGGCCGGGCGACGCGCCAGGCCTCGTCGGCGCGCGCTGCATAGTCGCGCCACTGCCTGGGTTGCATGGCCAGGTCGATGCCGGCCAGCCCGAGCTCGATAGAGCGCATCTGCTGATCCGGATCGGTCGGCTTGACGGCTGCGATCAGACGCGGTCCGGTCCATGACAAGGACTGCAAACCGGGAGGCGCCTCCTTGAGCAACACTGGATCAATATCAACCGCCGTGACGACACGAAGGCGATCGACTTCGAATGTCAGAAGTGCCGGCCGCGCCAGTGCCATCGTGTAAAGGCCGTAGCCGAAAGCTGCAAGCTGGACAGTCACGATGACGGCCAAGTCGCGTGCCAGCTCGGAGCGCTTCTTGTTCGGATTGGCCACGACTGCGGTCAACGCCGGACCCAGGATGACATCAATGCTGACGATCAGCAGGAACAGGCCGGAGCCGCCAGCCATCGTGGCATACGGAGATGGATACCAGACGAGAAACACCAGGGCCGCAGACAGCGCGGCAACCAGACAGCTGGCAAGCAGGTGGAGCCCTGCGGCCTTGATGCGGATGGGTAGAAAGTCAGAAGCCATTTCTCGGGGCCCATGCTGCGAGACCGATAGTGCATCCCATGCCAGAACGCGATGCCACCGCTCAGGTTGACTGCCTCAGTCCTGTACCGCGTCGTCAAGAGCGCGCAGGCCAATCTGGCCATCGACCACCCGTTGATGCATGTCATCGCGGATTCGGTGATAAAGCATGTCTCCGTGCACGTAGCGAATCTTGTTGAACATCTCAATCGCCTCTGGCAATCGCCCATTCAGCGCCCAAGCCCAGGAGAGCTTCGCCATCGAACCGGCATAGGGGTATCGCTTCACCACGTTTTCCATGGCCTTCAGGTCCGCGACAGTCATTCCCTCACTCGGCTTGGTGCGCGTGAACTCGAGGAAGGCTGTGAGGCCTGACAGAAACGGGGCATCTGGCGTGGGCTGAGCCGCGGTCGTCAGGCCGATCCGAAGGTTCTCGAAGCGCACGCGCCGAGCTTCCTCTTCGATCTTCGGATAGTCACGCCATATGCCCAGCACCATCACCGCCGCGGCTGCCGCGGGCAGCCATCGCCAAGCTGCGAACCGCCGGATACCAGAGCCGCAGGCGTGCTCGACATGGCCAATCCACAGACCGATCGGAATCAGGAAGTAGGCGTAGTGATACGGCAGCTCCAGCATGCTGTGAATGCCGAAGAGAGTGACACTCAGCAGGCCGACAACCGCCTCGAGGGAGTCCACCCGCTTCGCTCGGTTCAGATACCACGTGACGATCAGCAAGGTGAGCGCAAGTCCCAGCGGATAGCCACACCAAAGCATCAGTTCCAGGAACAGGTTGTGCGCGTGCTGCCACACCAGGCGCAGAGGTGGATGGTTCTCTGCGACCGCAAGCTGAGCGCTGGCGGTCTGCATCCACCCGACCCCCGTCCAGGGCGATTGGGACAGCGCATCAAGGAACATCACCCATGCCTGCAAGCGACCCGCGTCGAGGCTGCGCGCACTGAGCGATGCCGTGGTATCGAGCAACAGGGCGGTCTGCAGCACGGGCCACCCGTAGGAAAGCAGCCAGTGAATCACGGTCACGGCAAAAACCGTTCGAAGCTGAATTTGAAACTGCACACCACGCCTGCGCGCAACGAACAGCCCGATCAGGATGGCCGGACCAAACAGCATGGCCGTGCGCGACTGGGTGGTCGCGGCCCCCAGAAGCAACAGTACGAGCACACCGGCGCTCACCCCTCGCCCGAGGCGCCGCTGCTCTCGAAGCAGCAGCAATCCGAGCACGCCCAGGCCCAGAAGGGTACCGAGGTTATTGGGCTGGGCAAGGTTGGCACAAGCTCGGCCACCGGTGCACAGCCCAAGACCCCAGAGTCCAAGATCGCCGACCCTCAGCCCCTGAAAGAGCGCAATAACGGCCGAAAGCGAGCCGCCAAGCAGAATCGTTCCGGCCAGCAAGGCCGCCGAGCCCGTGGGGTCACGTCGAGCCCAGCCGTGCCCTGCCAGGATTGCAACGGCCATCGCCAATACATAGAGACTACCAACCACAGCGTCTCCGCTGAAGGCGAGCCGACCTGTGACCCAGTGAAGCCAAGGAATGCCGGCGACCGCGACAGTGATCCAGAAGATGGCTGGCACGCTGGCCTGTGATGCCTCACGCTTCACAAGACCCAGCAGCAGAAGGATCAACGCCAGCGCCATGACACTGTCGTTGTAGGCAGATCGCCAGGGGAGGTAGTGATCCGGTACCAGCCAGGCGATCACCATGGCTGCGGAACCCAGAAGCTCGAACATCTGTCTCGCCAAACCCGTCGCAGGATAGAAAAAAGGGCAGCTTCCGCTGCCCTTCTCGGATCGATCGGTACAGACCGATCAGCGGCAAGAACCTGGAAGGTACTTGGCATCGATCGGCGTAGTGCCACCTGGCGCGCACTTCCACTGGAAGATGGCGGTGCCGGCTGAGTCTTCGAAGACCAGTGCGGTACCGTCTTTATCTTGCGGCGTCAAAGTGACGGACTTCCCATCAACTTGTGGAATGCCTTGAGCAGTGATGGTCACAACACCATCTGCACTTGTTTGAACCGAAGCAACATACTTCGATTGACCGCCGTCTGCGATGGCGGATGCGTCGGTCTCACAACCCCAACCATTCTCACCAATTGACGCGTCAGAGGCTGCGGACTGGTAGATCTCGGTGATCGTGGTGCGGCATGCCGAGCCTGCCAACACGACTTCGGAAACCTTGGCGCGAACCGTGTAGTCCTGATAAGCCGGCAGCGCAACCGCGGCCAGGATGCCGATGATCGCGACGACGATCATCAATTCGATGAGGGTGAAACCTTGCTGGATGCGACGTTGCATGGTGAACTCCTTGAGGGATGGGGGGTGAAGACGAAGGAGTAGTTGCAGGCTGCATGCCACCGGTTTTGCCGTGAATACTGCCGGTTTGGCGGCCCTCGGCGACGCAAACGGTCACCCTTCGGGGCAGAAAGCAGGCGACCGGGGCTTCGAGGTGACGCAAATTGTCAGATCGGAGCAGGGCACGCGAGGCGATAAACCGCCTGCGTACCGACTCGCGATCAGCCCAGCGACATGACGGCGCCGATGGCCAGCGCCTGCACGCGATGGCGCATCGCAAGCCGGCCGATCTCGGACATCACCGAGAACATCTCGCCCGGCTTGATGTGGGTGATGCGCACATCGACGCGACCAGCCAGCTGCACCAGCTCGCGGGCGAGCGTGGTCGGGCACAGGTGGCTGCTGAGCTGGGCGAGTTGCTGCTCTTCGTTGCTGAAGGCCGTCTCGATCACCAGGTGCGACACGTTCATCGAGCGGAGTCGATTCCAGAGCGCCGGGTTGGGGCCGGTATCTCCGGTGTAGACCCACCAGCAGGTGCTGCCGTCGCTCTGCGTGCCCTCGACGGCAAAGCCGACGGCCGGAACGGTGTGGGCAGCGCTGAGGACCTCGACACGGCGCAGGCGCGCACCCACGGTCAGCACCTCTCCGACCGAGAACGGCACCAGCTGCAACGCCGGGCTGTCCGGCGTGGGCAGCCGGGTGAAATCGGGCCAGATGACGCCGTTGAAAATGTGCTGATGCAGCGCCTGCAGGGTTTCAGGCAAGGCGTGAACCTGGATCGGCCCACGACCCTGAGCGACGCGCACGCGCATCACGCTGTCGGCGAGCAGGGCAATCGACAGCACGTGATCAAGGTGCGAGTGACTGATCAGCACATGATCGATACGCGCCAGAGCATCGAGCGGCAGGTCGCCGACCCCGGTCCCGGCGTCGATCAACACATCGTCATCGAGCAGGAAGGCGGTGGTCTTGCACCCAGACGCAATGGAGCCGGAACAGCCGAGCACGCGCAGGGTCATGGTGTGTGGAAAGTGACGGACAAGGGTGCAGCCAGAAACGCGAGAACGCGTGCCGTGGATGCTGACCCCGGTCGGCCGGGCCCACAAGGTGCGGAAGTCTCGTTTGCCGGGGCCTCAGGCCCCGGCCAATCAACCCGCAGGCGACGCCGTGAAAAGCGTCACGGCCAGCGCGCGCGATAGCGGCTGGCTGCCAGGGAGAGTTCAGCGGTTGATGAACTGCATCTGTGTTCCGGCCAGTTCGATCACGTCGCCATCCTTCAACTGCGTGGTCTCGGCCACCAGCGGATTGCCATTGACCGTGGGCCGCGCCGCGCCCTCGACGTGCGCGAACACATATCCAGTGGGCCGCTTGGTGATCGAGGCCACCTGCACACCCGGCTTTCCGATGGTGGTGACCACCTTGGTCAGCGACACCTCACGCCCTGCGGCGGCGCCGTTGAGCACCTTGATCGAGGCCGAAGCACCGAGCGAGCCGAACGTGGAAGCAGGCTGCAGGCCGGGGGGCACCGGTGCGGCAGCAGCGTGCGATGCCGGCCGCATGATCTGCGTCGCCTCGTAGTCGGTGCCATCGGCCACCAGGAACTTGATCTTGTACTTGCCGATCTCGACGGTGTCGTTGTGCACCAGCAGTTGTTTCTTGATGGCCTTGCCGTTGATGTACGTGCCGTTGGTGCTGTTGAGGTCTTCGATGAAGACGTCCGCGCCCAGCATCTGCAACACCGCGTGCTCACCACTGACGGCCAGGTTGTCGATGACGATGTCGTTGTAGGGACGGCGGCCGAGGGTGGTCTTGTCCTTGGTGATCTGCACTTCCTTGATCACCACGCCATCGAGCGATACCACCAGTTTGCCCATGCTTGACCTCGTCTGTTGTTGTCTCTACTTGGTGGAAACCGTCTGCTCGATCGGTCGAAACGAATACGGGCGGTGCACTCAGCGCTTGAACGGCCACCAGGATCGCCCGGCCCCGGCCCCGCCCTGAACGCGCACCAAAATGACCGCAATATTATCTTTTCCGCCGGCTTCGTTGGCTGCGGAAATCAGCGTGCGCGCACCGGATTCGATGCTTTCGCACGATTGCAGCAGCGCACCGATCCGCTCGTCATCGAGCATGTCGGACAGGCCATCCGAGCACAGCAGGATGAGGTCGCCGGGAAGCAGGTCGTGGAGATGCGCCTCCAGCATGACCGTGTCCTCGACACCCACCGCGCGCGTGACCAGGTTCTTGTTGGACGAGAACGCAGCCTGCTCTTCGGTGATCAGTCCGGCATCGATCTGCTCCTGCAGCAGCGAATGGTCGTGCGTGATGCGCGTGAACACGCCATCGCGCAGGCGGTAGCCGCGCGAATCACCGACATGCCCGAGCAGCAACCGACCTTCGCGGAACACGCCGACCACCAGCGTCGTGCCCATGCCGGCGTACTGCGGATTGGAGTTGGCGGCATTGAAGATCGCGCGGTTGGCGTTGTCGACGCAGATGTCCATCGCACGCCGAACATCGGCATCGGTCGCATTGGACGCCGCCTCGGTCAGCCAGCGGCCGAGTTCGGTGAGGATGAACGAGGTGGCCATGTTGCTGGCCACTTCGCCCGCGTTGTAGCCGCCCATGCCGTCGGCCAGCACGACCAGTGCTGAAACGGCATCGACCGCGACGGAGTCTTCGTTGTTGTTGCGCGCGCGTCCGGTGTCGGTGGCGCTGAAAAACTCGAACGGCATAAGTTTCGGACCGGCACGATCAAGGAACTGCGGTGCGTCAGTGCGAACGCCTAAGTCCGCCAGCGACGCGCGCAAGGGCAATCACAAGCCGGAATTGTGCCCCGGATCAGTGCGGGAGATCTTCACCGTCGCAGCGAAAGCATCCGAATCGGGGTGTTCCGGCTGCGCCGCGACTGCGGAAGTCGGCTGCCCAGCCACGGCCAGCGCGCTGTCGGGCCAGAGGGCCGCCACCTCGTGGAGGGCCGCAGCCATCTGCCGGCCGTCGGCATGGCGGGCTTCGGGTTGCTTGGAAAGCGCACGGGCGACCAGTTGCGCGAGCGCCTCGGGAATCTCGGGTCGCAGCGTGCGCAGATCGGGCGCGGGCTCGTTGGCGATGGCATACATCAGCTTGGCCATCGACTCGGCACGATGCGGCAGCTGCCCGGTCAGCAACTGGAACAGCATGACGCCCAGCGAATAGAGGTCGGCACGCCCGTCGACGCGGCGACCGGACATCTGTTCAGGCGACATGAAAGAAGGCGTGCCAAGCACCATGCCGGTCCGGGTGCGGCTGGAGTCGGTGATGCGGGCGATGCCGAAATCGGTGACCTTCACGACGCCGTTCGGCAAGTCCACCATGACGTTGGCCGGTTTCACGTCCCGGTGCACCACCCCCTGGCTGTGCGCATGCGCCAGAGCGTTGGCCACGCGTTCGCCGATGTGCACGACCAGCGGCAATGGCAGCAACTGGGCCGACTGCGTGTGGCGCTGCAGGTCATGACCGCGCAGGAATTCCATCGCGATGTAGGCCAGTTCCTGGTCCTCTCCCGCATCGAAGATGGTCACGATGTCGGGATGCTGCAGCCTGCCGGCGGTTTCGGCTTCACGAAAGAAGCGCTGACGAGCCTCGACGAGTTCCGCACCTTCGAACTCCGAGGCGAGCGCCATGGTCTTGATCGCGACCTGACGGCCGATCTGCGGGTCGCGCCCCAGGTAGACCGCCCCCATGGCGCCGCGCCCCAGCTGGCGCTCGATGCGGTAGCGACCGAGCTTGGCGTGCTCGGGAACGCGCGGCGCGGCCGGAGGCGAGTCCACCGGCGGCCGCAAGGTCGCCGGCGCAGGTGCCGCAGCCTGAGCCGCCGGGGCCGGGAGATGCGGTGCCGCGAGGCGCCCCGCAGCGTGGCCGAGCGACCAGCCCGCGTGACCGGCCAGCAGGGCACCCGCAGAAGCCAGCAGCACCGCGACCCAGGCCGAGGAACCCGACGCCGCCAACAAGCCGTAGACCCCGCCCGCGAGCAGGACCAGGCTCAGCGTTCCGGTGACCATCCAAGCCACCGTCGACGACAACCGTGGCAACGCGACCGACAGGTAGGCCGCGAGCGAGAGGGCCAGCAATCCTCCAGCGAGAAACGCTGCGCCTGCACTGGCGAGGACGGACATCAGCCCTTGACTCCGCGCCGCGCCTGCAGTGCCTTGCCGATGGCCAACACCAGCAGCGCACCGGCCACGCCGGCACCGTACTTGACACCATCGCCCACGATCAGCTTGGGCAGCTGCGGCAGCACCTCGGGGTTGACCACCGCGGGATCGCTGACCGCCATGCTCCCAGCGATCCATCCCAGCAGCATCGCCCCGAACGTGATGATGACGGGATATCGGTCCATCAGCTTGATGACCAGCTGGCTGCCCCAGACGATGATGGGAATGCTGACCAGCAACCCGAAGATGACCAGCGGCATCGTGTGATCGCCACCGGCCGTCTCGGCCGCACCGGCAATGGCGATGACGTTGTCGACGCTCATCACCAGGTCGGCCACGATGACGGTCTTGACTGCGCCCCAGAGCCGGTCGCTGCCCTCGACCTGGGCATGGCCATCCTCATCTTCGGGAAGCAGCAGCTTCACGCCGATCCACACGAGCAGGATCGCGCCGACGAGCTTCAGGAACGGGATCGACAGCAACTGCAGCGCGAAGAAGATCAGGATCACTCGAAGCACGATGGCGCCGGCGGTGCCCCACAGGATGCCCTTGGTGCGCTGGGCCGGTGGCAGCTTTCGGCAGGCCAATGCGATCACCACCGCGTTGTCGCCACCGAGAAGGATGTCGATCATGATGATCTGGCCGACAGCGATCCAGAACTCGGGGGTCATCAGGGCTTGCATGCGGTCTCTGGGTGGGCTCTTGTGATTTCAGGCGGCAGTGTAGGCGCCGACATCGGCTGACCGTGACGACGGCCCGGCGGAATTCAGCCGCAGTTCGGTCAGGCCGCGGTACAGCGGTTTGCCGGTCCACGCTGCGGCGTTCGGCTCTGCCAGAGCGAGGTCGGGCCAGCGATCGATCACCTGCGAGAAGACCGTCTGCGCCTCCAGCAGGGTCAGCGCGGCTCCGATGCAGGCGTGCGGCCCCTGCCCGAACGCGAGCGGCGCGCCGGCACTGCGCGAGATGTCCAGCTCGTCGGGACGCTCGTGTCGAGCGGGGTCCCGGTTGGCAGCACCGATCAGTGCCACCACCAGATCGCCGCGACGCAGGGTTTGACCGTGCAGCACCAGATCGGTGACCACCCGACGTCCGGTGTACTGGACGGGGCTGTCGAAGCGCAGCAATTCGCGCACTGCTCCGGGCATCAATGCGCGGTCATGGCGGAGGTTGTGCCAGGCGCCGGGATGTGCCAGCAGCAGGCGCAGTCCGTTGGCCAGCAGGTGGCGCGTGGTTTCGTGTCCGGCGAACAGCAGCATCACGCATTGCGCCATCAGTTCGGCGCTTCCGTGGATCTGACCCGAGCGCTCGGCCTGGAGCAGGCGCTCGATCAAGTCGTCGCGCGGTTCATCGCCTCGTTCGAGCGCGGCCCGGCGCAGAGCCAGCAGCGATTCAAAATAGCGAGCCATCTCCAGCAGCGCGGCCTGAGCGGTCAGCGCCTGCGCCTGGCTCGGGTCCGGAGCGCCGACGAAATCAGCCAGCGCGTCAGACCAGGCGACGAACCCGGACGGCTCGTCGTCGATGCCCATCAGCATGCCGATCACCTGGGCGGGTAACGGTCGCGCGACAGACGCCACGAAATCAAAAGGGCGCGCGAGGACAACCGAATCGAGCCGTGCTGCAACCGCCTGCTCGATGCGCGGCGCGAGCCGCTGCAGATCCGACGGACGGAAGCCGGTCGCGAGCACCTGACGCACCCGCGTGTGGTCTGGCGCATCGAGAAAGACAAGGGCCCTTGCAAACAGCCGCTGGAACCCACGCAGCTCGGTGCGCGATTCCTCGGTGCGCATGACCCAGCCCCCGGCGCGTTGCGCGGAAAAACGCGCATCACGGAACAACATCTCGACGTCGCCGTGGCGCGACATCAGCCAGGCGCCACCGAAGAATTCGTCGCTCCAGACCAGCGGTGCGCCTTCGCGCAGGACCCGGTAGGTCGGGTAGGGATCACGCAGGAAATCTGCGTCGAGCACGGGATGCCCGAGCAGTGCCCGGGCAAGAGGCGCACCGGGCGGCGGCGCGTGAATCGCCGAAGCCCGGCGCGTCTCTGGCATCAGAGCAGCTTCTGGAGCAGCTTGGCCATTTCGGACGGATTGCGCGTCACGGTGAAGCCGCAGGCCTCCATGACAGCCAGCTTCGCATCGGCCGTGTCGGCACCGCCCGAGATCAAGGCGCCGGCGTGACCCATGCGCTTGCCGGCCGGTGCGGTGACACCGGCGATGAATCCGACGATCGGCTTCTTCATGTTGGCTTTGCACCAGACGGCGGCTTCGGCTTCATCGGGGCCTCCGATCTCGCCGATCATGATGACCGCGTCGGTATCGGGATCGTCGTTGAACAACCGCATGATGTCGATGTGCTTCAGCCCGTTGATCGGGTCGCCGCCGATGCCGACCGCGCTGGACTGGCCGAGACCGATCTCGGTGAGCTGCGCGACCGCTTCATAGGTGAGCGTGCCGGAGCGACTGACCACGCCGATGCGGCCCTTGCGGTGGATGTGGCCCGGCATGATGCCGATCTTGATCTCTTCCGGCGTGATCAGGCCGGGGCAGTTGGGTCCGAGCAGCAGCGTCTTCTTGCCGCCCTTGGCTTCCTTCTGGATCATCTTGTTGCGCACTTCGAGCATGTCACGCACGGGGATGCCCTCGGTGATGCAGATGGCCAGATCGAGATCGGCCTCGACCGCCTCCCAGATCGCAGCCGCCGCGCCCGCGGGCGGCACGTAGATGACGCTGACGGTCGCGCCGGTGCTCTGTGCCGCTTCCTTGACGCTGGCGTAGATCGGGATGCCTTCGAAGTCCTCGCCGGCCTTCTTCGGGTTGACGCCCGCGACGAAGCAGTTCTTGCCATTCGCGTACTCGCGGCACATGCGGGTGTGGAACTGGCCCGTCTTGCCGGTGATGCCTTGCGTGATGACCTTGGTGTCTTTGTTGATCAGGATGCTCATGTGTATGTCCTTGGTCTCGGGGCGCTTACTTCAGCGCGGCCATCACGGCCTGCGCGGCATCGGCCATCGAATCGGCGCTGATGATCGGCAGACCCGAATCCTTCAGCATCTTCTTGCCGATGTCCTCGTTGGTGCCCTTCATGCGCACGACCAGCGGCACGTTCAGGTTGACCGCCTTGCACGCGGCGATCACGCCCTCGGCGATCGTGTCGCAACGCATGATGCCGCCGAAGATGTTGACCAGGATGGCCTTGACCTTCGGATTGCCCAGCATGATCTTGAAGGCTTCGGTCACCTTCTCGGCAGTGGCGCCGCCGCCCACATCGAGGAAGTTGGCCGGCTCGGCGCCGAACAGCTTGATGGTGTCCATGGTGGCCATCGCGAGGCCGGCACCGTTGACCAGGCAACCGATGTTTCCGTCCAGCTGGATGTAGGCCAGGTCGAACTTGCTGGCTTCGATCTCGGCCGGGTCTTCCTCGTCCAGATCACGGTAGGCCACGATCTCGGGGTGGCGGAACAGGGCGTTGCTGTCGAAGTTGAACTTGGCGTCGAGCGCCTTGATGTTGCCCGAGCCTTCGAGGATCAGCGGGTTGATCTCGGCAAGGCTGGAGTCGGTCTCCATGTAGCAGGTGTAGAGCTTCCTGAAGACATCGACCGCCTGGGACTGGCTGGCCGCGGGGATGCCGATGCCGGCTGCGAGCTGGAGCCCTTGCGCATCGGTCAGGCCGATCAGCGGATCGACGAACACCTTGATGATCTTCTCCGGCGTGTCGTGCGCGACCTGTTCGATGTCCATGCCGCCCTCGCTCGACGCCATCAGCACGACTTTCTGCGTGGCGCGGTCGGTGACGGCTGCGACGTAGTACTCGTGCTTGATGTCGGCACCTTCCTCGATCAGCAGTCGGCGCACCTTCTGGCCTTCGGGGCCGGTCTGGTGAGTCTTCAACTGCATGCCGAGGATCTCGCCGGCCAGCTTGCTCACATCGTCAAGAGAGCGGGCCAGCTTGACGCCGCCACCCTTGCCTCGGCCGCCGGCATGGATCTGTGCCTTCACGACCCAGACCGGACCGCCCAGCTTCTGCGCAGCCTCCAGAGCCTCGTGGACGCTGAACGCTGCGTAGCCCTTGGGCACCGGGATGCCATAGCGGCTCAACAGCTCTTTGCCTTGGTATTCATGGATTTTCATGCGGAGGCTTTCTTGCAGAAGATGAAATCGAAGTGCCTGAGAGGAGAGAAGGCCGTTTCAGCTGCGATGCCGGTCGGGCGACCGAGCATCCCAGCGATGCTGAAATCGAAGGCTTCAGTCGCAAACGTCGCCGTCGGTGCAGTTCATCAGCTCGGACGGACCACAGATGATGCATCGACCACAGCCGCGCCCCCTGGCGATTAGCGCGGGGAATGTAACATGCTGCAGTGCACCAACCTGGTGGTCAGGGAGACAAGGCACGGCGGGCTGCCGGGAAGTGCGAATTCGCTTCAATCCGGATCGTCGTCGGGCACTGAATGCAGCCGCGCGGCTGAAGCGTCCTCGCCAGCGGTCGTGACTGCCGCGTCTATACGGCGCGGCGCGCGCAAGGCCTTCTGCACCACATCTGACGAAAAGCCGCGCGAAGCAAGAAACCGTGCCTGCCGCGCCCGTTCGACGAGTGAAGCTGGCGGTCCGCCAAACTTGCGCAGCTGCACCTCGACCGCCCGCGCCTGCTCGCTGCCGCGCAGGTCACCATCGAGGGCCGATGTCAGCGCGACACCGTGCTGAGACAGCTCGCGACGTATGCGCAGGTTGCCGTAGCGCGCCGCGCGGGCGTGGACCCGGCTTTCGACGAAGCGCTCGTCGCTCAGGTAGCGGTGGCTTTGCAGCCAGTCGAGCAGTGCATCCACCTCGATCTCGGTGTCGGCATTGGAGTTTGGGTGGTTGCTGGCCACTGCAGAGTTGGTTGACAGGCCATCATCTGCCTCGCCCTCGCCTTCGGGCGGACGGCCGTCATGGCGGTGATCATCGCGCAACCGCTGCAGCAGCTTGCGGCGCAACTCCAGGCGGCTGTGTTCGCGCTGGGCCAGCCATTGCAGCGCGCGCCCCTTCAGAGACAGCGGCGGCTTCATCTCAGCGGACGTGCGACCGCCACCACGTGCCTACTCCTTGACCGGACGCTCTTTGGCGGCCTTGGGCGCATCGCTCCCGTCCAGCGGCGGCAGGGACGGGATGCCGACCGCCTCGCGTACCAGGTTCTCGATCTCGAAGGCCAGCGCCGGGTTCTCCCGCAGGAACTCGCGCGCGTTGTCCTTGCCCTGGCCGATCTTCTCGCCCTTGTAGGCATACCAGGCACCGCTCTTCTCGAGCACCTTGGCTTCGACGCCCATGTCGATGATCTCGCCTTCGCGGCTGATGCCTTCGCCGTAGAGGATGTCGAACTCGGCGGTCTTGAACGGCGGCGATACCTTGTTCTTGACGACCTTGACCTTGGTCTCGTTGCCGATGACCTCTTCGCCCTTCTTGATGCTGCCGATGCGGCGGATGTCCAGCCGCACCGAGGCGTAGAACTTCAGCGCATTGCCGCCGGTGGTGGTTTCGGGCGAGCCGAACATCACGCCGATCTTCATGCGGATCTGGTTGATGAAGATGACCATGGTGTTGGTCTTCTTGATCGTGCCGGTCAATTTGCGCAGCGCCTGGCTCATCAGCCGCGCCTGCAAGCCAGGCAGCGAGTCGCCCATCTCGCCTTCGATCTCGGCCTTGGGCGTGAGCGCGGCAACCGAGTCGATGACGACCAGATCGACCGAAGCGGAACGCACCAGCGCATCGACGATCTCCAGCGCCTGTTCGCCGGTGTCGGGCTGGCTGATCAGCAGTTCCTGGAGGTTGACGCCGAGCTTCTGGGCGTAGGCGGTGTCGAGCGCGTGTTCTGCATCGATGAAGGCGCAGGTACCGCCGAGCTTCTGCATCTCGGCGATGACCTGCAGGGTCAGGGTGGTCTTGCCGCTGGATTCGGGGCCGTAGATCTCGACGACGCGCCCGCGCGGCAAGCCGCCGACGCCCAGCGCGATGTCAAGACCCAGCGACCCGGTGGACACCACCTCGATGTCGTCGATCACTTCCCCCTCGCCCAGACGCATGATCGTGCCCTTGCCGAACTGCTTTTCAATCTGCGCCAGCGCCGCCTGCAGGGCTTTGGCTTTTTCGGTGTTCAGGGCTTTGACGGGTGCGTCCATGGGTGTTCTCCGGGGTGTAGGTGGGATTATTGCAAAAGCTGGATGTTTGTACAGTATTTTATTTGGCGTTCGACATCCCGTCGATCGACCCCCGTGGTGCCCCCATTCGGGCGATTCGTACGGGTATACAGCCATCAGCATGTCCGCCGGCAGACCCCGCCGGAACCCTAAACTTCCCTGACGCGCGGCGCGGCGCGATGATGGATCTGCCAGGGGAGACAAACGGATGCGGGTTCTGATCGCCGAAGATGACCAGGTGCTGGCCGACGGCCTGCTGCGCTCGCTGCGCAACGCGGGCTACGCGGTTGATCAGGTGAACAGCGGCAGCGACGCGGATGCGGCGCTGGCTTCGCACGAGTTCGACATGGTGATCCTCGACCTGGGACTGCCCAAGGTGCACGGCCTGGAAGTGCTGCGCAAGCTGCGCGCGCGCGGCTCGAGCGTGCCGGTGCTGATCCTGACCGCCGCCGACAGCGTCGACCAGCGCGTCAAGGGGCTGGACCTCGGTGCCGACGACTACATGGCCAAGCCGTTCTCTCTGCAGGAGCTCGAGGCTCGCGTGCGTGCCCTGACGCGTCGCGGGCTCGGAACCGCATCGAGCGTGATCAAGCACGGGCCGCTGACCTTCGACGCCACCGGCCGCGTGGCTTACATCAACGACCAGATGATCGAGCTGTCGGCTCGCGAGATCAGCCTGCTCGAAGTGCTGCTGCAGCGCGCGGGACGGCTGGTGAGCAAGGACCAGCTGGTCGAGCGGCTGTGCGAATGGGGCGAGGAGGTCAGCAACAACGCGATCGAGGTCTACATCCATCGCCTGCGCAAGAAGATCGAGCAAGGTCCGGTGCGCATCGCGACCGTGCGCGGACTGGGCTACTGCCTGGAGAAAATCGCGGCCTGAGCAGCTTTGACTCTTCATGGCCCGACCACACGAACAACGTTCCCTCTTCGGCGAGATCCTCGACTGGATGCTCGCGCCGCTGCTGGTGCTGTGGCCGATGAGCGTGGTGCTGACCTGGCTGGTCGCACAAGGCATCGCCAACCAGCCCTACGACCGCGAACTCGCCGACATGGTTCGGGTGCTGTCGAAGCAGGTCGTCGTCAGCTCGCCACAGGGATACGCAGCGGCAACCTTCGAGCTGCCCGCCGGCGCATCTGAGATCCTGCGTGCCGACGAAGCGGACGATGTGTACTACCAGGTGCTGGGACTGCGCGGCGAATACCTGAGCGGCGACAGCACGCTGGCCGTGCCGGCAGAGGAAGACCGCGTGCCTCCCGGCGAACTGCGCTACCGCGACGACACGATCCACGACGAGAACGTGCGGGTGGCCTACATGTGGGTGGACGTGCCCGGGCGCCCGGCCGAAGCCGCGCCGCTGGTGCAGGTGGCCGAGACCCTGGGCAAGCGCTCTCGGCTGGCCACCGAGATCATCAAGGGCGTGATCCTGCCGCAGTTCGTGATCCTGCCGCTCGCGGTCCTGCTGGTGTGGCTGGCGCTCGCGCGCGGCATCGCACCACTGAACGAGTTGCAGCAGCGCATACGCAAGCGCGACAGCAGCGACCTGAGCCCGATCGACGAGCGCGAAGCGCCCGAGGAGGTGTCGCCGCTGGTGCGTGCGATCAACGACCTGCTGGCGCGACTCGACCGTTCGATCAGTTCGCAGAAGCATTTCCTGACCGATGCGGCGCATCAGTTGAAGACACCGCTGGCCGGCCTGCGCATGCAGGCCGAGCTGGCGCAGCGCGATATCGATGCCGGCAAGAACGACCCGGCGGACATCAAGCGCTCCCTGCAGCAGATCGCGCTGTCGAGCCAGCGCGCAGCGCACACGGTCAACCAGCTGCTCTCGATGGCACGCGCCGATGACAAGGAACAGGCGCTGAACCTCGGCCCGGTCGATCTCGCGGAACTGGCCGTCGAGACGGTGCGCGATTTCGTTCCCCGCGCGCTCGAGAAGCGCATCGATCTGGGCTACGAAGGCCCGGGACGCGATGTCGAGGGGAGCCTCGAAGCGCCGGCGACCGGCGGCCTGAAGGTGCGGGGACACCGCGTGCTGCTGGGCGAGCTGATCCGCAACCTGGTCGACAACGCGCTGCGCTACACGCCCTCGGGCGGCACAGTCACGGTTCGTGTCATCGACGACCCGTTCGGCCAGGTGGTCGTGCTGCAGGTCGAGGACTCCGGACCGGGCATTCCGCCCGCCGAACGCGATCAGGTATTCCAGCCGTTCTACCGGGTGCTCGGCACGCAGGTCGATGGCTCCGGCCTCGGACTGGCGATCGTTCGCCAGATCGCCGCCCAGCACGGCGCCGAGCTGCTGCTCGAAGACGCCAACCTGCGGCACCGCTCGGGACTGAACGATCAGGCGGGCGCACCCTTCGGCCCGGGCGTAAGGTTCACGCTGCGCTTCAAGGCCATGCACGATCAGCCGATCGAGGCGGACGGCGCGGTCCTACACTGAGCCCGACGCTCACCTGAGCCGCACCGGAGTCCCCAGATGAACGCTCCCGAACCCGCCCTGCACCGGCCCGAAGGCGGCGCCCCGGACCAGGCGACCGCGATCGCCGCTTTCTGCGATCGCGCCTGGGATGAAGCCATCGTCCCTGCGCTCGTCGATTACATCGCCATTCCCGCGAAGAGCCCGATGTTCGACGCCGAATGGCAGTCGCACGGGCACATCGAGCGCGTGATCCGCGACGCGGCGCAGTGGGTCGAGCGGCAGGCCGTGGCCGGGCTGAAGCTCGAGGTGGTGCGGTTGCCGGGTCGCACGCCGGTGATCTTCTTCGACGCGCCGGCGACGCGCCCCGGCGGAAGCGCGAGCGATGCCGGGACGGTGCTGATGTACGGCCACCTCGACAAGCAACCCGAGTTCACCGGCTGGCGCCACGACCTCGGGCCCTGGACG
Source organism: Rhizobacter sp. (assembly GCA_017986065.1). GTDB lineage: Bacteria > Pseudomonadota > Gammaproteobacteria > Burkholderiales > Burkholderiaceae_C > PBB1. The sequence goes on along the minus strand of JAGNWJ010000012.1, from coordinate 31,139 downwards.
CCGAAGTACGAGAACGGCCTGCTGTACGGCCGCGGAGGCGCCGACGACGGCTACGCGGTCTACGCCGCGCTGACCGCGATCCGGGCGCTCGACGCGCAGGGCATCCCGCGACCACGGTGCCTGGGCCTGATCGAAAGCTGCGAGGAAAGCGGCTCGTACGACCTGCCCGCCTACATCGACGCACTGAAGAGCCGCCTGGGACGCGTCGACCTGGTGGTGTGCCTCGACAGTGGCGCAGGCAACTACGACCAGCTGTGGCTGACGACCAACCTGCGCGGCATGGTGAGCGGCGTGCTGAAGGTCGAGGTGCTGACGGAAGGGGTGCACTCGGGCGACTCGAGCGGACTGGTGCCCTCGAGCTTCCGGATCCTGCGCCACCTGCTCGACCGGCTCGAGGATTCCCGGACCGGCGAATTGCTGCCCGAAGGCTTCCATTGCGAGATTCCGGCAGACCGCGTCGAACAGGCGCGAGCCACCGCCGCGGCTCTCGGCGACGAGCTGTGGAAACGTTTCCCGTGGGCCTGTGGCGCCGACGACGGCCCGACGCTGCCGACCACCAGCGACCCGTTCGAGGCCCTGATCCGGCGCACATGGAAGCCGACGCTGAGCGTGACCGGCGTCGACGGCTTCCCGGAAATGCGCAGTGCCGGCAACGTGCTCAGGCCCTACACCGCATTCAAGCTCAGCCTGCGCCTGCCACCTCTCATCGATGGCAACGAAGCCGCTGCGAGGCTGAAGGCGCTGCTCGAGGACAACGCGCCGTACAACGCCAAGGTGACGTTCAGCGCCGATGGCCGCTCGGGCGGCGGCGGCGGAGGGCAACCTTCGGGCGCGACAGGCTGGAACGCCCCGGCGCTGGCTCCCTGGCTCGAACGGGCGTTGAACGCTGCGTCGCGAACTCAATTTGGCGCACCCTGCGGCTACATCGGACAGGGCGGCACCATCCCGCTGATGAGCCTGCTGCAACAGGGCTTCCCCGACGCGCAGATGATGGTTTGCGGTGTGCTGGGCCCGAAAAGCAATGCGCACGGGCCGAACGAGTTCCTCCACGTGCCCTACGGCAAGAAGCTGACCGCGGCGGTGGCCCAGGTGATCGCTGCCTGCGAGTGACCAGCGCCGGACCCGGAGAGCCTCGAGGCGCACGCAGGCTCGACCGCCGGCACTCTCGCCGGCACCTGCTGTGATGCTTCGCACGAGACCGCGGCACCCGAACCGTTCGCGGCCCCTTCCGGCGGTTAGATTGGCCGCGTCCGCACGCCAATCGCAAATCGACCATGGCCCGACCCGAACGCACGCGCACCGCGCCGCCAGCCCAGGGGCCTCGAAAGCCGCAGGCCAGCGACCGGATGTTGCCTGCCTACGTTCTGGCCGGCGTCATCCTGGTGATCGGTGTCCCGGCTGCAGTGATGCTCGGCGTGTCGTGGGTCCGCGTTTCGGAACCCACGCCCTCCGGCCAGGCAGCACCGAACTGGGTGCGATCCGAATCGGTACAGGCGACCACCAGCGACGGCGAATCGGTCAAGGCCCGGGTTGCGATCGACGCGAGCGACCGATCCAGCCGCGCCTCCCTCGAAGAGAACCGGACGCAGGTCGCGATGATGCTGCAGATCTGCCTCGGGACACATGACCGCCCGACGCTGCAGCGTGCGGGCGGCATGAACAAACTGTCGAAGGACATGGAACGGCGTCTCAACGAGTTCCTCGCAGCCAGGCACGAAGCTCCCGTGCGCGCGGTCGTCGTCCAGGACCTGCTGTTCAGCAAGGTCTGACGCCGCCGGCGGTGTTCAGGTGATGCGGCGGTGCTTCAGCGCAGGCAGTTGCAAGCGGACCGCTGCCAGCCGATCGAGATCAAGGTCGGCAATCACGACTCCCTCGCCTTCGGCCTGCACCGCGACGATCTCGCCCCAGGGGTCGACGATCATGCTGTGTCCCCAGGTGCGCCGGCCGTTCTCGTGCAGGCCACCCTGCGCGGCCGCAATCACGTAGCACTGGTTCTCGACCGCGCGCGCGCGCAGCAGCAACTCCCAGTGGGCCTGGCCGGTCGTGTGGGTGAATGCCGCGGGCACCGCGATCAGGTCGCACGGTGGCTGGCCGGGCATCGTCATCAGCGCCCGGTACAGCTCGGGAAAGCGCAGGTCGTAACAGATGCTGAGCCCCACCCGCAGTGCAGCGATGTCCCCATCGGCTGATCCGCTGACGGCCACCGGTTCACTGCCTGCGCGCAGCACGCGACCTTCGTCGTAGCGCTCGCGCCCGTTGTCGAAGCAGAAGAGATGGATCTTGTCGTAGCGCGCAGCCATGGTGCCGTCAGGCGCATAGACGCAACAGGCATTGAACACATGCTCGGGATCGTCGCAACGGATCGGCAGGGTGCCGCCGATCACCCACACCCCGTGGCGGCGTGCTGCGCCGGAGAGCATGTCCTGGATCGGTCCCGCCCCGGCCACCTCGGCGATGGCCAGCTTGTCACGGTCACTGTGTCCCATCAGGCAGAAGTATTCGGGGAGCGCCACCCAGCGAGCGCCGGCATCGGCGGCCTGCGCGATCAGGCGACTGGCGGTAGCCAGGTTGTGCTCGACACGAGGTGTCGACACCATCTGGAGGGCAGCGATCTTCATGGCTTCGGTGGCGATTCGTTGGCGGCTGCAGCCGGCGCGCTGGAGGGCATCGACGAGCTGGGTGCGGGGATGTCGGGCACCGGCGCGCCGAACTTGCGGTCGACCTTGTCGACCTTGGGGTCACCCCAAGTGCCCGTGATGTGGAACTCGCGCGTGTTGGCTGCGATCAATGGCTTGCTGAACAGCGCCTGCGCCAGGAAAGCGCCGAGACCCAGCGCAGGGTTGATCGCCGCGTAGGCCAGCGAGGCCGTGCCGGCGTCGATCTCCGGCACCACGATGACTCGCAGATCCTGCGTTTCCTGCTCGATGTCGGCCTTGCCTTCCATCAGTACGGCAGCCTGCACGCCACGCATGCGCAGGTTGTTGGTCTGCGCCACGCCTTGCGTGACCTGCACGTCGCCGCTGATGTCGTCGAAGGCGAAGCCCTGCTGGAACACGTCGCGGAAATCGAGGACCAGCCGCCGAGGCAGCGCCTGCAGGCTGAGCACGCTGAGCAGTCGCCCTACGCCCGGTTCAGCCTTCAGGAACTGTCCGGCGGCGATCGAGATGTTGATCTGGCCGGTCAGGCTGGGATAGTCCAGCGACAGCGGCGAGCCGAACCACGCGACCTGGCCGGACAGTCCGCCCTTGCCGCCGCGCACGACCTTGCCAAAGCCCAGACGGTCAACCAGCGCCCCGCTGTCGCTCAGTTCGAGCTTGAAACTCAGCACGACCCGTCGCGCCGCGGGAGACACGGCGCCGGACGCAGCGCCCGCGCCGGCTCCCAGCGCCGCCCAGTTGCCGCTGGCAGTCAGCTTCGCTTCCGGTGTGGTCAGCGCAAGCCGGGTCAGTCGCCATTCACGCGCGCCCTGGCGGTTCGTGGCCTCCAGTTCCATGCGCCCCAGACGCTTGCCACGCAGCTCAAGGTCGTCGACGACGATGTCCAGGGCAGGCACGCTCTGCGCCGCAGGCTGGTCGAGCAGGTTCTCGACGTCGGCCACGTCGTCCTTGGGCAACGACAACCGACTCAGCCGCGCGTAGACCCGCCCGGCCGCGGCGGCGCTCATCGGGGCCGCGGCAGCGCTGCCAGACGATGCGCGCGGTGCCCGGTACTCGATGTAGCCGCTGGCCTGATCGGAATCGAGGTTGACCCGCCACGCCGTGCCCTCCTGCGAGAGGCCCGCCACCAAGCGGCTGAGATGCCGCGACCCGGAATGCAGCTCCTGTGCGCGCAGACCGATCGTGGTCGGTAGGTAGGCGCTGAAGACCGAGGCTGCATCCCCGCCCGAAGGACCCAGCGTGGCGCTGCCGCCCGCGTTGCCGGAACCACCGGCCGCCGGGCCGGTGAGGCTGGCTGCCACCTGCTCCCAGGCATCGACGTTCAGGTTGCCCAGGTTCAGCAGGGCACTGACTCCGTTGGCCGGGGTCGGCGCCGGCTCCATCACGCCGATGCCTCCACGCAGCACCCGGGGCAACGCGCCGGACACGTCGCGAACGTAGTGCAGCTGCAGCAGATTGCCGAGGTCGAGGCGAACGCTGTCCTGCAGCGCCGTCGCAGAGGCTGAACCGCTGCCGGCCACGGCATCGTTCACCGGCGCGCTCTGGAAGCGCAGCGCCAGAGGCGAATCGGCAGCCTTGCGCAGCGGCGGCGGCAGTTCGCTGCCCAGGCCCACCAGGTTGCTCGTGACAAGCAGGTCCGACTGTCCGCGCACCAGATTCAGCGCGACGCGGTAGCTGGCCTGCCCGCTCAGCGAGTTCGCGAGCCGGGCCAGCGCAGCACCGCCGAGATCGCCGCCACGCCTGAGGCCATCGGCAGTTGCGATTCCCTGGCCCACAAAGCGCATCGAGCCATCAGGCTGCAGGCCGCCGTCGACGCTCAGGTCGCCGCCGAGCAAGCGCCCGGAAGCCCCGACGATGGAAAACCCCTTCTGGGAGAAGTCGACGCGGCCGCGCACCGCGCCGACCTGTGGCGTGTCGGGCCGCAATCGGAAGTCGGTGGCCGCCAGCGTCACACTGCCACGCACCGTGGCAGCCGCCGGATCCGCCAGAGGCACCGCCAGGGAGAGCTTCAGGTCTGCGCTGCCGGACGCTGTGCTGTGGGCCAGCGCGTTGCCGGTCCAGCCCCCGACCGGAGATACGTTGACAAAGCGCACCATGTCGGCCGCCGCGCCGCGACCTGCGCCCTCGAGCACCAGCTCCGACTTGTCGGTCAGTGTCTTGATGCCTCCTTGCACGCCGCTGAGCTTCACACCCTGAACTCGCGCCTGGGCATTGCGGATCAACATCGACTCGCGGTCGAACACCAGCTCGCCAGTCAACTCCTCGAGCTCCGGCCACGTCGAAACATAGGCCGGCTCCGTGGCGGTGGCCGGCCAGCTCGGAACGTAGGCGAACGACGCCTTGTCGATCTGGGCTGCAATGCGGAATTCGCTGTCTTTCACGCTGACCTGTGCGAACGGAAAGTCGTTGAGATCGCCCCTGACGCGAAAGGTCGCGCTGGCCACGCGGCCTGCCTGGACCGCACGCTCGACATAGCGCCGCGCCTCTTGCGAGACGCCGAGTGGCAGATACCGGAAGACACGCGCGGCCGTCACCTGCGTCAGCTTGGCATCGAGGTCGAGCAGCCCGGGATAACGAGGGCTGTGCTTGCCATTCGCGGCAGCCACCCCGGTGGACCAGCTCCCGCGCAGCTCGCCCTGCAGGTCGGCGTTGGCAAACTGTGCTTCCTTGACCTGCACCGTGACATGCGACGGCTCAGCGGCGACCGCTGAGGCCTCGACCCGCCAGTTCAATTGCGCGCTCAGGCGGTCGAAAGGCAACGTCGGCTCCTCGAGCACGCCGGGCAAGTCGATTTCACCCTTCGTCATCGAAATGCGCACCTCACCGCCGCTCTGATCGGCGGTCACCCGGAGATCGGCCTGCCGCACGCCCGGCCGGCCCGCAGTTTGCGCATCGGCCGCAGGCGCGGCGGCCAGCGACAGGTCGCTGAGGTTGACGCGCAGCTGGTAGCGCGGCGGCAAGGCCACAGCGTCGGCCGCCGAGGCGGCCGAGGCGGCTGCGGCCCCGGCGACAGGGTTCGAAACCCCATCCCAGCGCACGCTGAAATCCGAGGCCGTCCCGTGCGGATCGAAGTCGGCCAGCAGCCGGTGCGCGCCGTCGCCCACCGGCAGGCGCCGCACCACCTGCGTCAGCAGCGCGAGGTCGAGCCGCTCGGCTGTCAGCTCGCCGCCTGCGACGGCGCCGCTTCCGTCACGGCGCCACTTGAGGGCCGCGTTGCTCGCGGGCCAGCGCACGCCATCCGAGGTCACGAACCCGAGCTGCTGGACGGTGAGTTCCGTGTCTCGCTCGTCCTGGCGACCCGCCAGGCGACCGGTCACCTCGGCAAACCCCAATGGGTCGAGCCCCGGTTGCAATCTCAGCGCCACCTCGCGCAGCGCGACATCCAAGGTTGCGGCCGCGACACTGCCGTCGACCACATCGACCCAGGCACGCAGCGCACCCTGGCCCTGCGTCAGATCGAACGGAAGCGTCGCGTGCTGGCGCAGCGTGCGGACATCGACGCCGGGCAGCGTCGCGTGAACCGTCCCGCGCCAGCGCTTCCAGTCGGCGCTCTCGGCCAGCAGCGGCTGTGTGAAACGCCCGGTCACGCTGAATCGATCGCCCCAGTGGGCGGGGGGCGTCGCATCGATGCGCACGTCGTGATGGCGCAGTGAATTGCGCACCACCACCTGCACTTCGCTGAGTTCCAGCGGCGGCGCCGGATGCAGTTCGTCGGTCCAGCGCACCGATCCGCCGCGGATCACGAACTCATGCTGCCTGAAGAACCAGTTCGCGGAGGCTCGGTCGTTGCGCCCCGGTCCGTTGAAGTCGAGACCGGCGATGAAGAGGCGGCCGGCGGCATCGCGGTGCATCTCGAGGTGTGCACCGTCGATCAGCAGTTGCGCGAAGCGGGGCTCCAGCGACAGCAGCGAATGCGCCGACAGCGCCGCCAGCACGCTCGGCAGGCGCAGCGCCGGCTGTGCCTGCGCGTCGAGCAGTGTCACGTCCTTCAACTCGATGGCAGGCACCAGGCCGCTCGAAGTGACCCGAACCGCGCCAATGCGCACCGGTTGTCCGATGAGTTGTGTGGCCTGCCGTTCGATGGGACCGCGCCACTGATCGATGTGCGGCAGAATGAACCAGTGCGCAGTCGCCCAAGCCAGGATCAACAGGCTCCAAGCAGCTATCAGCAGCAGGCCCACACCCTTCAATATGCGAATCAAAAGCCGGGCCAGCGTCAGTCGGGTGCCAGGAGACAGAACGGAAACGTCGACTTCTTGGACAGGCATGGGTGGGTTCGGGCGCCGTGCAAGGCGGGGTCGGATGAGCGGAATCAGCGTGGGGGCCTGCGGGGCTTGCACGATGCCCTCGACATCCTGAAGAACCCTTCCGTACACGTCGAAGCAATCTAGCACAGAGCCCCTTTCGATCCATGGGTTCCCTGTCCTCCGACATCGCTGCGAACTCCCGCCCCGAAAGCCCGGCTGTCGGCGCAGCAGCCAGCCCGGCCTGCGCCGACCACAGCCGCTTCGTGCAACGCATCCGCCGCCGTTATGTGGACGAGCTGCCGCTGCTGCCTGAAGGTCTTCCGCGCTCCTCGGTGATCACCGCAGTGATCGAACAGCTGGTGGCCGGCGGCCGGTCGCTTGCGAGCGCGCTGCGCGTGACGCGCCAGCTGGTGCTTGAGCGGCTGGCCGTGCTCGACATCGAGCGCGGCGCGAGCATGGCCGACGTCACCCTGGCGATGACCGAGCTGGCCGAGACCACGCTCGACGTCGCGCTGGCGCAGGCCATGGTCGAGCAGGATGCGCGCAGCGGTCCGCCGCTCAATGCGGCCGGCCAGCGCATCGATTTCTGGATCGTCGGCATGGGCAAACTGGGCGCCCGCGAACTGAACGTGTCCTCCGACATCGACCTGATCTACGTCTACGAGGACGGCGGCGAAACGCCGGGTCCGCAGCGGCTGAGTGCTCACGAGTATTTCTCGCAGGTGGTGCGCAGCCTGTACGCGCTGATCGGCGAAACCACCGAGGACGGCTTCGTCTTCCGCGTGGACCTCGCCTTGCGACCGAACGGCAACTCCGGTCCGCCGGTCGTCAGCCTGCCGATGCTGGAGGAATACCTGCAGGCTCACGGCCGCGAATGGGAGCGCTTCGCCTGGCTGAAGAGCCGCGTGGTCGCTCCACGTGCCCGCCTCGAGACCACGCAGATCCAGGGACTGCGCAGCATGGTCAACGCCTTCGTGTACCGGCGCTACCTGGACTACGGTGTGTTCGAGGGCCTGCGTCAGCTGCACCGCAAGGTGCGCGATGAGGCGCAGCGCCGTGCCGCAGGACGGCCCGAGCGCGCCAACGACGTGAAGCTGTCGCGCGGCGGCATCCGCGAGATCGAATTCATCGTTCAACTTCTGCTGGTCGTGCGCGGCGGGCAGTTCCCCGAGATCCGTACGCGCTCGACGCTGAAGGCCCTCGACAAGCTGGCGGCCCGCGGATTGATGAAACCCGCCAGTGCAGCCCGGCTGGCCGAGGCGTATGTCTTCCTGCGGCGACTGGAGCACCGCATCCAGTTTCTCGACGACCAGCAGACGCACCTGCTGCCCACATCCGATGCCGACCTGCGCTGGATTGCGGGCAGCCTGGGCCTGCGCTGCACCGTCGATGCGTGCGAACTGCTCGACCGCCTGTGCGAAACCCGAGAGTTCGTAGCAACGGAGTTCGACGCGCTGCTGCACGAAGGTCAGCCGGCACCAGCCCAGGTCAACGGCGTTGCCTGCCGCGGATGCGTGCCGAGCCTGCAGCCCGTCGACAGCGGCGAATTCCTCGCCAAGCTGCCGGAGGAACTGGCGGCGCGCGTCAAGCCTTGGTGCGATCACCCGAAGATCAAGGTGCTGCGTGACGAGAGCAAGGCGCGACTGGCCAGGCTGGTGCTGCGCGCAGCAGACGCAGTGAAGGACGGCCGCTGCACGATCGCCGCAGCGGCGCGCTTCATCGACTGGCTGGAGCCGCTGCTGCGTCGGGAAAGCTACATCGCGTTGCTCGCAGAGCGTCCCGAGGTGCAGAACCGCCTGCTGCGGCTGCTGGGCCTGGCGCGCTGGCCGATCCGCTACCTGATGCTGCACCCGGGCGTCGTCGACGAACTGGCCGACGAGCGACTGCTGCACGGCCGCTTCGATGCGACCGAGTTCACCGCCGACCTGGAGGCGCGCTACGCGGCCTGGGGCCGCTCGGGACAGGTCGACGAGGAAGCGCTGCTCGACGCGCTGCGCCGCGCCCACCACTCGGAGGTGTTCCGCACCCTGGTGCGCGACGTCGAAGGCCACATCAGCGTCGAGCAGGTGGCCGACGATCTGTCCGCACTGGCAGACGCCACGCTGGCCTGTGCGCTGCGATGGGCCTGGAAGCACCTGAAGCAACGGCACCGTGATCAACCGCAGATTGCGGTCATCGCCTACGGCAAGCTGGGTGGCAAGGAACTGGGCTACGGCAGCGACCTCGATGTGGTGTTCGTCTACGACGACGCCGGCGAGCCCGACCCCGACCGGTCGAGCGAGATCTACGGCACCTTCGTGCGCAAGCTGATCGGCTGGCTGACATTGCGCACCGCAGCAGGCGAGCTGTTCGACATCGACACCGCACTGCGGCCGAACGGTGGCTCGGGACTGCTGGTGACCTCGATCGCCAGCTTCGACAAGTACCAGACCGGCCGTGGCAGCAACACCGCCTGGACCTGGGAACACCAGGCGCTGACGCGCGCTCGCGTCTGCGCCGGCGACGCTGCCCTGGTGGCGCCATTCGACGAGGTGCGCCGCACGGTGCTGGCAGCGCCGCGCGACCCGGAAGGCTTGCGTGCCGAGGTGCAGGCGATGCGCGACAAGGTCGGCGCAGCCCACCCGGTCAAGGCCGAGATGTTCGATATCAAGTACAGCCCGGGCGGGATGATGGACGTGGAGTTCGCCGTGCAGGTGCTGGTGCTCGAGCACAGCGGTCGACACCCCGAGCTGATCCCCAACGTCGGCAACATTGCGTTGCTCCAACGCGCCGAGTCGGCGGGGCTGTTGCCGCCGACCGTCGGCAGTGCCGCGGCCGATGCCTACCGTGACCTCCGCCGCGCGCAGCACGCGGCGCGACTCGACGAACAGCCGACCCAGGTGCCCCTGGATGCGATGCCTGCGCAACGCGCTGCCGTGCTGGCGCTGTGGCATGCGGTGTTCGGCTGACCGGTGACGCAGTCGCGGACAGACGCGGTGCCTGCGTCGGCTTGGACGTGGGTCGTGATCGCGCTGTCGATGGCCGCGGTTTCGGCGACCCTCCACCTGATGGGTGGTGAGCGCACGGACGCGGCCAGCCACTGGGCACAGGCGCTCGATTGGCAGCCCGCGCTAGCCAGTGCAGATCCGTGGCGCGCGTGGACAGCCGTGTTCGTCCACCTCAGCGACCTGCACCTCGCCGCGAATCTCGCCGGCGCGGTGGCGGTGGCTGCGTGGGGTGCCGTCGCACGCGTTCCGGCCCGCTGCTCGATCGCCTGGTTCATCGCGTGGCCACTGACTCAATGGGGCCTGACGATGCAACCGGAATTGCGGCACTACGGCGGGCTCTCGGGGGTGCTGCACGCAGGGGTTTCTGTGGTGGCAGTGCACCTGGCGTGCTCGGGAACGCGCGCGCAGCGTCGAATCGCCGCCGTGGTACTCGCGGCGCTGGCCGCGAAGCTGCTGTCAGAGATGCCGTGGGCTGGCGCGATCAGCCACCCGCCGGGCTGGGATATCGCCGTCGCGCCCGGTGCGCATCTCAGCGGCGCACTGTCTGGCGCGATGGCATCCGCGCTGCTCGAGGGCGTGTCGCGCGCTGTCGCGACGGTGCGCGAGGCCCTGGGCATGGTCGATGCTCACGGATAGGGCCGCCATCGGCCCTGCGGCGTGCTGATGCTTGCGGGGCCTGGGCGCGGGCGTCGCTCAGCTGCGGATGCGTCGGACCAACTCCGTCGTCGAATGGCCATCGACGAACGGCAACGCCTGCGCATCACCACCCCAACTCCGCACCAGAGCCGTCTCGGCCAGCGTCTCGATGTCGTAGTCGCCGCCTTTCACGTACCACTGCGGCCGCACGCGCTTTAGCAACTCGACCGGTGTCGGCTCATCGAAGACGATGACCAGGCTCACGCTCTCGAGCGCGGCGAGCACACAGGCGCGATCGACCTGCGTGTTGAGCGGCCGGCCCGGGCCCTTGCCCAGGCCACGCGCCGACGCATCGCTGTTGAGCCCGACCACGAGGCTGCCGCCCAAGGCACGTGCCTGCGCCAGGTAGCTGACGTGCCCGCGATGCAGGATGTCGAACACGCCGTTGGTGAACACCACCGGCTGCGGCAGGGCAGCGACTCGCGATTCGACCTCATCGCGCGGGCACAGCTTGTCGGTGTAGTCGCTCATGAGGCGGCGGCGACGCTGCGCCGAGTCGCTCAGGCGGGCAAGGCAGCAGCGGACTGAGCGGCCGCGGCGATCGACGCGGCGACTTCCTTGCGGAAGCGGTTGAGCTCCTGCACGGTCGCGAAGCTGCGCTCCATCAGCAGGCTCATGTTGTGCAGGATGCGGTCGACCACCTTGCCTTCCCATTCAGCGTCGAAGCAGATCTGCCGATCGAGCCAGGCTTCGAGCCACACCGGATCGGGCAGCCGGCTCTGCACGGTATCGCGCGGGAACAGGCTTTCATTCACATGCAGGTTGGTCGGATGCAAGGCCTGTGCGGTGCGCCGGGCGCTGGCCATCAGCACCCCGACCTTGGCAAAGGCAACGCGTGCTTCGTCACCGACCTGGCTCAGTGCCCGCTTCATGTAGCGCAGATAGGCGCCACCATGACGCGCCTCGTCGCGCGCCAGCGTTTCATAGATCGCCTTGATGACCGGCTCAGCGTGCCATTCGGCAGCACGGCGGTACCAGTGATTGAGTCGGATCTCTCCGCAGAAATGCATCATCAGCGTCTCGAGCGCCGGTGCCGGATCGAACTCGAAGCGCACCTCGTGCAACTCTTCTTCGGTAGGCACGAGGTCGGGACGGAAGCGGCGCAGGTACTCCATCAGCACCAGCGAGTGCTTCTGCTCCTCGAAGAACCACACGCTCATGAACGCGGAGAAGTCGCTGTCGCCGCGGTTGTCTCGCAGGAACATCTCGGTGGCAGGCAGGGCAGCCCACTCGGTGATCGCGTTCATCTTGATGGTCTGCGCCTGCTCGTCGCTCAACTGGCTGGCATCGAAGCGGTCCCAGGGGATGTCCTTGTCCATGCTCCAGCGAACGGCTTCGAGCTGCTTGAAAAGTTCGGGATAGAGCATGGTGGACATGGTGGGTGCGACCTTTTCCAGGGAGCACGAGTTTAGACGTGTTGACCCGCAGCCGCACCTTGAAAGGGCGCGCGGCCGATGGTCATTCGAGCAAGGCGGAAACCACCTGCTTTGGTCAGCCGCTGCCGTGCCGCCAGCGCTCGATCTGTGGCCGGATGTCCTCGAGAGACGAAAACGCCATCACCCCATCGACCGTGCGGCGGTGCAGCACCGGCGCCGAGCCGCCAACCCACAGTTCGACCGCTGGCGGCAGCTTGCTGCGCAGTTCGCTCAGTCCGTCGACGACCTGATTGGGGTTCATGCACCCGGTGAAACCCAGCGCGACGATGTCGCTGCGGTGCGCTGCGGCTGCCAGCGAGATGTCCCACACAGGGGTCTGCACGCCCAGCGAGACCACGCGGGCACCTTCCAGCGCCAGAAGCGCCTGGGCGAGCAACAGGCCCAGGCCATGGGGCTCCCCGGGCAGGGTCGTCAGGAGCACGCGGGGGCGGTCGAGCGGTGCAGCCTCCGGCAGGCCGGCGAGAGCCTGGCGCAGCAACCCATGCAGGCATTCGATGTAGGCGTGTTCCTCGAAGATTTCCATCTGGCCGCGCATCCAGGCGTCGCCGACCATCGTGTTCAGGGGCATCACCACTTCGATGACGAAGCGCGCGAGCCCCATCCGCATCTGCGTCTGCAGCAGCTGGCGACGGAGCGCATCGACATCGTGGGAACGCATCAGGGCCAGGCAGGCCTTCAGATCGAGGAGCGGGCCGCCTCCGGCCGATCGCCGAGGCGCATCGCCGGTGCTCTCACTCAACCGGACCAGTTCCTCGATCGGCATCGACACCAGCCGGCCAGGCCGATGCCCCGCGTCCATGAGTCGCTTGACGACGCGCAGCTTCTCGACCTGTTCGAGCGGATAGGCACGCTCGCCACCGCCATCGCGATCGGGCCGGGGGAACCCGTAACGGCGCTCCCACACGCGCAGGGTGTCCTTGGTCAGGCCGGTGTCGCGCTCGGCCGCGGCGATCGACAGCGTGAGCGATTTCAGCGAGCGCGCGGGTTCATTCATCGCGGCAGATGATCCGCGAGTTTGCCGGGCTCGGGGTAATCGACGAAGGCGAGCAATGTCTGGTCGTGAGCAGGCATGTGATGGTGCAGGACAGGTGATTCGATTTGCGTCAATATACGGCTTTGACAATTTTTTGCCCAAGACAGGATATGGACATATCAACTGCTCAGCTCATCGACTTTGCAAGGATGCCTTGTGCGGCCGCACTGCTGTTATTCGCCTGCGCTTCCGGAGCACAAGCGGCGGAATGCGGCACCCTGCTCAACCGCGAGTTGCCGAGACTTCAGGACGAGAAGCCACAGAACCTGTGCCAGTACGCCGGCAAGGTCGTCGTCGTCGTCAATACCGCCAGCTACTGCGGCTTCACCTCACAGTACAAGGGACTGGAATCGCTTCATGCCCGCTACCGGGACCGCGGCCTGGTGGTGCTGGGCTTCCCGTCGAACGATTTCGGCGGCCAGGAGCCTGGCAGCAACCAGGAGATCGCGACGTTCTGCGCAAACACCTTCGGGGTCAAGTTCCCCATGTTCACCAAGACTCGCGTGTCACAGTCCGCCGGAGCGGCTTTGAGCCCGCTTTACGCCGAGTTGCGGCAGCGCACCGGCACCCTGCCTCGCTGGAACTTCCACAAATACCTGATCGGACGCGACGGCTCCACGGTGCAGAGCTTCAGCAGCGATGTCGAACCCGACGACAAGGCGTTTGTCGAAGGCATTGAAAAGCTGCTGGTGGCGCAGTGAAATACAGCAGCACGCAGCGCGACCCATACCGAGCAGTTATATTTTGAACCATATGGTAAGAGTCCAAGAATTTGCGAGCTGTGCGTCCATTCCCGAAGACACGGGACGGCTGCTTCCAGGAATGGACCCGGGGGAACTCTCGTTTCGATCGGATGTCTACGCAGGGTCGAGTGACATGGCGAGTCAGGCGTCCAGCAACCGGAACAGAACCCCCGGATCTGCGCGACACCGGCGGACCAATGACCCGACCCACGGTTTAGCGTTGCACAGCTCGTCGGTCTCGCCGACACAATCCTGGTGGCGGTATTTTCTTTGCCTCCTCCCTTCGTTTTGCCCTGCCGGGCGCTGTGCAGCTTCTTTCTTCCCGGTCGAGCCGACGATTCGGCAGGTGCCGGACGCACATGCCTGATCACGTGCGCAGCGTCGCGGTCATCGGCTCGGGCATCTCGGGCTTGTCGGTGGCTCATGCCCTCGCGCCCGACGCAAGGGTCACCTTGTACGAGGCGGGGAGCTACTTCGGCGGCCACACCCACACCGTCGATGTGACCCTTGACGGGATCACGCACGGAGTCGACACCGGATTTCTCGTGTTCAACGAGCGCACCTACCCGAACCTGATCAGGCTGTTCGGCGAGCTGCAGGTTCCCACCGCGCTCTCCGATATGTCGTTCTCGGTGCAGGTGCCGGACATCGGCCTGGAGTGGAGCGGGAGCGACCTCAACAGCGTCTTCGCGCAGCGCGCCAACCTGCTCCGACCGGCTTTCTGGCGCATGCTGCGCGATCTGACACGCTTCAATCGTCTGGCCACCACGTTGGCCGTGCGCGGGGAAGAAGCCGAGCAGCAGCAGCCCATTGGCGAATTCCTGGCCGAGCATCGCTTCAGCGCGGAATTCCGGGATTGGTATTTCCTGCCGATGATCGGCTGCATCTGGTCCTGTCCGACCGATCAGATGCTGCGCTTTCCGATCGCCACGATGATCCGGTTCTGCCACAACCACGGTTTGATCCAGGTGACGAGCCGGCCGCGCTGGTACACCGTGCGCGGCGGCGCCCGCCACTACGTGGCGAAGCTCGTCAGCCGCGTCCCCGATGCGCGGTTGAACACGCCGGTGCGCAGCGTGCGACGGATGCGCACCACAGGCCAGGTGAGCATCGGCACCGACAGAGGAAGCGAGTTGTTCGACGACGTCGTGCTGGCCTGCCACAGCGATCAGTCGCTGGCGCTGCTGGCCGATGCCACGCCCGACGAGCGTGAAGTGCTGGGCTCCATCCGTTACCACCGCAATCGCGCGGTGCTGCACACCGACACTTCGGTGCTGCCGAGCCGGAAGATCGCCTGGGCGGCGTGGAACTATGAACGCGCCCGAGCCGATTCGCGCGAAGCGACGGCGGTCTGCCTGCACTACCTGATCAACCGGCTGCAGCCACTGCCGTTCAAGACCCCCGTGGTGGTCTCCCTCAATCCTGTCAACGAGCCGCGCGCCGACACTGTCCATGGGGTGTACGACTATGCCCACCCGGTTTTCGACGCTGACGCGATCGCTGCGCAGCAGCGGGTGCCACTGCTTCAGGGCGTGGGGAACACCTGGTTCTGTGGCGCCTGGACGCGTTACGGCTTTCACGAGGACGGCCTGATGTCGGGGATCGGCGTCGTGGATGGTTTGCGCAAGCGCTGGGCCGAGACGGCCACCCGCCCGGTGCCGGTGGCCGCATGAGTGCCGCAGCCCCGCCCTCGACGCAGCGTTCCGGTCCACTGATCGGATTCGGTCAGGTGCGCCACACCCGGCTTCGACCGGCCGTCAACCGCTTCGCTTATCCCACCTATTTCCTGATGCTTCCGATGCGTCGTCTGCGCGACGCACCTCACGCCGATCTGGCGCGCAACCGCTTCGGATTGATCAGCTTCCACGACAGCGACCACGGTGATGGTCGTGCCGACAGCCTCGCCTGGCTCGACGAGTTGCTGTGCAGCGAGGGCATCACGGATGCCGGCGGTGAGGTCTGGCTGCATTGCTACCCACGGGTGCTGGGGCACACCTTCAAGCCCGTCAGCTTCTGGTACTGCCACCGGGCGGACAACACGCTGGCCGCGGTCGTGGTCGAGGTCAACAACACCTTTGGCGAGCGGCACTGCTACCTGCTGCATGGCTCGCAGCTCGCCTACGGCAGGGAGCAAGTGGCGACCAAGGTGTTCCACGTGTCGCCGTTCTGCTCGGTGGCCGGTCTTTACCGGTTCCGCTTCATGCACGGCAGAGCGCCGATGGCCGATCCAGCGGGAAACATGCAGCTGACGCGCACGGTCGCGCGCATCGACCACGACGATGCGGAGGGTGCGCTGATCCAGACCAGCGTGTCCGGCGATCTGCTGCCGCTGACCAGCCGCAGCTTGCGGCGCGCGTTCTTCGGCATGCCACTGATGACTCTCGGCGTGATCGGTCGCATCCATCTGCAGGCCGCCCGGCTGTGGTTGAAGCGGGTCCCGTTCTTCCGCAAGCCCGAGCCCCCGATCGGTTTCGTGACGCGCTGACCGCGCGTCGAACTTCCACTTTCCCGCTCTCGCTGGCATGTCCCAACTCGACGCGATGCACACCACCACCCTGTCACCTGGCGCCCTGCCGGCGTCGGCACCAGCGGCCGCCCGCGCGGTATTCCGCCTGTTGAAGAACCTGAAGCACGGCACGCTGGACATCCAGCTGCCCGATGGCACGGGTCTGCATTTCGGCTCGGCGGTCGACGGCGGAATGCGGGCTGCGATGCGGCTGCTGAACTGGAACGTCTGCGGTGCGACGATGCGCTCCGGAGACATCGGTTTCGCCGAAACCTACATCGCCGGCGACTGGACCTCGCCCGATCCGGCCATGCTGATCCGGCTGATGCTCGCCAATGGATCGGAGGTCGAGTCCCTGGTCTACGGCACCTGGTGGGGCTCGCTGCTGTACCGCTTCAGGCACTGGCTGAATCGAAATTCGCGATCCGGCAGCAAGAAGAACATCCACGCGCATTACGACCTCGGCAACGAGTTCTACCGGCTGTGGCTCGACCCGACGATGAACTATTCGAGCGCCTGGTTCGAGGGAGACCGCACCCGTCCGATGGAAGAAGCGCAGTGGGCCAAGGTGCGGCGAGCATTGACCGAATGCGACGTGAAGCCGGGAGACCGCGTGCTCGAGATTGGCTGCGGCTGGGGCTCGCTGGCCGAATGCGCCGCGCGCGACTTCGGGGCCACGGTCACCGGCGTGACGTTATCGAGCGAACAGCTCGAGTGGGCGTGCAAGCGCCTGGCCGATGCAGGACTGCCCGGCGACCTGCGCTTCCAGGACTACCGGGACCTGGCCGACGGCAGCGCCGGTCCATTCGATGCGGTCGCCTCCATCGAGATGTTCGAGGCAGTCGGGCGCGAGTACTGGCCCAGCTTCTTCGAGACCTTGAACTCGCAGCTCAAGCAGGGTGGCAAGGCGTGCGTGCAGAGCATCGTCATCCGCGACGACCTGTTCGACCGCTACGTCGGTTCGACCGACTTCATCCAGCAGTACATCTTCCCGGGCGGACTGCTGCCCAGTCCGGCCGAATTCCGCAAGGCCGCCGCGCGCGCAGGCCTGCGAGTGGTCAATGAGCTGGAGTTCGGGCTCGATTACGCGGAAACACTGTTGCGCTGGCGGCAACGCTTCCTGAGTCAGGAGGGGCCGGTTCGCCGGCTTGGTTTCGACAGCCGCTTCATGCGAATCTGGGAGTTCTATCTCGCGTACTGCGAGGCAGCCTTCGAGGCAGGCAACACCAACGTCATGCAGTTCACGCTGCAGCGAGACTGACATGCGCCAGCCGGACCTGATCGATCGCACCCGACGATCGCTGCTGGCGCTCCCACTGGCCATCGGCTGCGTGCCGGCGAGCGTGCTGGCTGTCGCACGCGCCGCCCTGTCACCGCCGCCCGAAGTGCGCAGCGAGCTGCCGGGAGCGCGGCTGCATGGCAGCGGCCGGATGAAATTCCTGCTGTTCCACGTCTACGACGCGCGGCTGTGGACCGGCCCGCAGTTCGACGCCGAAAACTTCGACCAGGCCCCACTGGCCCTGGAGCTCGAGTACGCACGCAGCTTCGAAAGCACCGAGATCGCCGCGCGATCGATCGAAGAGATGGAGCGCAGCGGAGCCATCGATCCCGCGAAGGCGACTCGATGGCTGGCGGCGATGAAGCAGTCGATCCCCGACGTCGCCGAGGGCGACCGCGTCACGGGCATACAGGTCCCGGGTGTCGCCGCGCGCTACTTCGTCAATGGCAAATTGACGGGGGAAATCCGCGACGCCGAGTTCACGCGCCTGTTCTTCGGCATCTGGCTGTCGAAGCGAACCTCCGAACCCCGGTTGCGTGAGGCGTTGCTGGCGGGCGTCCGCACCGGATCGTGACCGGGCCGTCGTCGATGGCCCTGCAGCGCGTCATCCCGGGCGCCGACTTGTCCAAGCACCCGTCCACCGCGGCAGCAACCGAGCCCGACGGCATGGCGCGTGACGGCCCTGGAATGGCCGGCTGGCGCCCGGGCGTGCGCTATGGCGCACTCGGTCTGCCGCTGGCCTTCGTCGCGCTGCCGCTCTACATCGTGTTGCCCGACCATTACGCACGCGAGTTCGGCATCCCGCTGGCCACGCTGGGCGCGGTGCTGCTGGGCGCGCGCGCACTGGATGCGGTTGCCGACCCGTTGATCGGCCGCGCCGCCGACCGACTGCTGGCAGGCGGCGCACGGCGCGCCTGGTGGGCCATCGCGATGGCTGCCCTGGTGCTCGCCATCGGATTCGCCGCACTGTTCTTTCCTCCGGTCGAGGACCGCTCCTCGCTGCTGGTCTGGTGCGCGCTGGCGCTCGCGGTGACCTACCTCGGGTACAGCGGGGTCTCCGTCATCCATCAGTCGTGGGGGGCCAGACTGGGTGGCGACGCGCCTCAACGGGCTCGCATCGTGGCCTGGCGCGAGGGTCTGGCGCTGGCTGGCGTGCTGGTCGCAAGCGTGCTGCCGTCGGTCGCGGGTCTGGCGGTAACGGTCGGCGTGCTGGCCGCATTGCTGTTCTTCGCAGTGCTGTGCCTGCGCACCGCACCGCAGCCAGCGGCATCGGCGGTGGTTGCAGCCCACGTGCCGATGCTCCTGCCCTTTTCCACGCCCGCCTTCCGCCGCCTGCTGGCGGTGTATCTCGTCAACGGGATCGCCAGCGCCGTGCCGGCAACGCTGGTGCTGTTCTTCATCCGCGATCGACTGCAGGCCCCGGCCTACGAGCCGCTCTTTCTCGCCAGCTACTTTGCCGCCGGCGCGCTGTCGATTCCACTGTGGGTGCGTGCGGTGCGCTGGGTCGGCCTGGAGCGCGCCTGGCTGCTGGGCATGGGGCTGACGATCGCTGTGTTCAGCTGGGCGACGTTGCTGGGCGCCGGCGACGTGCTGGCCTACACCGCGGTGTGCGCGCTCAGCGGCGTCGCACTGGGCGCAGACCTGACGCTGCCGAGTGCGATCCTCGCAGGCGTGATCCAGCGCGCGGGACACGGGGAACAGGCCGAAGGAGCCTACTTCGGCTGGTGGAATTTCGCGACAAAGCTCAATCTCGCGCTGGCCGCCGGAGTCGCGCTGCCTGCCCTGGCCTGGTTCGGGTACGAACCGGGCAGCCGCAGCCCCCAGGCGCTGGCGGCACTGACCACCGCCTACTGCATGCTGCCCTGCCTGCTCAAGCTGGGTGCGGCCGCACTGCTGCACACCCTTCTGATACGAAACCTTCGGGAACCGCAATGAATCGACGTTCGATCCTGGCTGCGACAGCCGCTGCCACCGCCTTGCTGGCCGCCTGCGCATCGCCGAGCCCCGCCGACTACGCGAACGAGAAGCCGGTTCTCGACCTGAAGGCCTACTTCAACGGAAACCTCACCGCGCACGGCATCTTCACCGACCGCTCTGGCAAGGTCGTGCGCAGGTTCACGGTGGAAATGGCCTGCAGCTGGCAGGGCGACGACGGTGTGCTCGACGAGCGCTTCGTCTACAGCGACGGCGAGAAGCAGCAGCGCGTGTGGCGGCTGAAGAAGCTGCCCGGTGGTCAGTACACCGGCACCGCCGACGACGTGGTCGGCACGGCACAGGGACGCAGCTCGGGCAATGCCTTCCAGTGGAGCTACACGCTGCGACTGCCGGTCGATGCCAAGACCTACGAGGTGCAGTTCGATGACTGGATGTACCTGGTGGACGAGCGTGTGATGCTGAACAAGGCGGTGATGAGCAAGTTCGGCGTGCGTCTGGGTGAAGTCACTCTGGCGTTCCACAAGCCATGAGACCGGTTCAGGCGGATCAATCTTCGTGGGGCGCTGTGCCGGACTGCCTCCGGCCAGTCCCGTCGCGTCCTGAGGGGCGGTCGGCATCCCGGTCGGTCGGTGCGATGCCATGGCACTGAATCCCCGCATCAGCGACTGGACCGGATGCGTGGTCTGGCTGGTCGGCGCCTCCAGCGGCATCGGCCTGGCGACTGCCCGGCAACTGCACGACCGCGGAGCCACCGTCGTCGTCTCGGCACGCAATGCGGCTGCGGTCGAAGCCTTCGAGTCCAGCCATCCAGGCAGCCTGGGAATCGCCCTCGACGCCACCGACCGGGATGCGATGAAGCAGGCCGCCGAGCGCATCGTCGCCCGCTGCGGCCGCATTGATTTCGCGCTGTACTGCGCTGGCCACTACGCGCCGATGCGCGCCAGCAGTTACGACCTCGACGAAATGCTGCGTCACGAGAGCGTCAACTATGTCGGCGCGCTCTACCTGCTGGACGCGGTGCTGCCTGTGCTGATCCGCCAGAAGTCGGGGCATCTGAGCCTGGTGTCGAGCGTCGCGGGGTACCGCGGCCTGCCGAACTCGCTGGCCTATGGCCCGACGAAGGCGGCACTGATCAACCTCGCGCAGACGCTCTACCTCGATCTGCATCCGCTGGGCATCGGGGTGTCGGTGATCTGCCCGGGCTTCGTCGCGACGCCACTGACCGCGCGCAACGAGTTCAAGATGCCGGCACTGATCCAGCCCGAGGAGGCTGCGCGCGAGATGCTGGCGGGTTGGGCCGCGGGACGCTTCGAGATCCACTTCCCGAAGCGGTTCACTCGCGTCCTGAAGGCCCTGCGCCACGTCGGCGACGGCCTGTACTTCCGCGTGATCCGGCGCTTCACCGGGTTGTAGGCGTTTCCGATGAAGCCCGGACCCATCGCGCGCAGCGCCGATCCGCGCGTCGCACGCATCATCGAGGCCTTCGAGACGCTGACGCCGGCCGATGTGGCGCGGCTTGGCGACTTCTATGCGATGGATGCGGCGTTCAAGGACCCGTTCAACGAGGTGCGCGGGGTGCCGGCGATCCAGCAGGTCTTCACCCACATGTACGTGGCCCTCGAGGCACCTCGCTTCGTGATCCACGACGTGATCGTTCAGGGCGATCAGTGTGTGCTGACCTGGGACTTCCTGTTTCGATTCCGGCGCTTCCGCAGCGACTTGCAGACCGTGCGCGGCGCCTCGCACCTGAAACTCGATGCGGAGGGGCTGATCACGCTGCACCGCGACTACTGGGATGTGGCGGAAGAGCTGTACGAGAAATTGCCCGCTGTCGGCGCGCTGATGCGCTGGCTGAAGCGGCGGGCGAATTCGTGAGCGCGAGCACCCCGATGAAGCGCGTCGCCGTGATCGGCGCGGGCATCGCCGGCCTCACCGCTGCGAGCGGGCTGCTGGCAGGCGGCTGGTCAGTGACTCTGTTCGAGAAGAGCCGCGGGGCTGGCGGGCGTTGCGCGACCCGTCGCAGCGAGGCCGGTGCCTTCGACCACGGGGCACCCGGATTCACGGCAACGACAGATTCATTTCGAGCACAGGTCGCGCGCTGGCGAGACAGCGGGTGGGTGGCCATTGAAGGCGAGGCCAGCAGCGCTCCAGCGGCGCCCTCGTGCGCATTCGGTGTGCCGTCGATGAATTCGCTTGCTCGACAGCTTGCAGCCCATTTGCCGGAGGGAGCGGAATGGCGACCCGACACCCAGGTCGCAGCCGTCGAGCCCGCACCCGGCGACGCCGAGGCGGCTGCTGGCCACGGTGGCTGGCGTCTGCGGCTGCTGAACGGGGCTCTCGAGCCGGCCCGCTTCGACGCCGTCGTGGTCGCCGTCCCGGCCGAACAAGCTGCCGTCTTGCTGAATCTGGATGCGGCGCTATCCGATGCGATGCGCCAGACCCCAAGCGACCCGTGCTGGACGGTGATGGCAGCGTGGTCCGCCCCATGGCCGGTCTCCGAGGCGGTGTATCGATGCGCCGATCCAGGCGGCACCCTGGCCCTGGCAACGCGCGACGACGGCCGAACGGGCCGCACCGAGGTCGCTGGCATCGGCTGCCGCTGGGTTCTGCACGCCACACCAGCCTGGACCCGAGAGCACCTGGAGGCGGCGCCTGCCGATGTGATGGCGGCGCTGCTGGCCGCCTTCGGGCAGCACTGCGGCGTGAATCCCGCAGTTCCGCAGTTCTCGACCGCGCATCGCTGGCGCCATGCGCGGGTGCCCTCGCCACGCCACGAACCGTTCGGCTGGAA